>JANXDB010000040.1 GCA_025060015.1 Caldimicrobium sp. | reverse complement strand
GCTCTATGTGCGCCCAGTGGATGAGAGAGGAGAGGTTTTTACCTACCCTCCTCTATCTATATATGAAGGTTTAACCACTACTAATGCCATAGATAGTGATCTAATTATCACCTTTAAAGATGCCCATGGGAATCCTACCGGAGGTCCCTTGATAATTAGGGCAGGCACATCCTTTAAAGAGTTTCCGGAACTCTTAAATGGAGAAGGTGGAGTTAGGGCTTATTATGAAAGGGGAATTTTAAGGTTGGAGTTAGTGAGGAGTAAAGCCCCTGCTGAAGCGGTCTTTTTTGAGGTAAATTACAATGGAACAGGTTTAAACCACCTTGTAATGTGGAATGAGACTTTAAAAGCCTACGAAATACCAATAGATTACGATGATCCCAACGATCCCACAGATACCTTTGACACCCTGGGAGATATCTTAAGAAGACTTAACCGCTTACCTTTTTTTAGAGCCTATCTTGATGAATCTCAGAGGATGGTCTTGCGGTTGGAGCCTAATCAGAGCAAGGTTTATGGCTTTGAGATAGGGGAGCGCTATGTTGGAGGTGATCCTTTAAGTGGGGATAGCTTTCTTACCTTTTTGAAGGAGCAAAATATTCTAGTGCCTTCCTTTAGATGGCAGGGAGCTGAAGAGGTTTCCTATCTCTCAGGACTTGAAGCCTTGGTGAGGCCTACCCTCTATTTAGGAAAGAGCACTATTGTTCCCTCTACCTCAACCTCTTATAGAGTTAAGTTTTTTGACTCTCAAGGAAATTTAGTTGACTCAAGCCTGGTCGCATCCTCAAGTAATTTAGAAGGTTTACTCACTAATTTTGACAACGTAAGTGGACTTAAGGCCCAGATCCTTGGGGATAGCTTTTACATTTGGCTTGATAGGTCCGAGGTAGGGGCACCCTCTGGTGCAAACTACTTTATTATTGAGATTGAGGATGATGGCAATAGCCCCTATGAAGGAGCCTGGAATTTGATCAGGACGCAAACGGGAGTGGAGGCTCTCAAATTAGGTGAAATCTCTGCTTATCTCTTTGATGAAAAGGGAAAAGCCCTAGATACCAAGGAGAGTGAGGATGGAGTAATAGATCCCTTTAGAATTGAGCTCTATAGCGGCGGTTCTCTCTTTCAGGTGCTGAGAATTATAAACAGTGTGGAAAATGCACCCTTTGCCCTATCTGCTCGACTGGATAGAGAGGGAAAGCTTATCATTGAAACCACAGGACTTTATAAAACGAAAAGTTTTGTCCTTGTGGATACAAGGCCACAGCCAGAAAGTAATTTTGACTCCCTTCCTCCCATTGAAGTTAAACTCACTAAGGATTACTTGAGATATAATCAGAGAAGTAATCAATACTTCTATTTGAGTGATTATGCTGTGCTTTCTCCAAATCTTAGCTTTGGCTCTCAAACTATAACTTTAACTCTCTATACCCCAGAAGGTAATCCCCTTACTGCTTCCTCTTATTTCAATAATCCCACCTTAAATGATATTCTTACTTGGTTAAATGTTCTTGACCTTAATAACAATGGCACTCCAGACCTTGAGGCTTCCATAGATCCTTGGGGAAGGCTTAAAATTAATCTCAAAGATGAGAACTTTCAGCATTTTAGCCTGGAGAGCGATGGTCAAAGTCAAAATTTCCTCTCCTTTCTTTTTGCAAAACTTTCTCGCAAAGAGAGGGCCTCTGAGGGGTTAATCCACAGATTAAAGCCCTATGAATTAAAAAGGGGAGATAACAGGATAGCCCAAGCTATTGCGGATTCTGCCTTAGAAACCAGAGAGGCCTTAAATCTATCTAATCTGGAAAATTACTATGCTTCAATAACCGGGGAAGTAGGCACAGCTACTAAAGCAGTGAATGAAAGTAAGACCTTTTTGCAAGATCTTTTAAGACAGCTTTCCGCTATTAAAGATAGTATTTCAGGGGTTTCCTTAGATGAAGAAATGGCAAATCTTATTAAGTATCAACAGGCCTTCACTGCCACTGCTAAGATTCTTTCCACAGTAGAAGACATGTTTGAGGCATTAATTACTGCCAAGAGGTAGTCGAGGTGAGGCCCTATGAGAATAGGTATGAACACTAAGTTTGGAGCCTTTCTTGCTGATCTGGAAAGACTTTCCTCTGAGATCAATACCTCTCAGCTGAAGATTTCCTCAGGGAGAAACTTTCTTCGTCCCTCTGATGATCCACCGTCGGCGGTAGTGGCTTTGAATTATAAGCAAGGTATTGCTCGTATGGAACGCTTTATGAGAGCTATAGATGAGGGATATGCCTTTTTAAAGGCTCAAGAAGCTACTTTAATGAATGTAGAAGATTTAATTTCCCGAGCAAAGATTCTTGCCATACAGTCAGCGAATGCTAACCAAGACCTAAATGCCCGCAAAGCTACCGCCGAAGAAATTGACCATATCCTCAAGAGTGTTCTTGCCCTGGCTAATTCCCAACTGGGAGAGAAATATCTTTTTGGTGGTCAAAAAACCACAGGTTACAAAGCCGGGGAAGCCCCTTTTAGATTAGAAAAGGAGACCCTGCCCGACGGTCAGGTTATAGAAAGGAT
>JANXDB010000013.1 GCA_025060015.1 Caldimicrobium sp. | reverse complement strand
ACAGGGCTTTCAACAAGTGGTAATGCCACTGCCTATGGAGTGAGGGCAGATGGTAACGTGACGAGATTTGAGAATCTTGGAACATTCAGGGTTAACGCCACAGCAAATCAGACCGCCAGGGCCTATGGTTTACAGGCAGGCAATTTAACTACATTCAATAACATCGAAGACATAATAGTTTCAGCAACGGCGAACAAAGAAACATATGCCTACGGAGTGAACGCTACAGTGAAAGGCAATTTTACCAACCGTGGAAGTATCAGCGTAACAACTACGTTAAGAGAAATTACTGGCATTAGCTCTGAAGCAGTTGGCTTATATGTAAACGCAACAGGAACACCTACAAGAATCATCAACAATGGAACTATAAGCGTAAGTGTAAATCTTGCCAATAATGCCAATGCATCCAGTGTAGCGGTTGCTGGAATTAAAATTTCTGGTGGCAATGTGGAGCTTTCCAACTATGGAGAAATAAATCTTAAAGTAATTGGCAATTATAAAGATAAACCCACTGTTAGAACCTTATGGATTGATGGAGGAAATGTTACGCTCAAAGATAGATTTGTCATAACCTTTGGAATGCCTGGAGTAGGTCCTGACATGATGCCAATTTATGTGGGCCCTCAAGCCATACTTAATCTTAACAATACCACACTAATAGCAAGAATGGATAGTAGAAATCTGCAATACGGCACTCCTTACTATTTAATACAGAAAGCTCAAAACGGAAATGTGACCGGGTTATGGGGAGGTCTTGAGAGAGGCTACACTAATCCTGCCATTGTAGTTTCTTGGCATAATCCTACAGAACTTGGAGAAAACTCGGCGATTGTCTTTAGTTATGCTTCGGTTGAGATGCCCTTAGCTTTGGGAGCAGCTACTGGTGGGTCCGCTGGAACACCAGTTGTCGTCAGTAACATTGGTGGTTTCATCGGTCAAGGTAATCCATCCAGTCCCTCTAACATTGGATTCTTTATGATTACTCAAAGGGACGATTCACCTATCATGATAGCTTCATCTGGATCAAGTGGAAGTGATGCTGGATTTAATCTGATGGGAACAGGAACTAAGTATCACAACGGATTCTGGATGATGCCCATATACACAAAGGTTAAAGCAAAGGATCTTGGATTTGACAGTGATAGTGCTGGATTTGCAATGGGCTTAAGCGGCAGGCTCTCTAAATCTTCTCATGGAGGGTTATACTTTGGATATCTCAGAAATAATTTAGACTTTAAAGTAATTGGTGCGGACAAGGAAGACCAAGACCTCTTCCTTGGTGGATTTAGCTATACCTATGTGCTAAAGCCCTATTACATTGGATTATCAGCCATGGGTTATAAAGGTAACCATGACTACAAAGGAAAAACGGGATTGAATTTTGACTTGCTGGAAAAGGCAAGTTACAGGAGTAAGGGATATTCAGCGGAGTTAATCCTCGGAGGAGTTTACGGAAAGAAGACAAGATTAGTTCCTGAGGTGGGAGTGAGTTATAGTTACCACAAAACAGATGCCTTCAGGACAAAGGTTCCTGATAATCCAAATCTTGCCAACAAGTATGAACCAGATAGCTTAAGTGTATGGAGAGGAATTGCAGGTTTAAGCCTTGTGGGAGAGGAGGAGACCAAGACCAAGATGAAGATAAGGTGGAGACTAGGCATGAGAGTAGAGCAGGCCATAAGCGATAACGATGTAAGTGTCATATCCTATGCTCCTAATCAGCCTAAATACAAGTTAGAAAAGAGCTTAACGGATACTACATGGGTCTTCCAAGGTGGAGTAAGGTGGGAGTGGCAGAAGAGATGGCACTTTGAGCTTGGCGGTAGAGTGGATATGAACGCTGACTACAAGGCCTACACCGGAAGAGCAGTTCTACAATACAACTTCTAATCTCAAAGAGAAATTTAAATCTTCTGAAGGGGGCTTATAGCCCCCTTTTTTTCTTAACAGGTCCTTTATGCAGTCTTCAGGCTTACTGTTGTGAATTTAACTTTAACCTTTATTCATCCTAGCCCTGCAAAATCCCATCCGAACGATCTCAACGGGATTCTGCGTAGTAAAGTTACTTCCATAGGAGGATTTTACGCAGTTGTGTTAAGTCTAAAACAGAATATTAACTTAGAGGCTTGCAAAAATATTTAAAGGGTGGTTAAACCGTCAGATGGAATTTTCCAGGTCTTCCTTGATTCTTTGGAGATAGATTTGAGCCTTTTCTTTGAGGTTTTCTAGCAAAGTATTTTTTCTCTTGAGTAGGGTATCTTGACAAAACCCACCGGTTCTAAAGAAAAAACTCAAGAGTGCTTGAAAAAGCCCTTGATTAGCCTCTTCCTCCTTTAATAGAACCTCCGGCGGTAACTCAAATTCTTCGGTGTAATAGAGCACTGTTCCCTTTGGAGAAGGCTTTAGACTGATGGAAATTCTCATTTTGCCATTGATAGTTTCGGTGACCATCTTTTCATTCTCTATTAGTTCTTTCACAACACTTTGGTAACTGATAAGCCCTTTATCTGTCTTGGCTGTGATTTTGTATTGAGTGCCCTCTCTTAAATCGCCTTCGGTTAGATATTCAAACTTGACCATTTCATAGGAGGGGTTTAACCTTATGCGTTTCTCAATGGATTTTAAATAAGTGAAGACTTTAGAAGGGGGCTTATTGATCTCTATGGAGAGTGAGATTTTTTCATAGCTCATAATTTTAATGATAAAAACTAAAAAAATTTTTTCCAGTGTGATTCATAATAGAAGGAAGTTCAGTCCTATCCAAAGCATGCCAATCGCCAAAAGATAAAGTCCTGCCCTAAGCAGTTTGTATATGGAAGAATTCGAAAAATATTCTGTGACGATAACATGCATACCATAGGTTCCGTGGTAGATAGATGTTATTAAGAAGATAAAATAGAATAGCTTCCAGAGAGGCTTGTCGATTCTGTTAATGATTTCTGAATAATCGAGAGGGGCATCAAAGAGATGAAAATAAAGAAGGTGAAATAGCAAAAGGAAGATCAAAATGAAACCACTTAAACGATGTAGAAGCCAAAGGTATATGCTCATCATGAGAAGGCGAATTTATGTAAAAAAAAGAGAGCTATTAGTATATAAAGCAACAGAAAAGCAAAAGTAACAGTTTTTCTAGTCGGCGAGGTTAATTCAAGTTCAAAGAGAAGAATCCTCACTCCAGCCAAGGTATGGATTAATACAGAAATAACTAAAAAGTATTCTCCAACTTTTACAAATTTTGAACTCTTTAGGTCCACTGGAAAAGAGTTAATACTTTCCTTTTTCAAAAGGGTCACAGTAATAAGGTGGATTAAAAGAAAGGCAAAAATAACAATTCCAGAGACTCTGTGGCAAAGCCAGATGATGTAGTCCAAGCCTCTTTTGTAATTCATGATCTTTATTTTCTCCTGAGGGCTTTCTTGAGAGCAAATTTTTTCAGTTTAATTATGTGTGCTGGGATGTTAATACCCTTGGGACAGGCCTTTAGGCAGTTCAAGGCAAGATGACAATGTAAAAGGCCCATTTCGTCAATGATTTTTTGCAGCCTCTCCAAGGAAGCATTGTCCCTGTTGTCATAGATGAACCTGTAGGCCTTTAGTAAAGAGGATGGGCCAAGATATTTGTCATTGGTCCAAAAGGTGGGGCAAGAGGTAGTGCAACATCCACACTGAATGCAGGTTATGGCCTCAAGGATTTTTTCCTGGTCATTGGGATTCTGTATTCGTTCTCTTTCGGGGGGAGGTTCATTATTTATCAAATAAGGTAAAATCTTTTCATATTTTTCAAAAAAGGGACTCATGTCAACGACAAGATCTTTAATAATAGGGAGTTTTGGCAGAGGTTCAATCTCAATTAATGTTGGTAGATCTTTCACCAGGGTTTGACAGGCCAGTCTATTTACTCCGTTAATTTTCATAGCACAGGATCCACAGATGCCGTGTGCGCAGGATTTCCTGAAGGCAAGCGTGGGATCGAGTTGATCCTGTATCTTTATCAAACCGTCCAAGACCCTGTCAAAGGAGGACAAGGAGATCTCATAACTTTGCCAAAAGGGTCTGTCATCGAGATTTGGCCTGTATCTTTTTACCTTAAAAAGGTAAAGTTTGGATGGGGACATCTAAAAAGTCCTCTCAGTTGGCTTAAATTTAGTTATCACTACAGGTTTAAATTTGTAATCAATTCCTGAAGAGGTCTTATAAACGAAGGTATGTTTTAACCAGTTTACATCATCCCTCTCTGGAAAATCCTCCCTGTAGTGTGCTCCTCTGCTTTCCTCTCGAACCAGGGCTGAAAAAACTAAGGCCTCAGCTAGGTTAATCATATGATAAAGTTCTAATGCAGAAAGCATCTCTTGATTAAAGATGCCACTCTTGTCCATGAGCTCTATTTCTTGGAATCTATCCCGGAGGACCTGTAGCTCTTCCAAGGCTTCAAAGAGGCCCTCTCTGGTTCTGAAGACCGAAACTTTATTCATCATGATACCCTGCAGGGCATCTCTCAGGGTAGCAACCCTCTCTTTCCCCTTGTTAGACCTTAAGAACTGAAGAAAAGCTATGACTTTATCAACTCGGTGAGGTGGTATCTTACCTAAGGATAGATCTTTTAAGTTCCTGTTAATGTCAGTTCCAGTCTCTCTTCCAAAAACCAAGGTATCAAGTAAAGAATTGCATCCTAAGCGATTTGCCCCATGAACAGACACACAGGCACATTCTCCTGCCGCATAAAGTCCCGGAACATAGCTTCCGTCAACATCCCTCAATACTCTCCCTTTTTTGTCAGTAGGTATTCCACCCATGGCATAATGGGCTGTTGGGACAACGGGTATAGGGCTTAGGGCAGGATCTAAACCAAGATAGATCTTGCAAAAGGAGGAAATTTCAGGTAGCCTCTTTTCAAGGATCTTAGGATCGAGGTGAGTTAAATCAAGATGAACGTAATCTTTACCATCGATGCCTCTACCCTCCATTATCTCCCTTAAGATAGCTCTTGCTACTACATCTCGAGGAGCAAGGTCCTTTAGGGTAGGGGCATATCTTTCCATGAATCTTTCACCTTTGCCGTTTAGCAAAACTCCTCCCTCTCCTCGGGCTCCCTCAGTGATGAGAATGCCTAGTTTGTAGAGGCCTGTGGGATGAAATTGAAAAAACTCAAGATCCTCCAAAGGTAACCCCTGCTCAAAGAGAATGCTTAGACACTCCCCGGTTGTGGCAAAGGCATTGGAGGTAACCTTGAAGATCTTTCCAAAGCCACCTGAAGCTACGACTACTGCTTTACTCTCAAAGAGATGTAAATCTCCACTCTTCAGTTCCAGGGCTATAACCCCCTGTGCCACTCCATTTTCAACAACTATGTCAAGAACCTGAAACTCATCAAAGAACTGAACCCTGTTTTTTAAGGCCTGTTCATAAAGACAATGAAGAACGGCGTGACCTGTTCTATCGGCAGAATAGCAAGCTCTTCTGACTGGTTCTGCTCCAAAGTATTTGGTATGCCCACCAAATCTTCTCTGGGCTATTTTACCCTCAGGTGTGCGAGAAAAGGGAACTCCCATATGTTCCAATTCAATAACGGTTGGAATAGCAGAATAGCACATGTATTCGATGGCATCCTGATCACCTAAAAAATCGCTTCCCTTCACTGTATCGTAGAAATGCCACTCAGGATCATCTGGTTCTTCATTGCCCAAAGCCGCACCAATGCCACCCTGAGCAGCAGTTGAATGAGAGCGAGTGGGATAAAGTTTTGATAGAACTGCAACTGATCCGCCTTTGATAGCCTCAAGTGAGGCTCTCAGGCCTGCTAAGCCAGAGCCAATGATCACAGTATCAAATCGATGCCTTTGTGTATTCATATCCCTATAATTAAATATTGCCTATAATTAAATATTGTAAGTTTGAATTTAGCAAAATGCTTTGTTAAAAAAATCACTTTTTCTTCTCTTACAGGTGATTTTTTATGAAAATCATATAATAATATAAAACAAAAATCAAATGGAGGTAAGAGTGATATGTTCAGAGTGTGCTTGAAGTTCCTATTTTTAATAATGCCTCTTCTTTTTGTTTTCAGTGTTAAAGTCTCCTTAGCCAAGACAAAGTACCACATCAAATGGGGAGCAACCTCTGTTCGATCTGGGCTTTATGCCAACACCGTAGCCATGGCAAAGGTTGTAAACAAGGCTTATCCAGGGGAGATAGAGATAGTAGTAGTTGAGACCGGAGGTTTTTTGGAGAATTTAGCTAGAATTCAAAGGAAGGCCATACAACTTGGGCCAGCTGATGCATCAGCTGGATATGCTAATTACGCTGGCATTATTGATTTTCAGGGCAAGCCCAATCCTGATCTGCGCTCTCTTTGGGGTGGTTACATAACTCCCATTCACATTGTAGTTAATGCCAAAGAAAAGATTGATTCTGTGAATGATTTAAACGGGGTTTCATTTGCCTTCAATCCTGGCACCACATCTGGCAGATTAGTGGATCTCCTTTTTAAAGCCCTTGGTATCAAACCGGAATACAAGATGATGGGCATTGGTGCTAGTGTGGATGCCATGAAATCAGGTGTAGTTAAAGCGTGGTATAAAGCAGGTTATAAAGATTCAGCTATACTTGATTTAGAGTCAGTTATGGATATTAAGATCTTACCTGTCACCAAGGAGATGATTGATAAATTCAATAGCATATACCCTGGTCAAGGTATTTCAATGACAATTCCAGCTGGACTGTTTAAGAGTGTTCAAAAGCCCCAATTAAGCTTGGCATACATTGTCACGGATTTTGTGCATAAAGATGTTCCAGAAGAGGTTGTTTACAAGATAGTTAAGGCGGTGTGGGAAAATAGAAAAGAAATATCACAATCGGTTTTGACCCTAAAGGAGGGCAATTTTGAGGACATGTTTGGAATAGCTGTGAAGTACATAAAAGTTCCTCTCCATCCTGGTGCTGTTAAATTCTATAGAGAAAAGGGCTATTCTATACCAGACCATTTAATACCACCAGAACTTAAAACAAAGAGATGATGAGAAATAAGATAAGAAGTAGATATTTAAATCTCCCCAAGGAGGGCTACTATGTTGAAGATCTTAAAGGTGCTAGTCCTTGTGATTTTTCTTTTTAAGGGTATTCTCTTTGCTCAGCCTATGGTGGTAGCTGAGCCTCCAGCAGGTAAACCAGAGGCTAAGTTGGTCATAAGGGGGACTGGATTTTTACCCGACGAGGAGATTGATATAATCCTAAAGGTATCTGAAGAAGAGAAAATAGGTCTTGGGACCACAAAGGTTGATATTATCAAGGCTGATTCCAGAGGTAATTGGGAGGCTGAAAGTGCCTTTCCAGTCTTTTTAAGAGCTGGTTTTTACGAAATTATAATTTTGGGCAGCAAGGGTTCTCAGAGTAAAGTCAAGATAGAAATTCTGCCCAAATAACATGCGTCAACCTACAGGCCTTTGGAAATTTCTTGTATATTTAGTGGTAGCCCTTTGGTCAGCCTTAATAGGCTACACCTCTCTCTTTCAAGCCTTACATCCCCTTCTTCAGGGTGGTTTAGCTGTAATACTTGGCAGTATTATCATTTATCTGATTTACCCCATATCTGCTAAACTGATAGAAATTGGAGAAAGGTCGACCTTAGTGAGGATCATTATAGCAGGAAGCAAAAATCACCCCTCTTTATTTGATATCATTCTACTTGTCTTAGCTATATATCCTTCTCTTTATGTTATTATTAACTGGGAGACAATTGTCAGCAATCCAGGGGTATTTGAGACTAAACATTTAGTTATGGGGGCTCTTCTTATCGTGTCCCTCCTTGAGGCAACAAGAAGAAGTGTAGGCTTGATGATTCCTTTAGTAGTCATTGCCTTTATAGCATATACCCTTTGGGGACATCTGATCCCTGGGAGATTTGGGCACCCCGGATTTAGTCTCACCGATATCACATATCAGCTTTACTTAATGACTGAGGGAGTCTGGGGAATGCTCACAGATCTCACCAGCAGAATCATCGCGCCATTTATTATTTTTGGACCTGTGCTTTTTGCAACTGGAGTTGGGGATACCATAATGAAACTTTCAACCTATGCAGGAGGAAGGATTGCTGGCGGTTCAGGGCATGTAGCAGTGATCTCCAGTTCCCTGTTTGGGATGTTAAGTGGTTCCTCAGTTGCTAATGCTGCTACAACCGGAGCATTCACCATTCCTCTGATGAAAAGGACTGGCTTTTCAAGGGAATTTGCCGGTGCTGTAGAGGCTGCAGCCTCCTCAGGTGGACAAATCATGCCACCCATCATGGGAGCAGGTTGTTTTGTAATGGCAGAATTTTTGGGTATACCCTATGTTAAAATCATGATTGCCGCAACTATTCCAGCGCTTCTTTACTTCATTGGGATATCTGCTGGAATATGGATTGAGGCTAAGAGAAAGAAGATAGAGGGGATACCAAGGGATTTACTTCCTTCCTTAAAGGAGATACTCTCCCTAAACAGCATTTTAGGTTTCATCTTACCCATAGGCACTCTGATTGTATTACTATTTCTTTTTTTGCCGCCGCAGGTCTGTGCCATCTGGGCTTTACTCATCTCAATAGTTTTCTTTCTCCTCTTTGGAGGAAAGCTTAAAGAGGTATTTAAGCGTTCTCAAATCATCTGGGATAGCCTTATTGAAGGTATAGTCAAAACATTAGCTTGGCTAATGATAATGATGGCTTCGGTGCAAGTAGTGGTTAGTCTTATTTCTTTGACAGGATTTGGGGTAAAGATCTCAGAGTTTATTCTTGACCTCTCTGGTTACAACGTCTACTTGGCATTAGTGGCTGCAATGCTAACTTCTATTATCTTAGGTATGGGAATGACAACCACTGCAGCCTACGTTGTTGCCGCAGCGGTGCTTGCTTCTGCTCTCCAAAAAATGGGGCTTGATCCCTTAGCTACCCATCTTTTTATTTTCTATTTTGCCATAAAATCAGGGTTAACTCCACCGGTGTGTATAACCGTCTTTACCACCGCTGCTATAGCAAAGGCTAACTGGTTTAAAACAGCACTTGAATCCATGAAATTGGGGATCGGTGGCTACATCATGCCCTTTTTCTTTGTTTTCTATCCTGCCTATCTACTCAAAGGTTCAACCTACGAGATACTCTTTGCCTTTCTTGGAGCAACTATTGCTATGTTAGCCATAGAGGCAAGCCTCATTGGCTACTGGTCTGTGAGGATTCCCATACCAGTAAGGCTAGTGCTATTTATAGCGGGATTGCTCCTTATGATCCCTAAGGTCTTCCCTCTCCTCTTAGGATTAGCTTTGTTCTTTGGCATCCTGATGTATCTCAGATTTTTTAGAGCAACTTAAGCCTTGTCTGTAAAAATTTTTTTCAATAAAATATTTTTCAAGATACCTCTAAAAATGATGTATGATACTGTTTAAGTCTTTAGTCTTAACTCTTTTGCTCATAACTTTTGGTCACGGAAGAGAGCTATCTTTAAAGGAGGCCTTGGAACTTGCCCTAAAGAACAATAGAGAGCTCAAGGCCTTTCATAGAGAGATTGAAGCCTTAAAACTTGAAAGGGAAGCTGCAAGGGGCGCCATCTTTCCCCGTCTAAAAATAGAGGAGATGTTTCTCAAAAGTGACTTACCTGTTAATGTCTTTAGTTTTAAACTGAATCAGGAGAAATTCACTCCCGATGATTTCAATATTAAAAGACTTAATAATCCACCAGGAAGAGCTAATTTTGAGACCCGTTTTACCATAGAATTACCAATATGGCTTGGGGGGAAGCTTCAGGCTCAAGCTCGCCAAGCTTATTATTTTCTTAGAGCTTCTGAGTATCATTATCATAGAAAGGAGGAAGAAGTCCTTTGGAGGGTAGCCCAGGCATATCTCTGGGCTTTATTATCCAAGGAAAGCATAGAAGTTGCTAAGAGTTCCATAAGGGAGGCTGAGGAGCACCTCAGAATCGCAAAGGCAAGATTTGAAGCAGGAATGGCCTTACTTGCTGATGTGCAAAGAGCAGAGGTTTACTTAGCAAAGGCAAAAGAATCTTTTGAGAGAGCAAAGAATTATTACAGTCTTGCCAAGAGGAATCTTGAACTTGAGGTAGGAATGTCTTTGGGGGAATTTGAGGTTAAGGCTTTGGATAAGCCTGAAACACTCTCCTTTGATGAGATAAAAAACTTGGCCCTGCAGAGGAGAAAGGACCTTAAGGCTGTTGAGGAGGAGATAAAGGCCCAGAGAGAGAAATACAGAATAGTCCTTTCAGAAAATCTACCCCAGATCTCTGCCTTTGCCACCTATTCTCTTAACCATCGAGATTACCCCATGGGATCAAGTGGAAGCGGATATATCGTTGGTTTGGGTTTGACCTGGTCCTTTGACCTTGGACTAGCAACCATAAGAAAAGCACAGGCTGAACTAGAGAGAACTTCAGGCTTGGAGATAAAATACAGGTTTCTTAAGGATGTCATCCTCTTTGAACTTGAAAGGGCTTACAAAGAGTACGAGATTGCCCTGTATAACTTACAGAGTGCTGAGCAAAGGGTTAAAGCCTCTGAAGAGGTGGTGCGAATCATTAAGTTAAGATATCAAAATGGATTAGCCAGGATGCTTGATTTACTTGATGCCCAGACTCAGCTCGACTTAGCAAGATTTGAAAGAGTAGAAGCGATTAAAAATCTTCATCTGTCAAGATTTCAGGTTCTTTTGGCTGGCGGAGTGCTAAGGGAGTTTCACTTATGAGGGCCTATTGGAAGTATCTGCTCTTCATCCTCGTGATTATCCTTATTGTTGCCTGGATAGCTGGAGTTTTTAGAAAGAGAGTTGAAAGCACTTTAGTAAAAACGCAACCAAAGAAGGTTACTGGATTAAAAATAGCAAAGGTGGAGGCACGAGAGATTTCAGAAATTCCATATGTTGGTGTGGTAGAGGCAGAAGAGCGCGCTGAGATCTCAACAAGGGTAATGGCCAAGGTCCTTGCTGTAAAGGTTAAAGAGGGCGATTGTGTAAGAAAGGGAGATCTTTTGGTCCTGATTGAAGGGGAGGATGTACATGCCCAGATTGAATCGATTGAGCATCGGATAAAGCAAGCTGAGGCTGAATACAGGGCCTCTTTATCGCAGCATCATTCAGAAAGTAAAACCTTTGAAAGGTACACCAAGCTTATAGATGAGGGGGCTGTTACTCCACAGGAGTTCGACGAAATCAAGGCTCGTTATGAAGCTTCTAAAGAGCGGGTTGCTCAGGCCAGGGCAGGAATTACTGCTCTTAAGGCCCAGAGGAAAGCCATCCTCTCAACAACGAATTATTTATACCTAAGAGCTCCTTTTTCAGGCTGTGTCATAAGGAAGTTTCTCGATAAGGGTGATTTAACTACTCCAGGGCAAACCATATTGGTTTTGGAAAAGGCACCTTTTAAGGCAAGGATAGATCTGCCATCACAATTGTTTGATAGGGTCAGGGTAGGGCAGGAATTTGATCTTTTGATTGAAAGTCTTGATCTTAGAATAAGGTCTAAGGTTGTTAAAAAGACGCCTTCTGTTGATCCAAAAAGCAAAACCTTTAGCATCTGGCTCCTCCTGTCGAAGGATGGTTTAAGAAGTGGAGAGACCGTAAAGTTCCTCTTCCCTGATAGGAGAAAGGCTCTGTGGATTTCGATTGGTGCTGTGTTGCATAGATTTGATTTCACAGGTGTTTATGTGGTAAAGGATGATGGAATTTTGGAGTTAAGATATGTAAAATTAGGCGAAAGAAGGGATAATGAAGTGGAGGTTCTTTCAGGTATAAGGGAAGGTGAGAGGATCATCATAGAGGGTATCGATAGGGCCTGCGATGGTTGTCAGGTAGAATAAAAATAACCCCATGGATAGGTCTGGTTTCATTGTCAGGATTGTCAGCTATTTTCTCGAATCCAAGTTAACTCCTATCTTAATAATAGTCACATTAGCGCTGGGACTTTTTGCCATTGTCAAAACCCCAAAGGAAGAGGAGCCCCAGATAGTGGTTCCCATGATTGACATCATCTTGCAGTATCCAGGAGCTGAGCCAGAGGAAGTGGAGAAAAGGGTTGTGACACCTTTGGAGAAGAAACTCTGGGAATTGAAAGACATAGAGTACATTTACTCAGTATCAAAGCCAGGCATGGCAGTAATAACTGCCAGATTTTATGTGGGCACAGATCCGGTGAAAGCTTTAGTTGAGCTTAATTCTAAGTGGATGTCTGCTTTGGATCTTGCTCCCCCTGGAGTAATTTTACCACCTCTCATAAAGCCCAAATCCATTGATGACGTGCCTATTTTAAGCTTAACCCTCTGGGGCAAACATTATGATAGTTATGATTTGAGAAGGATGGCGGCTTTACTTGAGAATGAGATCAAAAAATTGGACCGAGTTGCCGAGGTAACCGTAATTGGAGGAAGACCAAGGGAGATTAGGGTTATCTTGGATCCTGCAAGACTTCAAAGTTATGCTTTGTCGCCACTGTCTTTAGCCCAGATTTTAAAGAGTGCCAACGCGCAGTGTGTCAGCGGAAGATTAAAGGATCCTACGCGTGAATACATACTTCAAACCGGTGAGTTTCTGAGGTCAAAGAGTGATATTGAAAACATCGTTGTAGCCATAAGACAGGGAAAGCCTGTGTATCTTAGAGATGTGGCTAAGATAGTTGATGGACCATCAGAGATAAAGGACTATGTTTTTATAGGATTTGGTCCATCATCAAAGGAGATTTCTCAAAGTGACAAGGGATCTGAACTTTATCCCGCTGTCACTCTCGCAGTCTCCAAGAGAAAAGGAACTAATGCAGTAAAGGTGGCAGAAGAAGTTTTGGACTTAGTATCCAAAGTCAGGGCTAAATATTTACCAAAGGACTTGCATCTAACCGTTACCAGAAATTACGGAGAAACTGCAAGAGAGAAGACCAATGAGTTATTGGAACATCTCTTTATTGCCACCTTTTCTGTGACTCTGCTTATCGCAGTGGCCTTAGGCTGGCGAGAGGCCTTGGTTGTTGGAATAGCTGTTCCTATCACGCTCTCCATCGCCCTCTTTCTCAATATGTTGTATGGTTTTACGTTAAACAGGGTCACTCTCTTTGCGCTGATTTTCTGTATAGGTATTTTGGTTGATGATCCTATAGTAGGTGTCGAAAACATCCACCGGTGGTTTAGGTCATCAACTATTAGTGATCCCAAGAGGGCTATCATCGGTGCTATAAATGAGGTAATGGCTCCCATTATCCTTGCCACCTTTACCGTCATTGCAGCTTTATTACCAATGGCCTTTGTAACGGGTCTTATGGGGCCATACATGAGGCCTATCCCTATCAACGCTTCTGTAGCCATGTTTTTTTCTCTCCTGGTTTCAATAACCGTCACACCTTGGGCATCATACCGCTTTTTAAAAGTCAACTCCCACAAGAAATTCAACTCTCATGGGACAGATACTCTTCCAGAGGAGGTAAAACAAGTTCAAGGAAGCACTCTTTATAAGTTTTATTCAAGGCTCATGGAACCATTTCTGTTTTCACCGAAAAGACGTTTTATACTTTATGCTGTTATAGTCGCTCTTCTCTTGGCAACCTTTAGCCTTTTTTACTTTAAGATAGTCCTGGTAAAAATGCTTCCCTATGACAACAAAAGTGAGGTGCAAATTGTATTGGACATGCCTGAAGGAACTCCACTAGAGAGAACTTTGGAGGCTGCCAAAGCCATTGGGGATTATATTAAAAGAGAGAATTTAGTTACAGACTACCAGATTTACGTGGGAACCAATTCGCCCTTCAACTTTAACGGACTTGTGCGCCATTATTATCTGAGAAATGAGCCTCATTTGGCAGATATTCAGATAAACTTAGTTAGTAAGTACTATCGAAAAGAACAGTCCCATGACTTTGCTAAGCGGATTCGTCCTGAGGTGCATAAAATTGCACGCTCCTATGGGGCAAAATATGTGGCTGTAGTTGAGGTTCCTCCAGGACCTCCTGTTCTTTCAACTATTGTAGCTGAGGTTTATGCACCAGAACTCAAGACACAGGAAAACTTCTCTCGCAAACTTCTTGAGCTATTCAAAGAGTCTGAACTCATAACTGATGAGGGGATCTACCTTGAGGACCCAACTCCAAGGATCAGACTTATAGCTAAGGAGGATAAATTAAAATTAGCAGGACTTACAAAAGAGGAACTCGTTCAAATCATAAAAGCCCTTTGTCAGGGGCTAAAGGTTGATACATACTACAGCACTGACACCGAGGAGGTTCCGATTGTGCTTCAGATGGATGAGAAGTTTAGAACTGTGGAATGGTTGAGAAATTTTAAGGTCACAAACGAAGAGGGATCTTTGATTCCACTGAGTGAGCTAGTGGAGATAAAAGAGGATAGACAACCTACAAGCATTTATCATAAGAATTTGAGGAGGGTAACTTACGTAATTGGCGATACCGGCGGCCCTTTTGAAGCACCGGTTTACGCAATCTTTGATGTAGGTGATGATATAAAGAAGCTCACTCATGTCTTTGGTTCCCTTGATGTGTATTGGTTGAATCATCCCACCTTTGTGGACAGATTGTCTATAAAATGGGATGGAGAGATGCACATAACCTTAGAGGTCTTTAGAGATCTGGGAATTGCCTTTTTAGGCGCTATATTTGTGATGTATGTTTTGATACTCATATGGTTCAAAGATTTTCGAATTCCTGGGGTCATTATGGCCCCTATACCTCTAACTCTCTTTGGCATTATCCCTGGGCATTTGATTATGAACTCTTTTTTTACCGCTACCTCTATGATAGGGTTTATCGCCCTTGCGGGGATCATCGTGCGCAACTCTATAATAGTTGTTGACTTTGCAGAGCAAAGGATTAGAATGGGGCTTCCTCTTCATCTTGCAGTGATAGAATCAGCCACAGTCAGGACAAGACCGATATTATTAACAGCCATTGGAGTGATTGTAGGAGCCTTGGTGATTCTCTTTGATCCTATTTTCAATGGCCTTGCCATCTCTCTCATCTTTGGAACCCTTGGCTCAACCCTCCTATCCCTGTTTCTGATTCCTCTCTTATACTATGGACATAAAATTAAAGAGCGTTCATCAAGGTAAATCATCCTTGCTTTATCTTTTCCAACAGTAAAAAAAGGGCAACTGCTGTAGCTACCGCAACATTCAAAGACTCCTTCTCTCCAAAAAGGGGGATATCTACGATGAGATGTGAGTTTTCCAACACCTCCTCTGCCACTCCTGTGACCTCGTTGCCTATCACCAGCGCCAAGGGAAAATAAGGCCTCTCGAGTTGCTGTATGGGGATACTACGATTGGTCAGCTCGAGTGAGGCCACTGTATAGCCCTTTCTTTTGAGCTTTTCAACAGCATATAGAGTAGATGGTTCATGATGCCAGGGAACCCTTTCTGTGGTTCCTAAAGCAGTCTTGGCGATACCTGGGTGAGGAGGAGTAGCGGTAATTCCGCACAGAATTATCCTTTCAATAAAGGCACATTCTGCCGTTCTGAAAATGGAACCAACATTGTATGCACTTCTTAGATTGTCCAAAAGGAGGGTCAGAGGAAACCTTTCCTTTGGACGATTACTTCGCCACCTAGTGAGTATCTCTTCGCTTTCAAGTTTTTTAATGCCTCTCATCTAGGTTAGATCTCAAAAGAAAGGATAACCTCTTCCCTGCCATATGTCCATATTCTTAAAATAGGGCTTTGCTATGATTTCAAGGAGACCTCTTTACCGATACAAAGCTTTACGGCTCCTTTAATGGCTTTGATACTTGGCTTTCCCTTACCCAAACTGAGCCCTTTTTATATTGGCATCACTCATCTTCATGATTAAGGAAACCTCTTAACTTAGCCGAACAGATAGGAAAGGAATTCTTAGAGAAGAGCCCTTCTTGAGAGGTTTTTCTTTGGTAACAGGCAAACTTACTCCGTGAACAAGGGTAGTCCTTCCGTATTTTATATTTATCTTATCTACGGCCCTGTATAGGCTCTTCAGATCTTTGTCTGTTGATGAAGGATTAACTCTAAATAGATGCAACTGCGTAGCCCTTTCACTCTCCGAGATGAGATCTGTTAGTATCACTCCTACTTGACGAAATTTGATGCCCTCTCTGTATATTAAGTCCATGCCTTCTTTTAAGAGGGGTAGAATTTCCTTTGGATACGCAGAGGGGTGAGAAAGCTTTATCTCAAGACTTTGTGTTTGAAACTCTTCATCCTTTATAAAGATAATTACGCCCTTAGCCAAGAGTCCATATTGTCTTGCCTTAAAACAAGCCCTTTCCAGATTGAAGGAGAGCTGAGCAAGAAGAAATTCTATATCTTGAGTGGGATGGAAGGAGAGGGCTTTACTTATGCTTTTGTATTTATCTTTAGTAAAGGGCACTACAGGATACACCTGTATTCCTCTTAACTCAAGCCAGATCTCATACACAGGTTTAGGGAAATGTCTTTTTATAAATTCCTCACTGGCTGAGGCCAAATCTAAGGCACTATAGATACCAAGCTTCTCACAGAGAGCAGCCCTTTGCGGTCCGATTCCCCACACCTCGGAAACCGGTAAATCTTTAAGATAATGGTGGATCTCCCTTCCTGAAATCAGGGTGAGGCCATCTGGCTTTCTGTGATTAGAGGCTATCTTTGCTAAAACTTTAGTTAAACTTATACCTATAGAGACGGTGATTCCCAGAGTACTCTTAATGTCCTCCTTAATCTTTGATCCAATCTCTTCATAACTTAAATGGAGATACCCTCTTAATCCTTGCAGATCAGCAAAGGCCTCATCTATAGAGTATTCTTCCACAACAGGACAAATTTTTTTCAATATATCAAACATTTTTAATGAAAATAATGAATATCTCTCATAATCAGATTCTAAGATTATGGTTTTGGGGAATTTTTTTTGTACTTCAACTATGGTCATTCCTCTTTTAATACCAAGAGCCTTTCCCTCGTAACTTACTGCAGTGACAATACCTCTTTCTTTACCCACAACCACAGGCTTTCCCTTAAGTTCTGGATTTACCGCCTGCTCTACAGAGGCAAAAAAGGCATTGGCATCAAGGTGGAGAATGGCCTGAGGGAAACCGTAAATGTTAAGAGGGTAGGGCATAGTTAGAATTTTAACGATATTTTCTTATTATGGCAATCACTACTCCAAAGATCTCCACATCCTGATCCTGAGATAGAGTTATGGTGGTATATCTTGGATGTGCAGGTTTCAGTATTATCCTATTCCCCTCTTTAAAAAAGTATTTCATAGTCCATTCCTCTTCAATTCTCGCAACCACGATGTCGTTGTTCTTCGGGGATAGACTGCGATCTACTAAAACATAATCTCCTGGAAGAATACCAGCCTCAACCATGGATTCGCCAGCAACCTTGATAAGAAAGGTGGAGGAGGGATTTTTTATAAGCCATTCCTCCATACTGATGCTTTCTAAGAGGGTGTCTTCTATCTGAGAGGGAAAACCTGCGGATATGTATCCGAGGAAGAGAATTTCCATGAAGGAAGCTTAGGTGCCTTCCTCCCAAGAGGTAAGATATTTTCTTTGCTCTGGGGTTAAGGTATCAATTTCGATACCCATGGATAGAAGTTTAAGCCTGGCTATCTCTCGGTCTATCTCTTCAGGAACGGGATAGACCTCTCTCTTAAGAGTTTGCCTCTTTTTCACTAGGTATTCCACGCAGAGAGCTTGATTTGCAAAGCTCATGTCCATCACCGCCGATGGATGTCCTTCGGCAGAGGCAAGATTTACCAGTCTTCCCTGAGAAAGCACATAAATCCTTTTTCCATTGACCAGGGTGTATTCTTCTACTTCATTACGGATGGTTCTGATACTTTGTGATACCTCCTTCAGTCCTTTAAGATCTATTTCCACGTCGAAATGGCCTGAATTAGCTACAATTGCGCCATCTTTCATCATAAGAAAGTGTTCTTTTCTGATAACCTCTTTACAGCCTGTAACAGTAACAAAGAAGTCGCCGATGGTAACTGCCTTGTCCATGGGCATCACCAGGTAGCCTTCCATTACAGCCTCTAAAGCCTTCAGATGATCAACCTCTGTGATCACCACTCTTGCCCCCATTCCCCTTGCTCTCATGGCAAGGCCTTTGCCACACCAACCAAATCCAGAAACCACAAAAACACTTCCAGCAAGGAGTCTATTGGTGGCTCTTAATATTCCATCGATAGTGGATTGTCCTGTCCCATATCTATTGTCAAAGAGATGTTTGGTTAGGGCATCGTTTACTGCAATAATGGGATATTTTAGGAGGCCTTCTTTTGCTAAGGCTCTCAGTCTGATCACCCCTGTGGTGGTCTCCTCAGTTCCTCCAAGGATTCGAT
Source organism: Caldimicrobium sp. (assembly GCA_025060015.1). Taxonomy (GTDB): domain Bacteria; phylum Desulfobacterota; class Thermodesulfobacteria; order Thermodesulfobacteriales; family Thermodesulfobacteriaceae; genus Caldimicrobium. The sequence goes on along the minus strand of JANXDB010000013.1, from coordinate 5,046 downwards.
CTGCTTGAACTGGTCTTTCCTTATGCAGAGTACTTACCAGATCTGCTCCGTCGTCGATGGTGATATGAGGCTCTCTATCAAGAACAGCTTTAATATGGGCATAATAAGTCTCTCTATCCTCACCCCTTATGGCATAAACTGGTATATCGAAGTGTTTCACCAAGGCTGAGGCTACCTCGTCTTTGGTAGATAGGGGGTTTGAAGCACAAAGAAAGACCTCTGCCCCTCCCTCCTTGAGAGTTCTGGCAAGGTTTGCAGTTTCTGTGGTGATGTGCAAACAGGCTCCTATTTTTAGACCCTTGAGGGGTTTTTCCAAGGCAAAACGTTCTTTTATGCTCCTTAAAACAGGCATATCCATCTCTGCCCATTCGATAAGTTTCAATCCATCATCCGCTAGGGCTAAGTCTTTCACGTGAAAGTCCATTTCTCCTCCCAAACTTTGAATAGTTCTATTTATCCAGGCCTGCAAGTTCCTTTATCTTTTCCACCATGTCTATTCTTTCCCAGGTGAATTCCGGTTCAGATCTGCCAAAATGTCCGTAGCAGGCTGTTTTTCTGAAAATAGGTCTTCTTAGTTGGAGGTAATCAATCATGTATTTTGGTCTGAAACAGAAGAGTCTGTTTATGATGTCTAAGATCTTTTCCACGGGAATGGTTTCAGTTCCATAAGTATTGACGTTAATGGCAAGGGGTTCAGGAACACCTATAGCATAGGCTACCTGAACTTCTATTTCTCTGGCAACTCCTGCGGCAACCAGGTTTTTTGCAACATATCTACCATAGTAAGAAGGAGTTCTATCTACCTTAGTAGCGTCCTTTCCAGAAAAGGCCCCTCCACCGTGATGTCCCCTACCGCCGTAGGTATCCACAATGATTTTACGTCCAGTCATTCCGCAATCTGCAAGAGGGCCTCCTATTACGAAGCGTCCTGTTCCGTTTATGATTATTTTAGTGTCAGCCTTGAGATGTTCAGGAGCAATGACTTTCTTGATAACCTCCTCTGTAATGGCCTCCCTTAACTCTTTTAAGGTGACTGTGGGATCGTGTTGGGCTGCAATAACAACGGTATGGACATCTACAGGGCGTCTTTCTTCATACCTTACAGTTACCTGAGTTTTACCATCTGGCCTGAGGAAGGGCAGAATTCCCTTTTTGCGCACTTCTGCAAGCCTCATGGCAAGTTTGTGGGCATACCAGATGGGCATGGGCATAAGATCTGGAGTTTCATCACAGGCATAACCAAACATGAGCCCCTGGTCTCCTGCTCCGATATCCCCATCTCTATCTATACCCATGGCAATATCAGGGCTTTGGCGATCTATACTTATTAGAACCGCGCAGGTTTGGTAATCAAAACCAAGATCAGAGTGGTTATAACCGATCTCCTTTACTACTCCCCTTGCAATTGTTGGATAGTCCACTCTTGCCTCTGTGGTTATCTCACCTGCAATGAGAATCATTCCGGTATTCACTAAAGTTTCGCAGGCAACCCTGGCGTAGGGGTCCCTCTCTAAAATAGCATCCAAAATGGCATCCGAGATCTGATCAGCAACCTTATCAGGATGCCCTTCAACTACCGATTCTGATGTGAATAAAAAGTTCTTCACCAACATCTTGCTATCCCCCTGTCAATATTTCATTCCTGCCACTATAATACAAAAATCTATCTTATCAATAGGGATAGTTTACCATAAGTGATTTAAATTGATTTTGACGCCCCTTTTTTTGAGATTTTTTCGCACCTGTCAGGTGCGAAAGCCTTTTAAAATGTATACCTATAGTGGATTGGGAAACTTGCAAGACCGTAGGACATCTTAGAGGCTAATCGTTCAAAGAAAAGAGAAAAAGGGGCTAGGACTGCTTTTAACACAATCCTAGTCCTGGGTAGCAAAAGTTCCCATAAAACCTTTTTATTAAACCTCTTTTTTCACCTTAGCTTTCTTTGTTGAGAGGCCAAAACCTTCCATGAGATACATTATGGCAAACCCCCACCATACGGTATAGAACACATAAAAGATTAAAAGTGCCGTGAGAACGCCTGCCCTTTGTTTGACACTTTGAGGAGTAACTCCATAGAAGTTATAGGCAGGTTCAATAGCCTTAGTAACCACTGTGTTTATTATGTTTGCCTGGGTTACCTGCTTTTCTAAAGTTAATTTCTTATGGATGGCAGAGAGGGTATTATGCCACTGTCTAAACATCCTTTTCTCGTTGTCAAATTTGTACTTTTCTTTTATGATCTCACCCTTGTTCCAGTAGAAAGCATCTGCATCTTCAAGGGCTGCGGTTAGGATCTGTCCAAGATCTCCTTTGATGAATAGTTTTGTTTCGTCCTTTATCTCTGCAGTGACGCCTATGGTTGTGTATAACTTTTTGGCAAGTTCTAATCTCTCTGCGGTATCCTTTGGTGTATCGGTGGGTCTTTTAAGATCGATGGTAATCTCTATGTTTTGTCCCCTGAATTTTTCTACATCCTTTTTAAGCTTAGGTATGAAGTATGCAGATCCTTTAGCGAGTTGGTTAAATAGATCATCAGAATAGGCAAGAAAATTCTGACCCTTACCAAAATATGGCTGAAACATAATAAATAGCAAAATAAAAAATATCAGGGTGAAAATAATACCAAGAATCAATTCCTTTGTCTTTTTGACAGCCATTTTAGCCCTCCTCTCTTAAGGTTGGGATGTTTTTGAGGAAGCTTAAAACTACCCACAGGCCAAAGATTCCTACAGCTCCCCAGAAGAAGATATTACCTATTAAAATAATTATATCACAGACTTCTTTGGAAATGGTTATCAAATTCAAACTTCTGAACTTGTCTGGTAAAACAGAGACTCTGTTAAAGAAACCAGCCAAAATTGTCAGGGCGTAAAAGGCTCTTATGGTCACTCCAGGAACTACCTTTGTGGTCAGAGCTCCTATCTGTATCCCAATAAGAGAACCTATAAGCAATCCCATAGCTAATGTGTAAAAAACATAGCCATAGATGGCATATTGTGTAAGTGAGGAATAACCAGCTGTAAAGATGATTTGAAAGATATCTGTCCCAACAGTGGTAGAAGTGGAGACTCCAAAGACATAGATGAACATGGGAAAGGTTATAAAGCCACCTCCAACTCCCATGATAGCGGCTAAAAATCCCACTATGAAACCACCTATTACAATAAAGAGAGAGGAAATCTGTCTTCCTCCGAAATCCTCGTCAAATCTTAGCATGGGTGGAATGTGGATTCTCTGGATTTTGAGGGCTAATTGGGTTGTGCCTGCAGATCCACCATGGGCACCACCTGCATGGGATTTACCTTCTTTGGGTATGCCTTTTATAGCCCTACGGCTACTGATATAATCGTAGATAGCATAGAAACCTAGAAATCCTAGAATTACTGCGTAAATTGTGCTAATAAAGGCATCACTTAATATAGGATCCTTTGTATAAAGTGTTCTGTTGACAAATCCACCGGTGGTAGCACCCACGATTGATCCTAAGATGAAAATAATAGCAAGAGAGATAGACACATTACCCATTTTCTTATGAAGCACTGTCCCCATAATGGCCTTTGCAAAGATATGAAACTGGTCAGTTCCCACGGCCATGATGCCTTTAACACCTGCGGACATCAGGGCAGGAGCTATGATAAATCCACCACCTGCACCGATGCATCCTGTGATAAGACCAGCGGCAAATCCCACAATGGTTGAAATCCAAAATACAGTAGCGGTATAATAGGCTGGAGCATAGGCATTTTTACCTCCTATGATATCAGCGGCACCTAAAAAGTTGGTTATCAAAATAGGAAGCAACAACACCAAGAGAATAAAAAGCCTTTTTCGTCTCTTGAAGATATTATCTGCCATCTCCTTTTCCCAGCGAGCCTGGGCAACTGCTGCACACATCATAAATTCGTAAAGACTTCTCAATCTCCCCATCTTTTACCTCCCCTTGATATTTTTGAACTTAAATGGCTTAAATAAATTTAAAATAAACACTTCTGAGCTTTCGGTTACACCTTGATCACCCCCTTAGATATTACGGTAACATTCACTTATTCAATTTAGGATGAGTTCTTACTTTATTAACTAATGAAGAAAAGTCAAGCTCTCATAATATAACAGAGTTTCACCATAGTTCAGTTGATCCATAGACCTCAGAACTCTGGGAATCTTTGTTTAATGTATTTTTTAGAGGAAAAAAGTGTTAAAATTGAAAATCAATTGCTTAACTTCTCACTGACCCCTTCTCCCAACAAAGACTTAAAAATGCTGCAAAGACTTGAAGCAATCAAAGATGCATCCCAAAGAAATGAAGGCGCCTTTAGATTACTATGGGTAATAGTCATTTAACGTCGAGCAGGAGTGGGAGGGACTTTTGGAGTAAGTTTTGGACTTGTGGACTCATACACCACTCTTGACTTTTTTGAGAAATGGGTTAATATTAAGAAGCAATAAAATGTTCTTTTAAAATGTTCTTTGACAAGAGAAAATAGAAAATTGAGTAAAACTATATAAAGTATACGATTTTATAATTAATTTACAAGCATCGGCTGGATCTGATGGATAGAGGCTTTCAGAGGGTCAATTTGCAAAATATAGTTTGTTCTAAACAATCACAAGGATTGATTGATAAGGCTTATAAGGGGTTAGGGTTGCAACCCGCCCCGCTTCAAAGGGGATTGCAGAAAAAAGACCGCCCCGCTTCAATCTCCCTTCAGCAGAGAAATTGCCTATTCCCAAAACACATACTAAAATATCTCCATGGCCCATCCCTCCTTTCCCTTTGACCGCACATTAAGAGAAGTTCTACAAAGACTCCCTCTCAAAATCATTCAAATCCTTTTTGGCTCCAAGGTCTCAGAGGTCCTTGAAAGCACCTTCCCTGCAACTAAAGAGAGAAAAGCAGACTTTGTGGGAAGGCTTGAAAAAGGCCCCCTTATCCACCTTGAAATCCAAAGCACCTTTGATCCCTCACTCCCTTTAAGACTTATTGAACTCTATTTAAGAATCTATGAACGCTACCATGAATATCCCCTGCAGGTGCTACTTTGGGTG
>JANXDB010000038.1 GCA_025060015.1 Caldimicrobium sp. | reverse complement strand
AGGATAAACAATTGATTTTCAATTTTAACACCTCTTTTTCTTATAAAAATATCTTGAACTTATGAAATCCTCTTCTTGTTTTTTTAGTGGTATTTTTTAAAATTATCTTATAATTGATATTTAAAAAGGGGGACATATGTCAAAAATAGGTGTAATTTATAATGATCTCTTTATAAAGCACAACCCTGGTCCCTATCATCCCGAAAGTCCTCGCAGGTTAGAGGCCATAATAAAAAGATTGCGTGAAGAGGATATAGGGGGATTCATTGACTTTTATGAACCATACAGAGCAACAAAAGAGGAAATTCTTTGGAATCATGCTGAGGATCTTTACAACAGGGTGGCAAATACCGCTGGCAAACCTTACTCATCCCTTGATCCCGATACCTCAACCAATGAGTACTCCTTTGAGGCAGCATTGCACGCCGTTGGTGCCCAAAAAAAGGGGTTAGAGCTTCTTTTTGACGAGGGATATAGCTACGCCTTTGCTTTAGTTAGACCTCCTGGACACCACGCTGAGAGAGAATATGCTATGGGTTTTTGTTTGTTTAACAATGTGGCCTTAGCGGCCTACTATGCAAAAAACCACTACAAAAAAAAACGAGTTCTTATCATTGATTTTGATCTCCATCATGGAAATGGCACCCAAAGATCCTTTTATGATGATCCTGAAGTGCTCTTTTTTTCATCTCATCAATATCCCTACTACCCTGGGACCGGAAATTACACTGAAATTGGAAATGGTGACGGTCGAGGCTTCAATATAAACGTGCCTTTGAAGGCCTTTTCAGGTGATGATGATATCATCTTTTTTTACAAATATCTACTTAAGCCTGTTGCTCTTCAATACAAGCCAGAAATCATATTGGTCTCTGCTGGTTTTGATTGTCTTCAAGGTGACCCCTTGGGATCTCTTCAACTGAGTTTCAAGGGCTTGGGAGTTATTATCAACATAATAAAGGACATTGCTAAGAATTCCTCTCAAGGAAAAATCCTCTTTACCCTCGAAGGTGGTTATAACCTTAACAATTTAGCAGAAGGAGTGGCAACAGTGGTCAAAGCTCTTATCGAAAAAGAACCCTACCCTGTTCCGGAGGAAATTCAGCCTTCATCCTATGCCCAAGCCCTATTCGACAAGATTGCCGATTTACTTAAATTTAAACATTATTGGGAGGTATGATGATGATTTCTGAACAAATGAACAGCTATCTTGAAAGAAGCTCCTGGATAAGAAAGATGTTTGAGGAGGGGCTAAAGCTCAAAAAGATCCATGGACCTGACAAGGTCTTTGATTTGAGTCTTGGAAATCCGGACCTATCCCCACCATTGGAGGTAAAACACGCTCTTGCTGAGATTATAGCAAACTATAAACCAGAACTACACCGGTACATGCCCAATGCTGGCTTTCCTGAGGTTAGAGAGACTATGGCTAAGAAGGTTTCTTTAGAACAAGGCGTAAGTATATCTTCTAACGAAGTAATAATGACATGTGGTGCAGCAGGTGGTTTAAACATCATCTTCAAATCCATATTGAATCCAGGTGAAGAGGTCATCTTTCCCTCGCCATTTTTCGTTGAGTATTTCTTCTATGTGGAAAACCATCAGGGTAGGCCAGTGGTGGTGCCCACAAAGGCTGACTTTAAACTGGACATCGAGGCCTTTGCCCAAGCCATTACTAAAAAAACAAAAGCAGTGTTGATCAATTCTCCTCACAATCCCACTGGACAGATATATAGCGAGGACGAAATCAGATCCCTTTCGCAGCTTTTAAGGGAAAAATCAGCCGCCTACGGTAGACCTATTTACCTTATTTCCGATGAGCCCTATCGTAATCTTGTTTTTGATGGTGCATCGGTGCCTTCAGTTTTTAAGCACTACGAGTATAGTTTAATAGCCTATTCTTTTTCCAAGGAACTTTCCTTGGCTGGAGAGCGCATAGGTTTTGTGGCCATTCATCCCGATTTGGAAGGAAAAGATAAGCTTATGGATGCCTTAGTGCTTGCCAATAGAATTCTTGGTTTTGTCAATGCTCCGGCCTTAGCTCAAAGGATTGTGGCAACCTGTGCCACGGCTAAAGTGGAAGTAGAGATCTATCAGAGGAGAAGAGACCTTCTCTGTGCCCTTTTAGATGAGGCAGGAATTAATTATGTTAAGCCAAAAGGAAGTTTTTTTATCTTTCCCCAATCACCTGTTGATGATGTTGACTTCTGCGAACTCTTAAAGGATGAGCTTATCCTTGCTGTTCCTGGAAGGGGTTTTGGTGTACCTAATCACATAAGATTAGCCTTTTGCGTTCCTGAAGAGGTCTTTCAAAAGATGAAGCCCAACTTCTTAAGAGCCTGTGAAAAAGCCAAGAAGAGATGTTCCGCTTTCGAATAATTAAAAGAGACGCCAAATCACTTGCACGTTTTGGTCTTCTCATTACACCCAGGGGAGCAGTTGAAACCCCTGTCTTTATGCCGGTTGGCACCCAAGGAACAGTAAAAGCTATGCTACCAGAAATGGTCTCAGGCCTTGGATATAAGATCATCTTGGGAAACACCTATCACCTTCTTCTGAGACCTGGGCCAGAGATCATTGAAAAGGCAGGTGGTCTTCATGCCTTCATGAACTGGAGGGGCCTCATTTTAACTGACAGCGGAGGTTTTCAGGTGTATAGCCTTGCCAAATTGAGAAAAATCTTAGAGGATGGTATTCTCTTCCAGTCTCATATAGATGGAAATCAATATCTTCTCACTCCGGAGCTCTCATTGGAGGTTCAACTAAGACTTTGCTCTGATATTCTTATGGTTCTTGATACCTGTATACCATATCCTTCAGATAGAGAAGAGGTAAAAGCACTAACTCAGCTTACTCACCGATGGGCTGAGAGATCTCTTGAATTCTGGCAATGCCAAAAAACCGAGGGACGGGCAATTTTTGGGATAATTCAGGGTGGTATGTGGGAAGATCTAAGAGGAGAGAGTGCCAAAAGCATAGGTAGCCTTCCCTTTGATGGTGTTGCTATAGGAGGGTTGTCTGTAGGGGAACCCTGTGAGATTAGAAACAGGATGGTAGAGATATCCGTCTCACATTTGCCGGAGGAAAAACCACGATATCTCATGGGCATAGGGACTCCTCTTGATATAGTGGATGCGGTTATGAGAGGGGTAGATCTCTTTGATTGTGTTTTACCTACAAGAAATGCTCGAAGAGGCACTATTTTTACCTCCCAAGGTTTGCTTTCCATAAAGCAAGCTGCTTTGAAGGAAGATTTCTCCCCTCTTGATCCCTATTGTTCCTGTTATACTTGTAGAAATTATACCAGAGCCTATCTTAGACATCTTTTCATGAGCAAAGAACTTCTCGTTTACACCCTGTTAACCCTTCACAATCTGAGCTACTATGGTAAAATAATAAAAACCATTAGAAACTCCCTTACCAAGGGAACTCTTCAGGAGTTGAGAGATCACTTAGCAACATTATATTCAAAATACAATCAGGAGGAAGAAGATGGATCTGAGTAAACTCTTTATACTTTCTCAAGCTTATGCCATGGCTCCACCACCACAGGGACAAGGTGGACAGGGAGGGTTAATAGGCTTCATCATGACTATCCTGCCTTTGGTTTTGATCTTTGTCATCTTTTATTTTCTTCTTATAAGACCGCAACAGAAGAGAATGAAGGAACATCAAAAATTTCTATCCGAACTAAGGCCGGGACAAAAGGTCTTTACCACCGGTGGAATGGTTGGAAGAATTACCAGGATAGAGGGAGATCTCGTCTGGTTAGAGGTAGAAAAAAACATAGAGATTCCGGTCATTAAAGGTTACATTGGAGGTTCTTATCAACAGTAGTTTATAACTGATCTTTCCACTCTTCAATTCTCTTTAAGGCCCTCTGGGATAAGAGATTGTATTTATCTCTTTTAGCTATTTTTTTTCCCTCTAAAGGTGGAAAAAGGCCCCAGTTTACATTCATTGGTTGGAAGTATTTGGGGTTTGCTGTTTGAAGGTAGTTTACCAGAGCGCCTATAGCGGTCTCTGGAGGTGGGGCGACCAAGGATTTTCCCAAAAAGAGTCTTGCTGCATTAACACCTGCAAGCCAACCCATGGCAGTGGACTCCACGTATCCTTCCACCCCAGTTATTTGCCCAGCTAAAAATATATTGGGATGGTTCTTTATCTGCAAAGTAGGAGTTAACACCAGGGGTGCATTCACAAAGGTATTGCGATGAATGGACCCAAACCTTGCAAATTCTGCCTTTTCTAACCCTGGGATCAATCTGAAAACCCTTATCTGTTCTCCATATTTCATTTTGGTTTGAAATCCAACCATGTTGTATAGAGTGCCCTCTTTATTTTCGGGCCTCAATTGAACTACCGCATAGGGCTCTTTACCTGTTCTGGGATCAATAAGCCCCTTAGCTTTCATGGGGCCAAATCTCAAAGTCTCCTTTCCTCTTTCTGCCATAACCTCGATGGGAAGACATCCTTCAAAGTAGCGTGGTTCTTCAAAGGGATGAAGAGGCACCTTTTCGGCACTTATCAGTGCCTCCCAAAAGACTTCATATTCCTCTTTTGTCAAAGGGCAGTTCACATAGACACCTTCTTCAGTGCTTCCACGATCTGCTACAAAGACCTTTTCCCAATTTATGCTGTCTCTATATATGATAGGTGATAGGGCGTCATAGAAGTGTAAAAAAGAAGTAGGAAGAAGGGTAGCTAAGTCTTTGGCTAGTGATTCACTGGTTAGAGGACCAGTTGCCACAACCACTATTCTGTTCCTTGGAATTTCACAAACCTCCTCCCTGATTATCTCGATGTTTTTCTCTTGAGATATCTTTGCAGTAATGAATTTAGCAAAACACTCTCGGTCAACCACCCAGGCCTTACCTCCTGGTATTTCGCAGTCTTTAGCAGCATCCATTATGAGGGAGCCAAGCTTTATCAGCTCTTCCTTCAATAGCCCTATAGCTTTGGTTAAGTCTTTTGATCGAAAAGAATTGGAACAGACAAGTTCTCCGAAAAGGCTAGTCCTATGAGCAGGTGTGGACTTAAACGGTCGCATTTCATAAAGTTTAACCTTGACTCCTGATTTAGCTATTTGATAGGCTGACTCTGAACCTGCAAGGCCTGCACCGATAACGATGATTTCAGACATATTCGAAATCAAGAGCGGGCGACGGGATTCGAACCCGCGACCTGAAGCTTGGGAAGCTCCCGCTCTACCCCTGAGCTACGCCCGCGTGAGATTCTTATGTTTAATTATAGAACATATATCAAATTAGACAATGGATTAATCTTGTTAAATTTTAGTCTTTGGTTCCTACTGATGATGCTTCTTTATTGGATTCCTTTGAAGGATTATCATTTTTTCCTTTTCTCACATAATCAGTAACATACCAACCAGACCCTTTTAGAATGAAGCCGGTCTGACCTATTAATCTCCTTACTTCTCCACCACACCTCTCGCAGCTTTTGATGGGATCCGCTGTGATCTTCTGCCAAACTTCAAAGTTATGACCACAAGTCAGACATTCATATTCGTATACAGCCATAGGCTCACCTCCTGCAATTTTTTGGGTAAAAATATAAGACAAAACTTAAGAGATTAAAGGGATTTTATATGGGGTTTCCTTTAGGATAAGAACCAAGCCATACAACCTGAATGCAGTATTTCTGCATCTCTTCCAAACACTCAGCCACAAGAGGATCCTTGGCATGCCCCTCGCAATCGAGAAAGAAGATGTATTTCCATGGTTCATTTTTAGATGGCCTACTCTCAATTTTGGTTAAATTAATTCTCCTTTCTGCAAAGCCCTTCAGGACCTCAAAAAGGGCACCAGGTTTGTCGGCAACACTAAAGATAAGGGATGTTTTGTCGTTACCTGTAGGCTCCCTCTCTACTTTACCTATGATCCAAAATCTTGTGGAGTTTCCCCTTATGTCCTCTATGTTTTTGGCAACAATTTGAAGATGATAAAGTTTGGCTGCCATTAGGCTGGCTATAGCACCGACACCTTCATCAACTGCAGCCCATTTAGCAGCTAGTGCCGTAGAAGAAACCGTCTCTACAGGAACAGAAGGTAATTTTTTCCTCAGCCATTTTCTGCATTGAGCAATGGCCTGTGGATGAGAGAGGATTTTCTTTATGTCTTCCAGCTTACCTGTCTGATTCATAAGATGATGTGAGATAGCTTCATAGATCTCCCCACAGACCTTTAGACCGTACTCATAAATAGCATCAAGAGTGGTTGCCACAACCCCCTCAATAGAATTTTCAATGGGCACCACACCAAAATGAGCCCGCTCGGAGCTAACCTCTTCAAATACATCGATTATAGTTTCCACGGGAATAAAATTAGTAGATGTGCCGAAGTAATGCTGAGCAGCTATGTGACTGAATGTGGCCTCGGGACCAAGAAAGGCAACCTTTGGCCTTTCCTGTGTAGATCTACAGGCCCTTATTATCTCGGAATATATAACCTTGAGTGTCTCCTCAGGAAATATACCATCATTAAGGGTAACAATTCTTTTAAGGATCTCCTTTTCTCTTCCAAGGTCAAAGGCTTGAACACCTTTGGCCTCTTTGATTTTTCCAACTTCATGTGCAAGCCTGTATCTCTCCTTTAATAGATTTATGATATCCTCATCAATCTGATCTATTCTTTTTCTGAGATCAATTAAATGTCTATCCACAACCCCCATTTTATAACGAACAAAATAAGTGTCAATAGCAAATGCATGAGTCCATAGGATTTTAGACTGAGGGAAATTCTCGTAAAATTTGTAACAAATCCACTCCCAAGGCGATCATCCCCAAGCCCAAAACTTATTCCAAAAGTCCCTCCCACTCCTGCTCGATAGTAGCTCTACAAATACCAGAAAAGCTTTGACTGTGGCTTCGATGCCAAAGGAGTTATGAAATTCGATGGCCTTTAGTCTGAAG
>JANXDB010000031.1 GCA_025060015.1 Caldimicrobium sp. | reverse complement strand
GACGTTGCCTAGTGGTGTGGAGATGGTGATGCCAGGAGATAATGTGGAGTTGGAGGTGGAGTTGATAAAGCCGGTTGCTTTGGAGGAGGGATTAAGGTTTGCTATTAGAGAGGGAGGAAGAACAGTTGGTGCAGGAGTTGTCACTAAGATAATAGAATAAGTGGATGAGGAGTTTCAGAGATGATATACTCGCCTAAGATTAGGATCAAACTTAAAAGTTATGATCATAGGATATTAGACAAATCAGTAGTTGACATTGTGACTACCGCTAGGGAGACCGGAGCTAGGATAGTGGGACCGATCCCGCTACCAACTAAGATCAGCAGATGGACAGTCCTAAGGTCTCCACATATTGATAAAAATTCTAGGGAACAGTTCGAGGTAAGGCTACATAAGAGACTTATAGAGATACTAGAGCCCACCCAGCAGACCATTGATGCTCTCATGCAGCTTGAGCTGCCTGCTGGAGTGGAGGTGGAGATAAAGACTTAAGATTCCAAGGGAGTGAGAACATGAAGATTGAAGGTATTCTGGGACGAAAGCTTGGTATGACCCAAATTTTTGATGATGAAGGCAATAGAATACCTGTTACCGTCTTGGAAGTTGGGCCTTGTGCAGTTACGCAGGTTAAAAATAAAGCTAAAGATGGTTATGACGCTGTGCAGTTGGGATTTAATCCTAAGAAACTGGAAAAATGCACCTTTCCTATGATTGGTCACTTCCTAAAGGCTGGTCTCGATACAGGGTTTTACATTCTTAAAGAGTTTAAAGTGGAAGATCCAGAGCAGTTTAAACCCGGAGAGATAATCAGTCTTGCAGACCTTGGTCTCTCAAAGGGAGTAAAAGTAGATATTACAGGTATATCGAAGGGTAGAGGATTTACAGGTGGAATAAAACTTTGGAATTTTCAACGTCAACCCATGAGTCATGGAGCTAAAAAGGTGCACAGAAAAAAGGGTTCTAGTGGTGCCAATACCTTTCCAGGAAGGGTAATTAAAGGAAAGAGGATGCCAGGTCACTATGGGGCAGAAAGTGTTACTGTGAAGAATCTTACTATTGTGGATATTCTTCCTGATAAAAATCTCCTATTGGTCAAGGGTGGAGTTCCAGGTTCAGTAAACGGCTATGTTATGGTCTATTTTAAGTAAGGAGATGGTCCTATGGGTGATATAAAAGCTAAATTATTAGATGCAGAGGGAAAGATAAAGGGAGAATTAGAACTATCAGCAGATATCTTTGGAGTAGTCCCTAGAGAGGGTATTTTGAATGAGATAGTAAGGTGGCAAAGGGCAAGATGGAGATCTGGCACAGCTTCCACCAAAACTAGGGCTGAGGTCAGAGGAGGTGGAAGAAAACCCTGGAGACAGAAGCACACTGGAAGGGCAAGGCATGGTTCAATTAGAGCACCTCAATGGGTCGGAGGTGGTGTTGTTCATGGTCCAAAACCAAGGTGTTACCAATTTAAACTCAATAAGAAGGTTAGAAAACTGGGTCTGAAGATGGCACTATCTAGTAGGGCTCTTACTGAAAAGGTCTTTATTGCCGAAGCTTTTCCAAGTCTTGATAGACCTAAGACAAAATTATTGAAGAAATATCTTGAGAATGTTGGAACAAATTCCGCCTTAATTATCCTCCCTCAGCGTCATTTGAATCTTGAAAAGAGTGCAGATAATTTACCACAGGTTAAGGTCCTGGCTGTGGAGGGTCTTAACGTCTACGATATATTAAATCATGAAACGGTGATCTTTGATAAAGAAGCCTTATCAAAAATCGAAGAAAGACTGAGGGGATAAATCATGAAAGATAGCAGAAAGATTATCTTATCACCCATAATAACTGAAAGGTCAATGTTTCTTAAAGAGAAAAACAATCAGGTGAGCTTTTGGGTTGATCCCCAAGCAAATAAAATCGATATAAAAAGGGCTGTGGAAGAGCTTTTTAAGGTTAAGGTCCTGGATGTTCAGACCATAAGGGTAAAGGGAAAGCCGAAGGGAAGCTTTAGGACCCGTGGAAAGACTAGCTTAAGAAAGAAGGCCATAGTAAGGTTAGCAGAGGGTCAAACCATAGAGTTTTTTGAAACCATTTAGGAGGAGAGCCCCCTATGCCTATAAAAAAGACAAAACCTACTTCAGCAGGGAGAAGGTTTCAAAGTATCCTGGTTAACCCTGAGTTATCCAAAAAGAGGCCAGAGAAATCTCTAACAGAACCTTTGAAGAAAACAGGAGGGAGGAATAACTACGGTAGAGTTACACTGAGATTTAGGGGTGGAGGTCATAAGAGGTTGTATCGTCTCATTGATTTTAAAAGAGACAAGGATGGAGTGCCAGCTAAGGTTCTTTCTCTTGAATATGACCCAAATCGTTCCGCAAATATTGCCCTCTTGCAGTATCAGGATGGAGAAAAGAGGTATATTTTGGCACCTGATGGCTTAAAAGTAGGAGACACCGTTATCTCGGGAGACCAAGTGGACATAAAGATCGGTAATGCTTTACCGCTTAGAAACATTCCAGTGGGAACGATGGTTCATAACGTGGAGTTGAGACCCGGTAAAGGTGGTCAGATTGCTAAGTCCGCTGGAGCCTTTGCACAGATACTTGGAAAAGAGAGAGATTATGTTATATTAAGACTGCCTTCAGGGGAAATTCGCAAAGTTCACGGCGACTGCAAGGCTACTATTGGTCAGGTAGGTAATTTGGAGTGGGAGAATGTGGTGTGGGGAAAGGCAGGAAGAATTAGATGGAGGGGAAGAAAGCCACACGTGAGGGGGGTAGCTATGAATCCTGTAGATCATCCCCTTGGCGGTGGTGAGGGAAAAACCCATGGTGGTAGACACCCCTGTTCTCCCTGGGGCCAACCAGCTAAGGGTTTAAAGACAAGAAAAAAGAAATCTTCAGATAGTCTTATCATGAAAAGAAGAAAAGGTTAAAACTTAGGAGAGTGAATCATGCCAAGATCAAGAAAGAAAGGGCCTTTTGTTGATGAACACCTCTTAAAGAAGGTGCTAAAGGCTATAGAGACAGGGGATAAAAAACCCATCAAGACCTGGAGTAGGAGGTCTACTATAGTACCCGAAATGGTTGGCCTAACCTTTGCTGTGCACAATGGGCACAAATTTATACCTGTGTATGTTACAGAGAATATGGTTGGACATAGGTTGGGGGAGTTTGCACCAACTAGGACCTATAAGGGACATCCAGCAGACAAGGGTAAGGTATCCGGAGTAAAGAAGAGATAGGAGGAGGTTTACCTTGAGAGCTAAAGCTACAGCCAAGTTTGTGAGAATTTCTCCTTACAAAGCAAGGCTTGTTATGGATCTTATTAGGGGAAAATCAGTCCAAGAGGCACTCAACATACTAAACACCACCCCCAAAGGTGCGTCTTCTATGATTAAGAAGGTTTTACTCAGCGCTGTTGCTAATGCTGAGAATAACTATTCTATGAATGCGGATAAATTGTATGTGGCTAGGGCTATTGTGGATGAAGGGCCAAGGCTTAAGAGGATATGGCCAAGGGCCTGGGGAAGGGCAAGTAGGATCATAAAGAGAACCAGTCACTTTACCATAGAGTTAGAAGAGAGAGAGGAAAAAAATAAGAGGAGGTAAGCTTTGGGACAGAAGGTAGATCCAAGGGGACTAAGATTAGGTATTACCAGAACGTGGGAATCTCGCTATGTTGCTAAGCCAAATGAGTTGCCAAAGTATATAAAGGAAGACTATCTTATTAGAGATTTTATAAAGGGGAAGTACTATCATGCTGGTATTCCAAGGATAGACATTGAAAGAGCAGGTAATTCGGTGAAGGTGATTATTTACTCTGCAAGGCCTGGTATAGTGATTGGAAAGAAAGGTGCAGAAATTGAAAAGATTAAGCAGGAGCTTGGTAATAGATTAAAAGAGAGAGAAATAGATGTCACTGTGGAAGAGATAAGGAGACCAGAGCTTGAAGCGCAGCTTGTGGCAGAGAATGTGGCTCAGCAAATAGAGAAGCGTGTATCCTTCAGAAGGGCAATGAAGAGGGCGGTGTCATTGGTTATGAGATATGGGGCCCAGGGGATTAAAATCCAGTGTTCAGGGCGGCTTGGAGGGGCAGAGATTGCCAGAAGTGAGTGGTACAGGGTCGGCAGAGTGCCCCTTTCAACCTTGAGGGCTGATATAGATTATGGCTTTGCCACTTCTGTTACGAAATATGGAAGTATTGGGGTGAAGGTTTGGATTTTTAAGGGAGAGGTTCTTCCAGAAAGAGCAGGTTTTGAGAAAATGGTAATTTAAAAAAGGAGAGGGAGAGTAAAGATGCTTCTTCAACCAAAGAAAACCAAATACAGAAAAAGTCAGAAAGGAAGAGTTAGAGGTATAGCAACCAAAGGAAATAGTCTTTCTTTTGGTGATTACGGGTTAAAGGTATTGGAAGCTGGGCATTTAACTTCCCAGCAAATAGAGGCTGGACGTGTAGCTATTGTGAGAACAGCAAGAAAGGGAGTAAAGATCTGGATAAGAGTCTTTCCTGATAAACCCATTACCAAGAGACCTGCGGAGACCCGTATGGGTAAAGGTAAAGGTCCAGTAGAGGGTTATGTGGCAGTGATAAAACCAGGTAGAGTTATATATGAGATTTCAGGTGTGCCAGCAGAGGTTGCCAAGGAGGCTCTTCGCTTAGCGGCATCAAAATTGCCCTTTAAATGCAAGATTATAAGCAGGGAGGAACTTTAATGAAGGCTCGTGAATTAAGGGAATTATCCCTACCCGAATTAAAGGAAAAATTATCCCGATTAAGGGAGGAACTATTCAATTTAAGATTTCAGAAGTCAATCCACAGGTTAGAAAATCCTATGAGAATAAGGAATATCAGGAGAGATATTGCACGTTGTCTTACAGTACTGCATGAGAAAGAGTCAAAAATAGGTGAGAGGTAAGAAGGAAATGGGAAGAAGAAAGGAATTTATTGGAACTGTGGTTAGTGATAAAATGGACAAAACCGTTGTGGTGATGGTTGAGAGGTTGGTTAAGCATCCCCTTTATGGTAAATACATAAAGAGAAGAAAAAAATTTATGGCACATGATGAAGAGAATGCCTGTAAAACTGGAGACAGGGTATTGATTGAGGAAACAAGACCGCTTTCAAGAAGGAAGAGATGGCGTGTAAAGGAAATTTTAGAGAGAGCAAAGGTTATCGAGACTGAGGTGCAAGAGTAAGGGGGTAGAGCTTTATGATTCAACAACAAAGCTATCTCAATGTTGCCGATAATTCCGGTGCAAAGGAGTTGATGTGTATAAGGGTTCTTGGGGGACCTAGCAGAAGATATGGTTCTGTGGGAGATATAATTGTAGCAACTGTTAAGGATGCCTTGCCTAATTCAAAAGTTAAAAAGGGAGATGTAGTCAAGGCAGTGATTGTGAGGACGAAAAAGGAGGTTCAAAGACCAGACGGCTCAACCATACGCTTCGACGAAAACGCTGCTGTTTTGATAAATCAGTATAGGGAACCTGTTGGAACTCGTATCTTTGGACCCGTAGCCAGGGAACTAAGGGCTAGGGGATTCATGAAGATAATCTCTCTTGCTCCAGAAGTGCTTTAAAAGGAGAGGCAAACTATGATTAGAAGAGGCCTAAATAAAGGACTGCCAAAACCACACGAAGCTAAATATCACGTTAAAAAGAATGATCTTGTAGTGGTCATAGCAGGTAAAGACAAAGGTAAGGTGGGTAAGATTCTTCAGGTTTCGCCGAGAAAGGGCACGGCTATAGTGGAGGGAGTTAATCTAGTCAAGAGACATATGAAGCCCACTCCATACAGCAGTGGTGGAATTGTTGAAAAACCAGCCCCTATTCATGTCTCCAACTTGATGCTCTATTGTCCTAAGTGTAAAAAGGGAGTCAAGGTTTCAAAAAAGTATCTCGAGGATGGCTCTAAAGTCAGAGCCTGTAAAAAATGTGGAGAAATAATAGAACCCAAGGAGTAAGGTAAAATGGATCTCAGAGAGAGATATCATCAGGATGTAAAAGGTAGGCTTCATGAAAAGTTTAAATACAAGAATGTCCATCAGATACCAAAGATTGAAAAGATTACTGTCAACATGGGGCTTGGGGAGGCAGTGGCTAATCCTAAAATAATCGATCAAGCTGTAAGTGAATTGACCCAAATAACAGGACAGCGTCCCCGTATCTGTAAAGCGAGAAAATCCATTGCTGGTTTTAAATTGAGGAAAGGGATGCCCATAGGCGTTATGGTAACTTTACGTGGAAAGAGGATGTATGACTTTTTAGCCAGACTCATTCATATTGCCTTGCCAAGGGTTAGGGATTTCAAAGGTTTACCCAAGTCAGGTTTTGATGGTAGAGGGAATTACACCTTAGGCCTCAATGACCATACCATCTTCCCTGAGCTTGATACTTCAAAGGTGGAAAAGATTAAAGGACTAAGCGTAACTATAGTAACTTCAGCTAAAAGTGATGATGAGGCCTTGGAACTATTAAAGGAAATGGGGATGCCCTTTAGGAGGTAAAAATGCCAAGAAAGGCCCAATTGGAAAAGGCAAAGAGAGAGCCAAAGTTTAAGGTTAGAGTTAGAAACAGATGTTCAGTCTGTGGAAGGCCAAGGGCCTATATAAGAAGGTTTGGCCTCTGTAGGATGTGTTTTAGAAAATTGGCATCAGAAGCGAAACTGCCCGGCGTTATAAAAGCAAGCTGGTAGGGAGGTAGATCCAGATATGTTAACAGATCCTATTGCTGATATGTTAGCTAGAATAAGAAATGCTCTAATCGCAAGAAAGAAAACTCTAATATTGCCTGCCTCGAAGATGAAACTTGAAATTTTAAAGATAATGAAGGATGAAGGTTATATTGAGGATTACAAGTTTCTTGATGAGAAGCCACAACCAAAGATAGAGGTACAACTCAAATACGATGAGTTTAAAAGGCCCATCATATCTGGTTTAAAGCGCATTAGTAAGCCTGGTAAAAGGGTCTATCTCAGCTATCAAAAACTGCCAAGAGTTATGGATGGCTTAGGTGTAGCTATACTCTCAACTTCTCAGGGAATTATAACTGATTATGAAGCACGAAAGAGAAAGATCGGTGGCGAAGTTCTATTAGAAATCTGGTAAAGGGGTGATATGAAATGGGTGACGTATCACGATTAGGAAGAAAACCTGTAGTCATACCTGCAGGTGTTAAGGTAGAATTGCTTGAAGATGATACTATAAGGGTTACAGGGCCAAAGGGAACTTTAGAAAAGAAGTTACCTCCATTAATTCAGGTCCGCTTTGATGGAAATCAAATTATAGTTGAAAAGGCCCAGGTTCAAAAGAAGTTAAATCAAAAGGCCAAGGCCTTTCAGGGGTTGGCAAGGGCTCTTATCAATAACATGGTTACTGGGGTTACCCAGGGTTTTACAAAATCACTTGATATAGTTGGATTGGGATATAAAGCTGAGGTAAAGGGGCAGGAAATACATCTCTCTTTAGGGTATTCCCATCCTATAGTATACCCATTGCCCTCTGGAATCACGGCTAAGGCTGAGAGAGGAACTGAACAGGTTCAGGTGAGATTGACATTAGAGGGAATAGATAAGGAGCTTCTTGGTCAGGTTGCTGCCAACATTAAAAAAATGAGGCCACCAGAGCCCTATAAAGGTAAAGGTATAAGGTATACAGGTGAGACTATACTTAGAAAAGCAGGAAAATCTGGAAAGGGCGGTAAAAAATAAGAGGGTGATAGCATGAGACCGGAAGTAAAAGTAGAAAAGAGATTAAAAAGGCATAGGAGAGTTAGAAAAAAAATTTTTGGCAGTCAAGAGAGGCCAAGGCTTTCTGTTTTCAGAAGTAAAAAACAGATATATGCTCAAATAATAGACGACACTGTTGGCCATACATTGGTTGCCTGCTCCTCTTTATCGCCAGAGGTTAGAGACAGAATAAAAGAGCTTAAGGAAAAGGGTGAAATAAAGGATAAGGTTGATGTGGCAAGACTTGTGGGAAAGATTTTAGCTGAGAGGGCAAAGGAGCGAGGTATCACCAAGGTAGCCTTTGACAGAGCTGGCTACAAGTATCATGGAAGAGTTAAGGCTTTGGCTGAAGGTGCCAGAGAAGGCGGTTTAGAATTCTAAACAAGTTGACAAGGGAGGTGTAAACTTGGCTAAGGCTGGAGAGGAATTTATTGAGAAGATAATCCAGATAAGTAGAGTCACAAAGGTTACAAAGGGTGGAAAAAAATTGAGATTTGCAGCCCTTGTGGTAGTTGGCGATGGAAAAGGCAAAGTGGGTTTTGGATTAGGTAAGGCCCCAGAGGTGCCAGATGCCATAAGGAAGGGTATTGAAAAGGCAAAGAAGAACATGATCAACGTCCCTCTGCACAAAGGGACTATACCCCATAGTATCAATGTGAAGTATGGCGCTTCCTCTATTTTTTTGAGGCCTGCACCGCCTGGAACCGGTGTTATTGCAGGTGGCACTGTGCGTGCGGTAATGGATGCTGTGGGAGTGACTGATGTGGTTTCGAAATCTTTGGGTAGCACCAATCCTCATAATTTGATCAAAGCAACCTTTAAAGCCCTTTCACAACTCCAGGGCATTGATTACGTTGCAAGAAAGAGAGATAAAACTATTGAGGAGATAATGGAGAGGTTGAGGGTATGAAGAAACTCAGGATCACATTGATGAGAAGCCAGAATGGCTGGAAGCCTGATCAGGTTTCCACTTTAAAAGGGCTTGGTCTGAAAAAGATAGGTCAGGCTGTAATTAGAGAGGACAATCCATCTGTAAGAGGTATGGTAAATAAAGTGAGACACTTAGTATCGGTGGAGGAAATAGATGGATAAATTAATCACGTTAGATCAAATTAAGCCAGATCCTGGATCAAAGCGCAAGCCAAAGAGGGTAGGAAGAGGTCATGGCTCTGGACATGGTAAAACCTCTTGTAAAGGACATAAGGGGCAAAAATCCCGCAAAGGAGTTGATATAAAACCCACATTTGAAGGCGGGCAAACCCCTATTATTAGAAGGGTACCTAAGAGGGGATTCAATAACATCTTTAAGATAGAATATGAGGTTATTAATGTCAAAGATTTAGCGGAGAGGTTCAAAGCCGGAGATACCGTAGATCCAGAGAGCCTCAGATTAAAGGGCCTTGTCAGACTGAAGAACAGATTGATCAAAGTTCTTGGAGATGGTGAAATAGACATTCCATTGACAGTAAGAGTTCATGCAGCATCTAGAAGTGCAAAGGAAAAGATTGAGAAAGCCGGTGGTACCATAGAGTTTCTCGCTAAATAGAGGAGAATTTTCATTGTGAATGGAAAGGCAGGGCTACTTAACTTTGCAAACATACCAGAGTTAAAAAGGAGGCTTTTTTATCTCTTTTTAGGCCTTGCTATTTATAGATTTTCTATTCATGTGCCTTCGCCTGGTATTAATAGCGAAGCTTTTTTGGAGTTTTTTCAAAAGGCTGGTGGTACACTTTTTGGGTTTCTGGACATATTTTCCGGTGGTGCCCTTAGCAGGTTTTCGGTCTGTGCCTTAGGGGTAATGCCTTACATAAGTGCCTCCATTATAATGCAACTGATGACCGTGGTTTTTCCCACTATAAAAGAGTATTACAAAGAGGGACCTGAGGGCAGAAGAAAAATAGCTTATTACACAAGATACCTTACATTGGTTATCTGTTTGATCCAGGGAATGGGTATTGCTATAGGCCTTGAGAAGATGATATCTCCATCGGGTGTTCCTATAGTGGTTGAGCCAGGGTGGACCTTTCGCTTTTTAACCATGGTCTCCCTCACTGCTGGAACTCTTTTTTTAGTCTGGCTGGGGGAACAAATGACCGAGCATGGTATAGGAAACGGAATATCAATGATAATCTTTGCTGGTATTGTTGCTGGGATTTTTCCAGCTATTAGTAGATCCATAAAATTCATGCAAACAGGTGAATTTTCATTCTTTGCCTTGCTTCTCATATTGATGTTACTCTTTGGTATCCTGGCCTTTACCTGTTTTATGGAGATGTCCCAGCGAAGAATTCCTGTCTACTATGCCAAAAGGCAGGTTGGTAGGCAAGTGGTTGGTGGACAAACCAGCTATTTGCCCTTGAAAATTAACACCTCTGGGGTGATACCTCCCATATTTGCCTCTTCAGTGTTGATGTTCCCAGCAACGATTGCCAGTTTTGTACCATTGGCCTTTTTTCAGACCTTTGCCCAATGGCTAAACCCTGCAGGAGTTCTCTATAATACCATATTTGCAGGTTTGATAATCTTTTTCTGTTATTTCTACACAGCTGTTGTTTTTAATCCCAAGGAGGTGGCTGATAATTTAAAGAAATGGGGAGGATTCGTTCCTGGTATCAGACCAGGGAAAGCCACCGAGGAATTTCTTGAAAAAGTCCTAATGCGTATTACTTTCATAGGTGCACTCTATATAGCGTTTATTTGTGTTTTACCAAACTTCTTGGTCTATTACTTAAATCTACCCTTTTATTTCGGTGGAACTTCTCTGTTGATAGCAGTTGGTGTGGCTATGGATCTTGTTGGTCAGATTGAGGCTCATCTTTTGACTAGACAATACGAAGCCTTTATTAAGCATTCTAAAATTAAGACGCGTTAATAGTTTATAACCCTATCACAGGAGGTGCAAAATGAATATCGTTTTTTTAGGTCCTCCAGGAGCTGGCAAGGGAACTCAGGCAAAGATATTAATAGAGAGATATGGTATTCCACAGATTTCCACGGGTGATATGTTAAGAGAGCATCGTGCTAAGGGAACAGATCTTGGCAAGAAAGCCCAGGAGTACATGGACAAAGGACAGCTTGTACCAGATGAGATCATCTTAGGTATGGTAAAGGAGAGATTAGCCCAGTCTGATTGTGCAAAGGGTTTTATTTTAGATGGTTTTCCAAGAACTGTTGCCCAGGCTGAGGCTTTAGACAAAATTTTAGCTGAGCTTGGGAGAAAACTCAACTTTGCCCTAGCTTTAGTGGTACCTGATGAGTTATTGGTAGAAAGACTTACAGGTAGAAGGACCTGTAAGAGCTGTGGTATGATGTATCACATAAAGTATAAACCACCTAAAGATGATGGTAAGTGCGATGTCTGTGGAGGTGAGCTTTACCAGAGGCCCGATGATAATGAAGAGACAGTAAGAAACAGGTTAAAAGTTTATCACGAGAGCACCGCACCACTTATCAGTTATTATAGTCAAAAAGGCATTCTTAAAGAGTTAGATGGTAGTAAAAGTATTGAAGAAATAACACAAGAACTGATTGCCATACTGGAGGGCAAGTAATTATTGTTTTTGAAGGGACATCCTCTAATAAAGAACAACAAAGAAATAGAGATTTTAAGGCGGGCAAATGCTATTTTAATGGAAATCCTATTAACTATAAAGGAAGCTGTTAAGCCTGGAGTTAGTACCTTTGAATTTGAAGAAATGACCAATGAGCTTTGTGAGAGGAAAAAGGTTATCCCAGCTTTCAAGGGTTATAGGGGGTATCCATACGCCCTATGTGTGTCCGTTAATGAAGAAGTAGTTCATGGTATGCCAAGAAAAGAAAAAATTCTTAAAGAGGGTGACATTGTTAGTTTTGACTTTGGTATCGTTTATGAGGGATACTTTGGAGATGCAGCGTTATCTGTGGGAGTCGGTTCAATAAGCCCTTTGGCAGAGCGCTTGCTAAAGACCACTGAGGAGGCCCTTTATCTAGCCATTGAAAAGGCTCGCATAGGAAACAAAATTGGTGATGTCTCTCATGCAGTGCAAAAAAGGGTTGAAAAGGAGGGATTTAATGTCATAAGAGACTTTGTAGGCCATGGAATTGGAAAGGCCTTACATGAGCCTCCAGAGATACCCAATTATGGGAAACCAGGCCGAGGACCAAAGATTGAGGCAGGAATGGTTTTAGCCATAGAACCAATGGTTTCAGCAGGGTCTCACGAAGTGAAGATACTCGAGGATGGCTGGACAGCAGTAACTAAAGACGGAAGCCTTGCTGCTCATTTTGAGCACTCCGTTGCGGTAACCCCAACAGGACCAATAATACTATCTGCAATATAGGAAATTTATGGCCAAAGAAGATGTGATCCATTTGCAAGGCAAGGTTTTGGAAGCCCTCCCCAATGCCATGTTTAAGGTAGAACTTGAAACAGGGCATAATGTCTTAGCTCACTTATCGGGTAAGATGAGAGTGCATTATATAAGAATATTGCCAGGTGATACAGTTGTGGTAGAATTATCACCCTATGACTTATCCCGTGGACGGATAATCTATCGGGGTAGTAAGGCAGAAATGGAAAAGGGGAGGTAAGGGGACATGAAGGTAAGTCCTTCTGTTACTAAGAGATGTAGAAAATGTAAGGTCATTAGGAGAAAAGGGGTAGTTCGTATTATTTGCGAGAACCCAAAACACAAGCAGAGGCAAGGCTAAGGAGGAAAGGATATGCCTAAAATAGCTGGTGTTGACATACCTGAAAGGAAGTCTGTAGAGGTGGCCCTCACCTACATCTACGGAATAGGAAGGACTACAGCGCAGAGAGTCTGTACTCAAGCTGGAATAGACTGGGGGAAAAAGGTGAGAGAACTTACTGAAGAAGAGATAAATAGGTTGAGGCAGATTATAGAAAAAGAATACAAGGTAGAGGGAGATCTGAGAAAGGAGGTCAGGGGTGATATAAAGAGACTTATGGATATAGGCTGTTATCGTGGTCTAAGACATAAGCTTGGTCTACCGGTTCGTGGTCAGAAAACAAGATCAAATGCCAGAACTAGAAAGGGCCCCAGACCAGGCTCTTTAAGAAAAAAGAAGTAAGGGGGTTTGAAAGTGGCTAAAGTGAAGAAAAAGAAAATAAAGAAAACAGTAAACGAGGGTATAGTTCACATCCATTCTACCTTTAATAACACTATAGTTACTATTACAGATCGTCATGGTAATGCCCTTTCCTGGGCAAGTGGTGGCACAGAGGGATTTAAGGGTACTAGAAAAGGCACACCCTTTGCGGCTCAACTTGCTATGCAAAATGCCCTTAAAAAAGCTCAGGCTTACGGCTTAAAAGAGGTGTGGGTCTATGTAAAGGGACCAGGTCCTGGAAGAGAGGCAGCTCTAAGAGCTCTTCAGGGTTCAGGGGTTAAGGTCACCCTGATAAAGGATGTAACACCCATCCCACATGATGGTTGTAGACCACCCAAAAGAAGAAGAGTTTAATACACATATTTGGGGAGGAAATAAGATATGGCAAGATATACCGCTGCTCGTTGTAGATTGTGCAGGCGTGAGGGCATAAAGCTTTTTTTGAAGGGTGAAAGATGCTACACAGATAAGTGTGCTTTTGAGAGAAGAAGTTATCCGCCTGGGCAACATGGTCCTGTTCAGCTTAGAGTTAAACTCTCTGATTATGGAATTCGTCTCAGAGAGAAACAGAAGGTTAAGAGGATTTACAGTATTTCGGAAAAACAGATGCGGAAATACTATGACATGGCCATAAACATGACTGGTCAAGCAGGGCATAATCTCCTTCAACTCTTAGAGAGAAGATTAGATAATGTGGTGTATAGATTAGGTTTTGCTCCCTCTCGTATCCAAGCAAGACAGATGGTGAATCATGGATTTTTTCTTATAAATGGACAACCTGTGGATATACCTTCATATCTGGTAAAAATAGGTGACACTATTGAATTGAAGGAAAAGTATAGAAACTTACCACAGATTTCAGAAAACTTAGAGGTTAGGCTCCAAAAGGGAATACCATCTTGGTTAGAGCTTGAAATAGAGAGTTTCAAAGGTCGAGTTAAGGCCTTACCCACAAGAGAAGACATTACCATGCCAATTCATGAGTCCTATATTATTGAGTTTTACTCTAAGTAAAATAATAACGAGGTAGGTCCAAAATGAAGAAACCTGTAGAGTTAATAAAGCCAAAGGGTATTAAAGTTCACAAAGACAGTCAGTTTCCTACCTATGGAAAGTTTGTAATAGAGCCTTTAGAACGTGGTTTTGGTTATACTATTGGTAATGCCTTTCGGCGTGTGTTACTATCATCCATACCAGGTTTTTCCATAACTGAAATAAAAATAGATGGAGCTCCCCATGAATTTACCAGTTTACCTGGTGTTTTAGAAGATGGGACAGATATAATTTTGAATATAAAGGGTGTAAGATTTAAGCTTCAGGGTGATGGGCCCTATACCTTTAAAATTGAAAAAATGGGTCCCTGTGAGATTAAAGCTGGTGATTTACAAATCCCTATGGAATTGGGTGAAGTTTTCAATCCTGATCACCATATCGCAACGGTAACTCAAGAGATAAAATTTCTCATGGAAGTTACCGTAGAAAAAGGTAGAGGTTATTCTCCAGCTGAATATACTAAAAACAATGAGGTTGGTGTTATTTTGGTCGATGGAATTTTTTCACCTGTCACAAGGGTCAATTTCACCGTGGGTCAAGCTAGGGTGGGTAAGAGCAGTGATTATGATAGTTTGACCTTGGAGATCTGGACAGATGGAACTATAGATCCTCAAACTGCCCTTTTAACCTCTGCCAAAATCTTAGTAGATCAATTCAGTGTCTTTATTGGCCCAGAGCCTTTAGTTACAGAGGCTCCAAAAAAGGAGCCACTTACCATTTGTAACTATCTAAACATGACTGTTGAAGAACTTGAGCTTTCCGGTAGAGCTATTAACTGTCTTAAGTCAGCTGGTATTAATTATGTAGGGGAATTGGTGCAGAAAACCGAAACGGAACTGCTAAAACTCAGGAGTTTCGGGAAGAAATCTTTAGATGAGATTATTGAAAAGTTACAGCAATTTAATTTGCATTTAGGAATGAGAGACATCAACTGGAAGACACCTAAATCTACGTCCTAAAATAAGAGAGTAAGAGGGAGGATGTAACAATGAGACATAGAAAAGTAAGTAGAAGGCTAACATCTGCCGTGGAACATAGAGTTGCTCTAATGAGAAATCAGGTAAGAGATCTTCTCAAACACGGAAAAATCACAACTACAGTAGCTAAAGCAAAGGAACTGAGAAGATTTGCCGATAGGATGATTACCTTGGCAAAAAAAGGGGATTTAGCATCAAGAAGAAGAGCACTGGCTTTTATTCAAGATAAAGCTGTTGTAAGGAAGCTCTTTACCGAGTTAAGAGAAAGATATCTGGACAGACCTGGAGGTTACACTAGGATAATCAAGGCCGGTGTTAGAACTGGTGATGCAGCCCCCATGGCTGTTGTGGAATTAGTTGAAGAAAAGTTAACCTTTAGAAAATCTAAGGAAAGACCAGCAAGACTAAAGAAGATTCAGGAATTTATTGAAAGAAAGAAAAAATCCTTAGCCTCTCCTCAGGAGGAAGCTAAGGAGGCAGTAGCAGAGGAAGAAAGCAGTTCAAGCTAATATGGTGCTTGATATAAGGCACCATTTCAAAATTTATCAATCATCCCTATTTAAAGGGTATTATCTGTATTATATTTAATCTTACTATGAAAAGACTTTATATAAAAACCTTTGGATGTCAGATGAATGAGAATGACACAGAGAAGGTTTTTATTCTCTTAGGCGATTCCTATGTGAAGACTGATAACCCTGAGGAGGCAGATCTTGTTCTAATCAACACTTGTTCAGTGAGAGAAAAGCCAGAGCACAAGCTTTATAGTGAAATTGGAAGATATAGATTGTTGAAATCCAAAAGACCTGATCTCCTTCTTGGAGTGATGGGATGTGTTGCTCAGCAAGAGGGGGAGAGATTACTTCAGAGATTTCCCTATCTTGATCTAATATTAGGGACTCAAGGTTTTTACAGAATTAAAGAGGCTCTTCAGACTATTGAAAATAAAGGTTCTCCCGTAATTTTCAATCAGTTGAGAGATGATTTTACCATACCGCTAACCTTACCAAATAAAGAGCCTCCTCGCAGAGTAAAGGCTTTTATAACCATAATGCAGGGATGTGATAACTTTTGTACCTACTGTGTGGTTCCCTATGTGAGAGGAAGAGAGAACAGTAGATCCCCAGAGGACATTATAGAGGAGGCTGAGCATTTAGTTAAAAAATGTGGTGTGCGTGAGATCACCCTTCTTGGCCAGAACGTTAACTCCTATGGTAAAAAACACAAAGGGTATGTTGATTTTGCAGATCTTTTGAATTTGTTGTCTCAAATTGAGGAACTTTGGAGGATCCGTTTTACCACCAGCCATCCCAAGGATTTATCTGAAAAACTGGTAAGGACCATTGCAGAAAATCCTAAAGTTTGTAAGCATATTCATCTACCTCTTCAGGCAGGCTCAAATAGGACATTAAAAAGGATGAACAGAAAATATACCAAAGAGGAGTATTTAGAAAAGGTTAATCTTTTAAGGGCCCATTGTCCTGAGATCGCTATAACCACCGATTTAATTGTGGGTTTTCCCGGAGAAAGTGAAGAAGATTTTAATGAAACCTTAGAGATGATGGAGAAAGTTAGATTTCAGGAGGTTTTCTCTTTCAAATACTCCCATAGACCTTTTACTGTGGCAAGTAAATTGGGAGAGGAGATACCTGAAGATATAAAAGAGGAGAGACTTACTAAGGTACATAAGCTGCAGGAGTCTATCACAGAGTCTATATTGAAGGCGTATTTGGGAAAAGAGGTGGAGGTTTTAGTAGAGGGTAGAAGTGAAAAAGATCTTGGAAAACTGACAGGGAGGATCACTACCAACATAGTTGTTAATTTTACAGCTCCACGATTAGATCTTATTGGTTCCTTGGTAAAAGTCAAAATTGAGGAGGCTGGAAAGCATTCCCTCAAAGGGAAATACGTAGAGACTCTGAAGTGCTAGGTAGCCTTCGCTAAATCACTTAATATTTCCAACTTTTTTTTCTCACCAAGGGCTATTAAAATATCGCCTGCGAAGATTTGTTGCTGAGGAGTTGGATTAAAAATCATCTCTCCATTTTCTCTTTTTATGGCTAAAATTATGGCATTGGTTAGTTCTCTGATCTGGCTATCTCTCAGAGGTTTATTCTCTAAAGAGGACCCTTTCTCAACGTAGATCTCTTCTATTTGGAGGTCCATCTGTAGCTCAGGCGAGGCAATTTCCATAAAGTCCATAACGTTTGGTTTTAATAAAGCTAAAGCCATTTTTCTTGATCCTATTATGTAGGGGGAGAGCACCTTGTTGGCACCTGCCTGATAGAGCTTTTTCTCAACCTTGGGATTATCAGCGCGGGCAAGGATGTAGAGATTAGGATTTAGGTTTCTTGCCGTAAGCACGATATAGACATTTTCAGCATCCTCGCCTAAAACTGCCACTAAAAATTTAGCTCTCTCGATTCCAGCTTTTAGAAGTATCTCCTCTGAAGTTGCATCACCATCGATATGAAGGATTTTGCGTTCTTTAATCTCTTTGATAGTTTCGAGGTTTTTTTCAATAACTACCACTGGGATCTCCTCTTGTATGAATTCGAAAATGTTCCTGCCAATCCTTCCAAAACCACAAAGGATACAGTGATTTTCAAGTCTGGCGATCTCTTTTTCCATTTTCCTACCCCAGATATTTTCAATAGTTTTGCTTACCATGAGCTCGCTAAAGATGGCAAGAATGTAAAAGAAAAATCCAACTCCCGCCAAGGCAAGGATCATAGTAAAGATCCTTCCTGCATCAGAGAGAGGAACATGCTCTCCGTAGCCAATAGTAGTAATGGTGATCACTGTCATAAAGAGTGCATCAATAAATCTAGCATTCTCGATAAGAATATATCCTGTAGTTCCACCAGTAAGAAGAATTCCAAGCCAAAGCAGTCCAAGAAGTATCAATTTGTTTTGACCCATAGAGATAATTTTAATGCAAAATTTGCAAAAGTATGATGTTAATTTGCAAAGATTATCAAAAAATACTAATCCTGCCATCAGGAATAATCAAGTTTTGAAGGCCTCTAAATGGGCATAATTTTTGAATCTTAATAATACAGTGTTGAAAAAAGAAGGAGGTGAGTGACATGAAGATAAGATTTTTTACGAGCTTAGCGATTGTAGGCTGTGTGTTAGTGTTAAGTTTAGATGTTTTGGCAAAAAATCAAGGCGGAGGGTTTAGAGGAGGATCTGCCAGTGAGACAAAACGAATGGGTTGTCCTTCAAATGGAAAGGGTGATCTACTAAGAGAGAGAACAAGGGAGCACCTACACACTCAAGATCAGCTGAGTGATAAAACTAGAGATCAGCTGAGAGAAAGAGATCAATTGAGGATCCATGTTCACCATGAGTAAACTAGATTATTTAAAGGTGGCATTAAAATGATAACTAAGATAGTAAAGGTAACCTCTCTACTTGCTACAGAAGTAGGAGATGGAATGGAACAAAGAGGCTTAGTGGTCGCTCAAGAGATTATTCCAAGGAAGAGGGAGATTACAAAGATTGTGGCCATATTGAGAGATTTGATAAAAAATAAAAGGGAGGTGATTAACATGAAGTGGGGTATGAAGTTTTTATCTTTAATTGCAGTGCTCAGTTTAATACTTATTGGTGAGGCTTTAGCTCAAAAAAGAGGTCCTATGCAGCCTCCGATTGATCAGGCAAAACTTCAAGAGCTTTGTAAGGAAATTCAGCCTATCTATCAAAGGGAGTATCAATTGAGAACGGAGATAAGAGCACAAATCTGGTCTGCTACACCCAACTGGGACTTAGTTTTAGAAAAAGAGTTAGAGGCTGCCAAACTGAGAATTGAGATAATGAAGAAGGCTCATGAAAAGGGATTAAACTTGAGGCCTGGTTATGGAAGTATAGTCAGATATTGTGGAGGGACACCAGGCTGGAGATGATAAGTTTTAAGTTGAGGGGCTTCCTTTTGGGAGCCCTTTTTTTAGCTTTTTTAGTGCTTTTTCAAATTCCATTACTTGCTCAATCTATGGAGGATCAGTTTGAAAGATATGACCTAAATACTGAGATTGCCTTTACGGGAGAACTTATAAATATAAATCTTCCTCCTCACGGAATGGTGACCTTAGGTCTAAAAAGAGGAGAAAAACTATATATACTTTATGTAGCCCCTGTATGGTTTTATAGAGAATTAAATCCTAATATTAAGATAGGTGATCAATTAGAGATTCGAGGGGCTAAATTATATACACCCCGATATGGGCCTGTGTTCGTTGTGAGAAGCATTAGAAATCTCAGAACTGAAGAAGAGATAATTTTTAGGACTTCAAATTTCAAACCCCTCTGGAAGATGAAGAGAGGTAGGTTTAATCCATAGCAAAAGAACATATTTTCATTTAATCTCTAAAAGCACTACTTTTGTAGACTGCAATTGTTCTCTCTTTAGCATAGGAAAAAACTTGAGGATTTGTTGGCATATGGGTAACTATAACTAAGAAAATATCCCAAGGATAAAATTTTCTAATACGCTTTACTTTATTAACAAATTCGTCAATATGTCTTTTGCTTAATTGAACTTTACACTCACCTATTATATAAATTTCTTTACCATTGGCTAAAGCTTTTCCAAAGATGTTTACCTCCTCATAGTGATTAGGAGTAAGCTCTATAAAGTTTCTATCCAGTTGGTCAATAACTTTAATCTTGTAATCTCTTTCTAACAACTTAGGCAAGTGCTTATAA
>JANXDB010000025.1 GCA_025060015.1 Caldimicrobium sp. | reverse complement strand
AGAGACATAAGAGGCTATGGGTTAAGAGAACCTCTACATTTTGAGCCCTTGGAGATAAAAAACAGGTGGTTAAACACACACTCTTAGGGGTTTCAGGGAGAGAACTGGTAAACCTTACATGACTCTTACTTGCTTTGAAGGGCATTTCAAATTGAAGGGTGTCCCTGAGGATCTGCAAGCACTCTAGGAGGTGGGTATTGGACTAAGAACTGGCCAAGGCTTCGGCATGGTTAATGTGGTAAGTGTGTAGAGGTTTTTTTAAACTTTAGGGTTGATGGTTTCATCTGAACCATGTGGGATATAATGCAAGAAAGGATTGAGGACGCTAACAATCGACTTGACAAGCGCAAACATAACACAAGGAAAGTCCATTGGGAGTTTAAAAACTATACTCTTTAGTAGATCTACATAAAACATGGCACCAAAGAGGTAGGGAATGATTACCAGAAGGGAGTTCCTAGAGCTCTCAGGGGCAACGCTATTACTTTTGTATCTCAATCAGCTGTCTTTTGCCATGGATACAGAGGAGATTTTTCCTCAGGGCGTAGCCAGTGGTGACCCAACTCAGAGAGGGATCGTCCTCTGGACACGGTTAAATCCAAAAGTTCACAGATGCCATCAGAAAGACCTCGTAGTTCAGATAGCGGAGAACCCAGAGTTTAAGGAGGTACTAAGCAAAAAAATTCCAGCCATCTCTATAAACGAAAAAGAAGATTTCACTGTCAGAATAGACCTCGATGGAAGTTTACGGCCAGGCAGAACTTATTACTACAGGTTCTTATACGCAGGTGTGCCCTCTATGACAGGCAGATTCAAAACTCTTCCTGAAAGGGCTAAGGAGATTTCCATGGCATTTGTCGTGTGCCAGAATTATCCAGATGGTCTCTATACCGCATACGCTCATTTAGCAAAGGAAGATCTTCAAATGGTTGTGCACTTAGGAGACTTCATATACGAAAAGATCTACGGACCAGCGAGAGTTCCGGGTAGAGACCTTTCGCTGCCATCCGGGGAGAAAGTCAGCGTAAACCTTGAGGACTATAGATACCTTTACAGAACCTACCTTTCAGACCCCAACCTCCGACTTGCTAGAGCTATGCACCCCTTTGTAAACACCTGGGATGACCACGAGTTTTTAAACGACTACTACTATGATTACGAGAGAAAGGTATGGGGTTATTTTGTGGAGGGTCACCCGGTAGGAGAGGAGAGGGCAAAAATACTTAGGCTGAGACAGGCGGCTGTAAAGGCATGGATTGAATACATTCCCTCAAGAGTCAAAGTGAACATGTCTGATGAAGACCCTCTCAAGTGGGTTACCATATACAGAGACTTTGACTTGGGAGGACTGGGAAAGCTTATAGTGCTCGACGAACGCTCTTATCGAGAGAAACCTCCCTGCAGTAGAAGGTTTGCAGCCAAGGGCTGTCCCGAACAGGAGAAAACCTCTATGTTAGGTAAGGAACAGCTAAAGTGGTGTACTGAAAAACTTCTAAAGGGCTCTGAGTGGAAAGTGATAGCAAACAGCGTGCAGTTCTCAAGGTCACAAACAGATGGAATGTTTGGATCTTTAGATGCCTGGGATGGCTATGCAGGTGAGAGGAGAAAGATCTTAGAGCTATTGGGACAAAAGGGCATCAAAAAACTCATATTCATCTCTGGTGATAGGCATGCAAGTATGGTGGCAGAAATTCCTAATGACTATGAAAAGCCTTCTCAAGTTCTAGGGGCAGAGTTTGTAACCCCAGCTCTCTCCTCTATAAACGCCATGGAGGGTGGCTGGTGGAGAAGAAGTTGGTCTAATTACAAAAGTCTTGAGGAACTCCAATGGGCAGAGATGTCCCAAAATCCTTGGATTAAGCACATAAACTCCATTAACTGCTGGGGATACAGCGTTCTAACACTTAAACCAGATAGAGTTGAATGCACCATATACTCTATTGATAAGTATAGAGAAAACGCAGAAAAAGTAATAGATGCATGCTTTCTTTACAGACCTGGTCTTCTAGAAAAAGCTTAGAAATTTTTTTATTCCCTTTTATATGCGTAAGACTCTCCCACATGCTCTTTTTATTTTTTCAGAAAGGGCTTTCGCACTTGACAGGTGCCAAAGAAAGATCAATCAAATCACGGGACAATTTAGAGGGACTTGCCAAAATTCTCTAAGGTGCTATTATTTAAGAAAAAATGCATTATACTATATTAAAATACTTTAAATTCTTGGGGGATCGTCTAATTGGCAGGACAGTGGACTCTGGATCCACGAGTGGAGGTTCGAGTCCTCCTCCCCCAGCTTCCCTCAAAATCCTCCTTTAGCCTCTATGTCCTCAATATTCACATCTGCTTTCAAATTAAAGTTTAAACTGCTCTGCTTAATACTTCTCTTGTTTTCAGGAGGCTTCATCATGCCAGAGACACTTCACGGTGAAAAGATCCTCATTGAAAAGGTTGTTGAAAAAACTTTACCCTCGGGCCTTAGGGTTCTTTTCTTTCCTTTTGAAAGGGAAAAGGTCGTTGCAGTGTATCTCTGTGTGAAAGTGGGAAGTAAGTATGAATGGGAAGAGGTAGCAGGGATCACCCATCTCATCGAACACATGATCTTTAAGGGAGGTGAGGGGCAAAAGCCTGGCGAAGTTGCCGGTAAAGTCGAGGCCAAAGGAGGATACATCAATGCCTTTACATCCTATGACCAAACCTGTTATTATGTAGTTGGACCAAAGGAAGTCTTGGAGACCGCGCTAGAAGTCCTCTCTCAGGCAGTCTTTAATCCCTATTTTGATCCGTTGGAATTGGAGAAGGAAAAGGAAGTAATTGTGGAAGAAATGAAAATGCGCCTCGATAATCCCATGATCGTTCTCTTTGAGGAGATGATGAAGGCATCCTATACAAAGTATCCTTACAAAAGACCTATCATCGGATATGAAAAGACTGTGAGAGCGGTAAAGAGGGAGGATCTCTTCTACTTTATCAATCATTTCTATACACCAGAGAACATGGTCCTTGTGATCACTGGGGCAGTGGATCAAGAGGAACTAAACTCCCTTTTGAGAAAATACTTTTCCAACTTACCTAAGCGGGAGTTAAAGAGAGTCTCTTTCCCTCAGGAACCCTATGTCAGTGCTCCAAAGCTTGTCTGGATAGAGCGTCCACTCAAGGAGTCCTACTTTTCTCTTACCTTTCCAGCACCCACTGTGAAAGTGGATGAAGCACCTCTTATGGATCTCTTGGCAGAGATACTCGGAGGAGGAGAATCTGCAAGACTTTATTTAAAAATAAAGAGGGAATTAAACTTAGTAAAGACCATCTCTGCTTCGGCCTTTACACCAGATGGACCAGGTCTTTTTAAAATAATTGGTACCGCAGATCCTAAAAACTTTTCCAAGATCTTACAGGAAGTCCTCAGAGAGTTAGACAGATTTAAAAAGGAAGGTCCAAGCAAACAGGAACTTGAAAAGGCAAAGGTTCAAGTACTTTCATCCTTTATCTATAGTCAGGAGACAGCAGAGGGGCTTTCGCGCCAGATTGCCAGTTTTCAGCTATCTAGAGGCTCTTACAAAGATATGCTCTGGTATAAGGAACAGATTGAAAAGGCTACACCAGAGGATCTGAGGGCCCTGGCTGAAAAATGGATTGATACTCAAAAGCTGGTTACTCTCTTTCTCTCCAAAAAGGCCACATTTAGTGATGAGGAATTTAAAGAAATAATTCATGGTAGTAAAGTCTCTCCCAAAGCCGAGACATTTACTTTAGAAAATGGATTAAAGGTTATTCTCTTTCCTCGAAAAGACATACCCACCGTTGGGTTCACAATGGTTTTTCCAGGTGGTCTTCGCTTTGAGAGTAAGGAGAAAAACGGCCTATTTCAGGCACTTTCACTTCTCTGGACAAGAGGAACAGAAAGACATTCACCGGAGGAGATAGCTGAAAAGCTTGAGTCTTTGGGTGCTACTATCAAAGGATTTTCCGGAAGAAACACCTTCGGCTTAAAGGCTCTTTCTCTCTCCTCTAAATTTGAGGAGACTCTGTGGCTTTTTAAAGAGATCTTACTTCAGCCAACTTTCAATGATGAAGAGATTGAGAAGGCAAAACCAGAGCTTCTCTCCATGCTAAACCAACAGGAGGATCAGCCCTTTGCTTTAGCAGTAAAGGAATTTTTACAACACTTCTTTCCTAACCATCCCTATGGTCTGAATCATGCAGGATCAAGGGACTTCTATCAAAACCTCAATTCAAAAATACTGCGTGATGCCTATGAAGAGTTCGTCTCTCCAGATAGAGCAGTCTTAGTGATAACTGGTGATTTTGACTCAAGAACCGTAAAGAACAAGATCAGGGCCTCCCTTAAATCCTGGCACGCTAAAAAGACTATCTCCGCTCCAGAGGAGCCAACGCCCACTAAACCCACAGAACCTATTAAAAGGGTGAAGAGAGAGAGCTTTCAGAGCCAGATCCTACTTGGCTTTTCGGTGCCCGGACTACTTTCCGATGAGAGAGTGGCCCTGGAAGTGCTAAATAGTGCTCTCTCTGGACAGGACGGCAGGCTCTTTAGAATCTTAAGAGACGAGAGGTCTCTGGCTTATGCTGTAACTTCCTTTTTGGTGCTCTATCCTAAAAGATCGGTTCTAGTCTTTTACATCGGTTGCTCTCCTGAGAAGGAAAATCAGGCCATAGATGGTTTCTTCGAAATCCTTGATAAAGTTAAGAGGGAAGGGTTACTTGACGCTGAGCTTGATCGTGCAAAAAAGAGGCTTTTAGGTAGACAAAGGCTATCTCTTCAGAGTAATCTCTCCAAAGCTGAAGACATGGCAATCAACGAAGTCCTTAGCCTAGGTTGGAACTTTGCTGAGAGATATGAAAAACTGGTTGAGAGAACTTCATCGGAAGATGTGAAGAATCTTATTGAGAAATACCTTAACAAAGATAATGCCTTTTTGTTAATCCTTGGAAGATAAAGAGGCTTTTACCCTTGGAAATTATTACAAAAAATCCCGAGGAGACAAAAAAGATAGGAAGAACGCTTGCTAAATATGTCAAACCAGGAGATGTAATTCTCCTCTACGGAGCCTTAGGCACAGGTAAAACCACCCTCATTCAGGGCTTAGCTGAAGGCCTTGAGGTAAACCCTGACATATACGTCACAAGCCCAACCTTTGCCATTGTAAATCTTTACGAGGGTAAGATCCCTATTCTTCATCTTGATCTTTACAGATTAGAATCCGAAGATATAGAGGAACTTGGTCTCTGGGAGTATGTCTCAAACAGTGTGATTGTCATTGAATGGGCTGATAGACTCTCTAGAATCTATTGGGAAGACTTCTTGGAAATTCACATGGATTATCTAAATAGGCAAGGAAGAGTTATCTCTTTTGTTGGCTACGGAGAATGGTCTGAGCTCCTAAAAGCACTGGGTAAGGATGAAGAATTAGCTTTATTGTTATGATCCTTAAAAATCTTTCAAGTCTTTTGGAATAGAAGAATCCCTCATAAAATCTCTCTAAATAATCCCTCTTTTTGAGGAAATCAGCTAAACCTAGGAGGACTCCTCCTGCAAGATAAATTCCCCCTAAGGGCTTAAAATTAACTGCCAATTCGTAGCATTTTCTTCCTAATAGTGCAATAAAGTCTGAAACTATCTCGCTTGCCCCTCCATGGCCCTTTCTGGCTAACTCTGTAATCTCCTTTGGATCTAAGCTTCGAGAGAAGCGAAAGCCAAACCAAGAGGAAAGCGCCCTAGCTGAGAGCACCTCTTCCCAGATGACCTCCTTACCCTGTGAAGTTAAAAATCTCACAAAGTGCCACTCATAATCATTAGACGGTGAAAAGGGGCTATGCCCTCCTTCAGACGCTAATATTGTAAGAGGTCTTGTGTTAACCAAAAGGGATACACCTAATCCTGTTCCTATTGCCATAAATACCTTTGGTAGAGCCCTCATCTTCGCACCCTCTTTTATGGTCAAGAGATCTTCACTTCTGAGGTATCTGAGAGATCCTGCCATTGCCTGAAGGTCATTCACAAGATAGACCCTTTCAAGTTTAAGAATCTTCTTCAGTCTATCTCTCCTTATTTTCCATCCCAAGTTGGTCATTGTGACCCTATCACTCAGTACAGGACCTGCTATGGCAAATAATGCTACTTTTGGTTTAACTGATAAATTGATCTCTGTGAAATACTTTTCGATTAGTTCTTCCAGATTAGAATAGTCTTTGTTCTTGTATATCCTTAAACCAAAGAGCTCGTCTTCTTTGGTATAGAAGATAGCGAGACGAGAATTTGTACCCCCGATATCACCGATTAGGGTAGGGTCTTTAGCTGGTCTCAAATCCTATCTTTTAGGAGTTGCTGTGGGTTTAGCTGGCTCTTTTGGTTTTACTGGTTCTGTAGCTGGCTTTTTACTTCTCATCTCCTCGTAGTGCTTATTAAAAAGATCCACAATTTGAGGTGAGAGGTCTATCCTGGTTGAGGCAAAGTAAATACCAGGTTGGGTTTTTTCAAATATCAGATCATACTTTTCTTTTTCCACGAAGTTTTTGATTACGACCTCTAACTCTTTAAATACGGGATCGAGTAATTTTCTTTCCAGTTCCTGCATCTCAAACTGCGCATCCTCCTGCATCGTCTTTAGTTCCCTTAATTTTCTCTGATACTCTGATTGCTTCTTTTCTCTCATTTCCTGGGACCAAAGATGGCTCTTTTTTTCTATTTCATCCTTTAATGTCTCTAATTCTTTGCCCTTGTTCTCCAGTTTTGCCTGAAGCTCTTCATATTTCTTTTGCAACTGATCCATTACCTCTTGACCATATTTGGAGGTGTTTATCACCCTCTTAATGTCAATAACTGCAATTTTCAGCGGATCCTGTGCAGTATGCCCTGATAGAGAATAACAGAGCATGAAAGAGATAATCATAATTGCCAGAACTGCTTTTTTTAACATCCTATAGTTACCTCCCTTTTTATTTTATAACAAAATCTACTCTTCTATTGATTGCCCAACAGGTTTCTTCACTTTGCATGCAAAGTGGCTTTTCCTCACCAAAGCTTATAACATGAATTCTACTTTCTTCAATACCAAGCTTAATCAGAACTTTTTTAACCTCTAAAGCTCTTTTCATACCTAAGGCCATGTTATATTCATTCGTTCCCCTTTCATCACAGTTTCCCTGTAATTCAATACTCACCTTGGGGTTCTCCATAAGATAACGAACATTATTTCTTATTCTATCCCACATATCCTCCCTAATGCTAAACTCGTCGTAGTCGAAAAATATAGCTAAAAGGGGCAGAGTTGATCTTCCATGTAATCTCCATCTCTCCAAGTCCTCTTTTCTGGTAACCTCTGGTTTTTTCTCTTCTCTTAATATTCTTGCAAGCTCTGTATCCTCTCGCTTTTCTTCTTTTTTATCTATTCTTATTGGTTCTTTTCTCTCCTCTACTCTTGGCGGTATTTTTGAGGTCTCCACTACCGGTGGAACCTCTTTCTTAGCACAACCCCCCAAAGCTAAGATTGTTATTATGGTGAAAAGTATGAATTTATTTCCCATAGTATACCTCCTAACTTATTTTTAACTATAACCTGCTATATCCAACTCTATAATGAATTCTCCCAGAAGATACTCTAAATTTCTCTTAATATACTCGCAGGCCTGATAAAGTAAAGTGAGTTCATGTGCTATAGCCTGCGTAAGCCTGATGTAATCCTTTTCTTGGAATTTTTCCAGAAGCCTTCTGCAAAAAAACTCTCTACAAAGGTAAGGCCTTGCAAATACCTTACATCCCCTATGACCTACAAAAAAACATCTCCCAGATACCTCTCTTTCTTTGGGTATGGCCTTATTCAAAAACTTATTTATTAAAATTATGTTAATACTCATTTCGTTTTCTAATCCAGCTTTACAACAGCCCTTTCTCTCCTCTACCGAGCATATGTAACACTCTCTAAAACTCTCTATTTCTTCCATTATGGAATTAGATTGGTTTATTGCTTCTTCATAGTATGACAAAAGCCTCTGAAAATCCTCCTCTCTCTCAAAATACTCTTTATAATTCTCATATAGTTCCTCTGCGATGCTGAACTTTCTCTCAAGTAATTCTTCTGGTGTCCTATACTCCCTTCTGAAAATTCCAGCAATCATTCTTCTCATAACACTCTATTTTATCCACAGTTTTATTCTTGTGAAGATAACATCTTTCATTCTCTGTGGAGAGGTCAGTTCAAAATTACAGAATTTTTCTACCTAGTTTTGAACATAATTTCCAGTTCCTTTTGCTCAAGATTCTGAAATTTCCAAAGCTACAACCTTCAAGCCTTGGGGAGAATACTTTCAAATTATAGAGCCTATTGTATAACATCTAAGGAACATTCTTTATTATAAAAATCTCTTGTATTGTAATAAGGCCATGTTTGATCTTTTCGTTTATATTTAATAAAAAAGCTTTAATCTTCTCTTCTGTATCTACGATTTCAAGCATAATCGGAAGATTAGAGGACAAATCGGCAAAAGATAAAGTTCTTATCTTTCTTGATGGTCCATATCCTGCTATAGCTCTAAACACCGTAACTCCGGTTAATCCAAACTCCTTTGCCATATCAATGAGTTTCTTATAAAGAGCTTTTCCCTCCAATCTATCCTCCTCTCTTACATAAATTCTTAAAATTAGTCCCTTTTGATGATAAAGCTCCATCCTCTAACCCTCCCTAAAAAAGAGAAGTCTTGCAACAAAAAACCCAAAGATACCTGCAACTAAAGATATTAAAAAATTTGAAGACAAATTGATAATAGCATAAAAGAAATTTCCCTCTCTAATCAGAGACAGAGTATCATAGGTAATAGAGGATAGAGTGGTGAATGAGCCAAGGAAGCCTATAACAAAAAAATATCTAAACATGGGGTCAATTGTACCAATGTTAAATACAAACATAAAGAAGGTAATAAGAAAAGAGCCAACCACGTTGACAAAGAGAGTTCCGCAGGGAAAGGATGTGCAGAGGAACTTTGAAAAAATCAGGGAAAAGAGATAGCGAAGGAGTGCTCCTAGGGCCCCACCAATGGCAATAAGAATTAGGTGCATTCCAAGGTTTTAACTAACTTATAGTAGAGGGATAGACCAGTGTCATGGGAATCCACAGTAATGGAAAGGCAAGGAGTTTCAGCCTTTTGATAAAAGTCAATCAAGGGCAAGGTTTCCCTCTCAAACCAGTATAACTTCCGCTTCAAATAGTCTTCGTCATCGTCATCTCTATAGGATCTATCACCTGCTGGATCAATAAGGATTCTTATTTTCAGCGTTTGATAATCGATATCTAATCTAATTAACTTGGTGACACGGATAAAGGACTGCAGGGCTGATGCTTGATAGATATTTCTTGGAAGGCCATTTAGGAGAAGTAAGTCCTCCTTTGTGAATTTGTTTACCATTAGAAAGGAATGGAGTAAAACCTTAGCTAAATAAAACTCCTCAGGTTTTAACAGTCGTGCTTCCTTTAGGATGATTTTAATGAGGGACCTCTCTTCATCTTTAAGTGGAAGAAGCCCCTGGGCTCCTTTCCTTAGATTTTCACCAAAGTCAAAGTGAAGGACTCTCTTACCCCAAAGTCCTCTTTTTTCCAACTCGGATCCAAGGGGGCTCTTTCCAGAACCAGTAGGACCAATCAAAAGTAAGGCGTTGATTACATCCATAGATCAATCTGGAAGAATAGCAGAGATAAAGGCCTCCTTATCAAAGGCTAGGAGATCTTCTGCCTTTTCACCAAGACCAATGAACAGTATAGGTAATTTGTACTTATGGGAGACAGCTAAGGCTATACCACCCTTTGCGGTCCCATCCATTTTGGTAATGATTAGTGCATCAATGGGAATAGCCTTTGAAAAGTGTTCTGCCTGAGATATGGCATTCTGCCCGGTGGTTGCATCAAGGACCAGTAGGTTAACTCTCTTTTCCCTGGGAACTAGCTTGTCCATAACACGATACATTTTCTTTAGTTCCTCCATGAGATTGTATTTAGTGTGAAGTCTGCCTGCAGTATCGATAAGGACAAAGTCATAGTCCTCTCTAAGGGCTTTTTCTAAACCCTGATAGATAACCGAGGAGGCATCAGCACCTTCCTGTTGGGCAACAACTGGGATGTTAAGCCTCTCTCCCCATTTTTTCAATTGATCAATAGCGGCGGCTCTAAAGGTATCGCCGGCAATAAGAAGTACTTTTTTATTGGCTTCCTTAAGTTTCAAAGCAAGCTTAGCGATGGTGGTTGTCTTTCCTACCCCATTTACTCCCAGAAAAAAGAGTACTCCAGGCTTCCCATCAGGTGGAAAGGGTTTTTCATAGTCAGCAAGGAGGTTTAAAGAGATTCTTTTTAATTCCCTTTTGAGATCAGAGGTGGTTACTGGTTCACCCTTTAAGATCTTATTTTTGAAGGGATCAAGTAGTGCCATAGTGGTTTCTACACCAAGATCTGAGAGGATAAGCTTTTCTTCTAATTCTTCTAAGAATGCTAAGTCAATGAGTTTTTCAACGACGAAGATCTCCCCAAGGGTTGAAGATAATTTCTCTTTAGTTTTGGAGAGACCTTCTTTAAAGCGTTCAAAAAGGCTCTTTCGTTCTGTTTTGTCTTCTGGTTGGCTATTTTTTTTGGAGAGATTTAACATAGGAATCAGGTAATAGTAAGGAGCGTAAAGAGGTGTGAGCGGAGGGGGAGGGATTCGAACCCCCGGAGGGGGAGCAAGCCCCCTCAACGGCTTTCAAGGCCGCCCCCTTCGACCACTCGGGCACCCCTCCAAACAAAATAATTTACAAGAGTAATATAATCCACTTTATTCAATTA
Source organism: Caldimicrobium sp. (assembly GCA_025060015.1). Lineage (GTDB taxonomy): Bacteria > Desulfobacterota > Thermodesulfobacteria > Thermodesulfobacteriales > Thermodesulfobacteriaceae > Caldimicrobium. Next base: position 68,882 of record JANXDB010000025.1, on the reverse strand, counting down.
ACAACATCACATTTCGCACCTGTCAGGTGCGAAATGGGTCTGGACATATTGCCAAATTCGGTCACTCTCTTCACAAGTTGACTTTGGATAAATCCTGTTGTAATTTTATTGAAGTGATTAGAGATAGATAACCTTCTTTGTGTTGTTAAAGATCTTACGCTTAATAAGTAGTGAGATGCAAGAGAGAAATAAAGGAAGATAAAAATTAAATTCCTGGGGTGAAGGAGATGAAAAAATCTTTAATTTTTATCATAATTTTCATTTTCAGTGTATCTGTCTTTAACACTTGGGCAGAGCAGACTAAGAGGGTCTTAATTCTCCCCTTTGAGATTTACGCACCTCAAGATCTATCATATCTTAAGAGGGCTATCCCTGAAATGCTTACCAGTAGGTTTTTTTCCCCAGATAAGATATCGGTAATAGAGTTAGAAAAAGTGGAGGCCGATCTTAAGAGCCAAGGGATTGTTGACAAAAAGACTGCCCAAGATCTTGGGCAAAGAGTTAAAGCTGATTTCGTCATTTGGGGAAGTATTTCAGTTTTAGGAGAGGTTGTGAGTATAGACGCTCAGATAATGGATCTTAGCGGAAATAAAAAACCTGTACAATTCTTTCAGGAAGTGAAGGGTCTCTCTGAAATAATCCCACAACTAACACGATTTAGCAGAAAGGCAAAACTCTACATAGAGGGAAAAGAGGAAGACTTTTACAGAGAAGACCTGTCTCTCACCTTTGGTAATCAAGGTTTTGTACCTGGAAGGATGCATCCCGAGAGAGGCTACTTTGGATACGTTCCTTACTCTTACAGGCCAATCAAGGAGGAACCCGTTGTTGAGAGGGCAAAACCAAGGTTTGGAGATGCCGGAGATCCAGCTTATGAAGGCTTAACTAAAGATGTGGTCATAGATCTATCTGGTCCTCAACCACGAATTGGGATAGCCCGTGAGAGGACCAACGCCACTTACAATGCAACCCAGCCTCCTCCATATCTATATTACTATCCTCCCCAACCTTACTATCAGTACTCTCCCCCACCCTATTACTACTACCAAGCACCACCTCCAGACGAGGGTATCCTTTCAAAGATAAAGAGAACACTCTGGCCTTTTGGAAGAGAAGAGCCAAGAGTGGCAATGCCAGCTAAACCCCTCTATCCTCAAACGTTGCCAGTTCCACAACCTCTCCCTGCACCTCAAACTCCCACACCTCAAGCCCAAACTCCTATTGCCCAGCCTCAAAGTGGAAAAACCATCTCGCCTGCACCTTCTCCAATGAATTATCCACCACCGCCAATGCCCCAAACACCCACTCAGCAGGCTCAGCCCCAACCTATTCCACAGCAGATACAACCCCAGGGACAACAGGGAAAGGATCACCCTTGGAAATGGCAATGAGATAACGTGTAGTATTGCCAATGATGATAGATCTTTTTGGTAAGCTGGGCTGGCGCGAAGATAGCTGAAAAGCAGTAAAGCCTCTCGCCTTCCTGCTGATGGGTACAGGTGCTTGAGATTTGCCAAAACTTATACCAAAGAGGCTTTTCGTCTTGCAGTATAAAGCTTCCATTTTCTTGGGCAAGATGATTGTAAATACCAATAAACTTTAAGGAGAGGGGAATAGGAGGTATGAGATTTAGAAACTAAAAACTATTTAGGATTAAATAGTGGGACCCCGTAAGAGCAAGGAGTTTGTAATATGTGCCTTCCGAGGATAAAAGGACACATCTGCGGAGAATGTAGAGGATACTAAGAGGAGCATGAAAACAAGGGACTTGGTAAGCGATGCACTTTGAAAATAGAAGATTACATAACAGCTAAATAGGCCACCAAAGAGAAATTGAAGAACAGAGGGTAACCAGTGGCTGTATTTGTTCAGAAATTCCATATTCAGGCGTCCGTGATTTATCAATTGAATGAGGATGATTAAGGTTCTTGCGGAGATCAAGTAAGCAAGCATGATGAGGTTATCAGCTAGGGAATCTATTCTAGTGAGAGTAAGACTATCGCAGATAAAGCCTGCTATAAAGAAGAAAGCAGGAATAAACTTTCTATACCTATGGTGAAGTTCTTTTAATCTCTGATGAACGGCTTTAAAAGGAGACATCAGGTGAAGAGGGACTAACAGGTTAGATGAAAGGCGCCAGCAATGGATACATCTGTCTTAAGTAATTCGTTGAATCGTTCTACTGCTTTTGGTGTGGGATATTCCTCTAAGGTTATGCCCAGTTCCTTTGCCATATTTTTTACTTTTTCGTCAATCTTCATAACACCACTTGCACCGGTTCCTATAATGAGAAAAGCAGGCCTGATTTTAAAAACTTCCTTCAGATCTTCTATTTGTAGGAGATGTCCTTCCTTTCTCCACCAGTTTGGTATGATCTCTTCACCGTTTGGGCTTTTCATGATTATAAGATCTTTGTTGTAGCTTTTGCCTTGATATACCAGTTCGCCAAATCGATAATTGGTGATCATGGACAATCAGGCAGCGAGGCCCAAACTTTCTTCTTCCCGTTTAAGGGCTTCTGTTCTGAAGTGTGTAATAAGAGCATCTATAAACTCATCAAGAGCACCATCTAACACTTCAGGCAGATTATAATTGGTAATTCCGACTCGGTGATCAGTGACCCTATTTTGAGGGAAGTTATAGGTTCTGATTTTTTCACTTCTCTCCCCGGTGCCCACTTGGGCTTTTCTTTCTTTTTGAATTTTTTCGCTCTGCTCCCTTTGGGCAAGCTCAAATAGCTTTGCTCTTAGAATCTTAAGCGCTGTAGCCTTGTTTTGGTGCTGACTTCTTTCGTTTTGGCAGGAAACAACTATTCCTGTGGGAATATGGGTAATGCGAACAGCACTCTCTGTTTTGTTTACATGCTGTCCACCGTGACCACCTGCTCTCATAGTTTCGATCTTAAGATCCTCTGGTCTGATGTCTACCTCTACTTCATCAACTTCCGGAAGCACTGCAACGGTTACCGTTGAGGTGTGAATTCTTCCAGAGGATTCCGTGATAGGAACCCTTTGCACTCGGTGAACACCGCTTTCGAATTTCAGTCTACTGTATGCTCCCTTTCCATCAATCTTTGCAATGACCTCCTTTATGCCGCCAAGGCCAGTCTCATTGATGTCTAAAATATCAAATTTCCAGTTCATCCTTTCAGCGTATCTGTGATACATTCTCAGGAGCTCACTGGCAAAAAGTGCAGCCTCCTCTCCTCCTGCTCCTGCCCGGATTTCAAGAATAACACCCTTCTCGTCATGGGGATCCTTGGGTATAAGCATAAGGGGAAGGTTTTTCTCTAAATTTTCTACTAGGGCTTCTAAGCTTTTGATCTCCTCCTTAGCCAAAGCTTTCAGATCTTCGTCTGCCTCCACTAAAAGTTGCTTATTTTCTTCGATCTCTCTTAGTGCCCTTTTATATTCCCTAAAGGTTTTCACAATGTCTTCAAGAGAGGAAAGCTCCTTTGCCAATTTGCTGTAAATTTCAGGGTCAGAGGTAATCTTTGGATCCGAAAGTTTCTTTGTGAGCTCTTCAAAGCGTTCCTCGAGGGCCTGTAATTTGTGGAGATAGAATTTAGAAAGACTCATAGCACAGAAAAATTAGACACTTAGGCCTGTTCTTTTTGATAGAACTTAGCGTATTTTTTCATAAACTTTTCGATTTTTCCTTCCGTATCCACAAAACGGCTCTCTCCTGTAAAGAAAGGATGACAATTGGAACAAACCTCTACACGGAGTTCCTTTCTGGTGGAGCCAACCTTAAGCTCTGTTCCACAGGCACATCTGATCACGGCTTCCTCAAAATACTCAGGATGGATTCCTTTTTTCATCTCTCTTTCACCTCTTAAAGAATTTTTCAAAATAAAAAACGCCCCCGGAGGGACTCGAACCCCCAACCTGCGGATTAGAAGTCCGCTGCTCTATCCTGTTGAGCTACAGGGGCTTTGCTTGAGTAAATTTAATACAAAAATGTTTTTTGACAAGAGATTTGATGGGGAGTATAATAGGCTTATGGTCTGGGAAGAGATGAGAAGTGAATTTTTTGAAGATCTCTCAGAGGAAATGGTAGGCCATCTCTTGGAAGATCTCTATCCCTGGGAGGTTTTGAAAATTCTAAAAAGCCTTTTACATGATACCATCGAACAACTACCTCGAATAGTGCCCATTAAGAGGCCCCTTGCGGAGCCTCTCTTTTTAACTGAGGAGGGAGAGGTCTTTCCAGTGGTGGAGTTAGAGGAAAGTGAAGGGGTCTTTTATTACCGAGGAAGGCCTTTAAAGGGAGCCCTTCTTCATGCTGGAGTGGTTTTGATGGGAAGAAAGATCTACTTCGGGCCAGGTGTGATAGTTGAGCCCTACGCTCTAATTGAAGAACCTTGTTATTTTTCAGATAACTCCCAAATAAGACATGCTTCCTATGTTAGGGGAGCTGTATATACGGGAAAAGGGGCCGTTATCGGTCACACCACTGAGGTGAAAAACAGTCTCTTTCTTTCAGGATCCAAAGCAGCACACTTTGCCTACGTTGGTGATAGTATCCTTGGAAGAGGGGTCAATCTTGGTGCTGGAACAAAACTTGCAAACTTGAAATTTTTAAAAAAAGATATTACCCTTGAAATTGGTGGTAACAGAGTAAACACTGGGTTAAAGAAGCTCGGTGCCATCCTTGGAGATAAAGTGCAAACAGGCTGTAATGCAGTTTTACAACCAGGAACCCTCCTGGGTAAGGGATCTTTAGTGTATCCTGGAAAGACACCTTCGTCAGGATATTACCCTCCAAGGAGTAAAATCAAAGGCTAAGGGAGGCTTTATGAACAGATTTTTAATCCTTTTGTTGGTGACTATGATTATCTTTGGCTACTCAAGGCATGCCTTGACTGAGAGAGTTCTTGCTGAGGTGGGACCTTACAAGTTATTTGAAAGCGATGTTATGGAGATTATGAAAAACGATCCTCAAATTAAAGAGATACTCAAATTAAGACCAGAATTAAAAGATCAAGTGGAAAAGACCATTGTTGAACGTTGGATCAACATCTCCTTACTCGCTATAGGTGCCAAGGGGGAGAAGTTAGACACCCAACCACTTGTTAAAAAGAAATTAGAGGAAGCAGGGAAGATGATCCTTGCCGAGGAGTTATTACAAAGAGAATTACAAAAGCTAAACATCACCGAAAGAGAGATGCAGGAGTTTTATGAAAAAAATAAAGATCAATACAAAGAACCAGAGGCTGTCAAATTGAGACACATTCTTATCTTTGTGCCTCAAAATGCAGACAACAAGACGAGGGAGAAGGCTTTTACCAGGGCAAAGCAGATAAGATCTCAGCTTCTTAAGGGAGCTAAGTTTGAAGAGCTGGCAAAGATTCATTCTGATGATACAGCCTCAAGGGAAAAGGGCGGAGATTTAGGGACCCTTAGACGCGGTGAAACCATGCCAGAATTTGAAGACAAAGTTTTCAATTTAAAACCCGGAGAGATAAGCAATCCCATTGCTTCACCGTTCGGCTACCATATAGTCAAGGTTGAAAAAAAGATCCCTGAAAGCCTACTGCCCTACGATAAGGCCAAGGAACAGGTTAAGGAGGATTTAAAGAAAGAAAAAGAAAGAGAAATACTTAGCAATCTCATAGAAAGCCTTAAGCAGAAGAATCCACCAAAGATATATCTAAAAGATAAGGAAAGCAAGGAAGGTGCACGATAAAATACGTTTGCTTGATATTTACCTTAGGATTCCACACAGGGCTCTCTTTCTAGACATTGAGACAGAAGGGCTTTCAAAGGAGAGAAATGCTATAACCCTCATCGGGCTCTATTTCGGTGAAGACTACAAGGCATTCATTCAGGGCCTAAACTTAGAAGAGGCCATTACCTACCTTGCAAAAACTCCTATTTGGATCACCTTTGGCGGAGATAACTTTGATATCCCCTTTATCAAAAAGACCTTTCAAGGCAGAGTTTTACCTAGGGTTCATTTAGATTTATATCATTTTACCAGTTTACTTGGCTTAAGAGGAGGACTCAAGAAAATTGAGAAAGCCTTAGGTCTTACCAGGGAGACCGAGGGCTTAAATGGGTATGATGCAGTAAAGCTATGGCAAAGGTGGAAGGAAGAGGGGGACTCCTCTGCCTTGGAGAAATTGATCCAGTACAATAGAGAGGATGTGGTTAACCTTAAGGCAATCCTGAATTATATTATTAAAAAATTCCACGAGGAGGGTCACCTACTATGAAAGCCTGGAAGGCTTATAAAATATGGATAATAATCTTTTTGGTCTTCAGTTTGGGTCTTTTTGCCAGAGAACTATATCAGCACTTCAATCTCTTTAAGGCCAAGGGATTAGTTGCCGAGGATGGCAAGCAACTTCATGATGAAAACTTTCAGCTTGCCCAAAGGGTTTCTCAAGCCTTTTCTCTAATTGCGGAAAAAAGTGCTCCATCGGTGGTCTATATTGAGACAGAGAGAGTGGTAACAAGACTTCAACCCATTCACCCCTTTGATTTTTTTGGAGATGACTTCTTTAGGCGATTTTTCTCCCCCCCTAAGTTCCGAGAGAGGGGCGCAGGCACAGGGTTTGTTTTAACCAAGGATGGTTACATCGTGACCAACAATCACGTCATTGAGGGAGCACAAAAGATAACCGTTAAATTAGTTGATGGCAGAACCTTTTCTGGTAAGGTGGTAGGCACTGATCCCTTCTCAGATGTGGCAGTAATCAAAGTAGAGGCTCATAATCTGCCCACCTTACCTCTAGGAAACTCAGATTTGATCAGAATAGGAGAATGGGTTATTGCCATAGGTAATCCCTTTGGCCTAACTCATACTGTAACCGTTGGTGTTATCAGTGCCAAAGGAAGAAGTGGTATTGGAATAACGGACATTGAGGATTTCATTCAGACAGATGCAGCTATAAATCCTGGAAACTCTGGGGGACCTCTTCTCAATCTAAAAGGCGAGGTTATCGGGATGAACACCGCCATATTCTCACGCTCTGGTGGTTATATGGGAATTGGTTTTGCTATACCTATAAATATTGTAAAAACCGTAGCAGAACAGATAAGGACCAAAGGAAAAGTAGAGAGGGGATGGTTAGGTGTTGTTATTCAGGACTTAACGCCATCCCTTGCTGAAGAACTCAACCTAAAGGTTACTCAAGGAGTCCTTATAACCGAGGTTATACCTGAATCTCCGGCCGCAAAAGCGCAACTTAGAGAAAAGGATGTGATCCTCTCTATCAACGGCAAGGCTGTTAAAAATGCCTCTGATCTTCGTAGTCAAATTCTCCTTTTAAAACCAGGCACAGAGGTGGAACTGGAGATCATGAGGGGTGCTGATAAGAAAAGGATAAAAGTAGTTATTGAGGCACCAAAGAGAGGAATGCTAACCTCAAAGGCTGAAAAGGAACGTCTAGAGGAGTTGTTAGAGGAATTTGGCCTGGTTATAGCTGATTTGAATCCTGATATTTTAAGGAGACTGGGCTTGCCTCCCAACACCAAAGGTGTCGTTATTACGCAGATAATTCCTGATACTCCTGCTGACCACGAGGGGTTATCTCCAGGGATGGTCATAGAAGAGGTAAATAATAAAAGAATCAAAAATAGCCTCGAGTTCTTTGAAGTTCTCAAAGAGCTAAAGGATAAAAGAAGGCTATTCCTTGGTATCAGAACCTTTCGCGGAAAGATTTACAAGACTCTAAAACTTGACTGATATGAAAGCGCTTTTTTTAACCATCTTGATATTTATCCTATTTTTTAACTCGTTAGAGGCTTCACGCAGTCTTAATAAGATTGTGGCTGTTGTTGGGGAAGAGGTTCTAACTCTCTATGAACTCGATCTCTTGGCAGAGCCTCTATATGAGATCTATCTCACCAAGGATCTTTCACCTGAGGAGAGGGAAAAACTCAAACAGAAGATCAGAAGGGATCTATTAGATCAATGGATTGAGGATACCCTAATTGGACTTGAAGCTAAAAAATACGGGATTAAGGTAAGTGACGAAGAGCTAAATAGTTTTTTAAGAGAGGAGTTAAAGGGGGATTCCAAGGCAGAAAACATCTCAAAGGAAGAGCGAGAGAAGATTCGGGAGCGCCTTGTTAAGATTAAGTTCATTCAGATTATGGTCAGGGACAAGATTGCCATACCTGAGGAAGACCTTAAAAAGGCTTATCAGGAGAAGTTACGCCACTATGAGTCCATACCTAAATACCATCTGGAAATCCTTATCATAAGGGAAGAAGCCTTAGTAAACCCAATATACGAAGCCCTGCTAAAGGGTAGGACCTTTGATTTCATAAACAGAGAATATAGGGAACAAACTCAGTATATAAGAGAGGTATTTAAAGAGGAGGAACTTGATAGGGGCATATTGGAAAAATTGCTTCCCTTAAAGCCAGGAGAGATCACAGATCCTATCAAAAGGGGAGAGGTATATCAGATCCTTCGTCTGGCAAAGCGTGAAACTGGAACACCCCCTTCCTTTGAGGAGGCTAGAAAGGAGCTCTATGAGGAGCTCTTTCAAAGGAAGGCTCAGGCATATTTGGAAAAGTGGATTAAAGAACTTAAGGAAACTAAGTTTATCAAGATCTATCTCTGAGAGAAGTGCTTTTCTCCCTTCCTGCCTTTGTCCTTGATAAGATCAAGGTTAAGGAGATCGACTATCTTATAGAGCTGTTAACTCCTCGTGGTAAGATCAAAGCTCTAGCAAAGGGTGCACAGAAGTCAAGACGGCGCTTTGTTAATCTACTCGATGATCTCACCTTCATAAGGGCCCATCTTAGGAAGCCTCAACGGGGAAGAACCCTTATTCTTGAGGGGGCAGATGCTCTGTACATCCCGGAAAGCCCTCGTTATGTTCTTAAGAAGTTTTATTTCTTCTCCTACGTAGCGGAGGTCTTGAGCTATACCTCCTTTGGTCCCCTTAATCGAGAGCAGTTTGGCTTCCTTGTTGAGTTTATTAAAGAGATTGACAGAAACCCTTGGGAAGATATCTACAAGTGTCTCTTTGAAACGAGATGGTCAGTGATAAGCGGCTTTGCTCCCTTACTTGATGAATGCGTAAAGTGCCAGGAGAGACCAAGGCGTTTGTTCTATTTTTCTATATCCGCTGGTGGTATTCTCTGTGTAAACTGCAAGGATGATCAAAGCATAAGACTCTCTTCTTTTCAGATTGACCTTTTGAAAAAGATGGCTAAAATAGAATTTCCTGAAGAGATGTCTGAGTTAAAGGAGTCCTTTTCAAGAGAGGAAGGTCTTCAAATAAAGTCTTTGGTTGAAGCCTTTTTTCTCTATCATATAGACTGGGAACCACGATCACTGCCCTTCTTAAAAAGTGAGGTGGGGTCTCCTGATAATGGATGAGGCGTTAAAGAATCGTTTTCTTGAGGAAAAGCAGTATGTCCTTGAGGGGCTTCAGGCTAAGGAGTCCTGGAGGCTATTCAAAATTATGGCAGAGTTTGTGGAAGGTTTTGAAGTTCTACCCAAGGTATACCCAGGAGTTACCATCTTCGGCTCTGCTCGCACAGCAGAATCTGAGCCTGATTATGAAAAGGCAGTGACTCTTGGTAAGCTTTTAGTTAAGGCAGGTTTTTCGGTCATAACTGGTGGTGGGCCGGGCATTATGGAAGCGGCAAATAAAGGGGCGAGCGAGGCTGGTGGATACTCCGTAGGATTAAACATAAAACTTCCCATGGAGCAGGAACCTAATCCCTTTGCCAATTTGAAATTGGAATTTCGCTACTTTTTTATAAGAAAGGTGATGCTTGCCAAATACTCTGTGGCCTTTGTCTTCTTTCCCGGTGGATTTGGCACCATGGATGAGATGTTTGAAATCCTAACCCTCGTTCAGACAAAAAAGATAAGGCCCGTGCCCATTGTATTGGTAGACAAAGCCTATTGGAAGCCGCTTTACAACTGGTTTTCCAAAGTTTTAGTCCCCCATAACAAGATCACTACCTCTGACTTAGAGCTATTTAAGATTTTAGATGACCCAGAAGAGATAGTAAATTACATAAAGGAAAAGCTCTGGATTTGAGATGAGACACCTTTTGGATATCCAAAGCCTATCTTCAGAGGAGATCCATGGGCTTTTGAATCTTGCGGAGAATGTGAAGGAGATACTCTATAGGCCAATCCCCAAGGTTCCCACATTGAGAGGAAAGCTTGTTCTTTTACTCTTTTATGAGCCATCTACTAGAACTAAGTTTTCCTTTGAAAGAGCTTGTAAAGTGTTATCTGCAGATACCATGAGTTTTTCTGCCAAAGGAAGTAGTTTAGAGAAGGGAGAGACTATATTAGATACCATAAAGAATCTCTATGCTTTAGGCGTAAACCTGGTTGTCATCAGGCACTCTCTATCTGGTACCCCCCACTTCATAGCCAAACACCTAAAGATTCCCGTGGTCAATGCGGGAGATGGCATTCACGAGCATCCCACTCAGGCTCTCCTTGACCTTTTGACGGTAAGAGAAAAGCTTCGAACATTTACGGATAGGAAAGTTGCTATTATTGGTGACATAAAGCACAGTCGTGTTGCCCATTCAGACATCCTTGCCTTTCAGAAGCTGGGAGCTTCGGTCTTTGTTACAGGACCAGCCCATCTATTGCCTGAGCCAAAGGAAATACCCTTTTTTGAGGTTAAGCCTGGAGGATTTAAGGTCTGTTTAAAGCCAAGAGAGGCTTTACAGGATGCTGACGTAGTCATAGCCCTTAGGATTCAGAAGGAGAGGCATGGAGAGGCCTTTATACCAAGTCTTAGGGAGTATGCGCAAAACTTTGGTCTTGGACCAAGAGAACTTGAATGGATAAAGCCGGGGGGTTTACTTATGCACCCTGGTCCTATAAACTGGGGAGTAGAGCTTGCCCATGAGCTGGAGAAATACCCCTTTCAGGTGATCTTAGATCAGGTAGAAAACGGTGTAGCGGTAAGAATGGCAGTTTTACTTAGCTTGTTATCAGGAGAGTAAGAATGGTAAGACTTATCAAGGAAGGGAGAATTCTGGATCCGAGCTTAGGGCTTGATTTGGTGGGAGACCTGTTAATTGTGGATGGGACTATAAGGGGCGTTGCGCCCTCTATAGAATATCCTGAGAAGGTTGATACCATCTCCGCCAGGGGATGTCTTGTCATACCCGGTATTGTGGACATACATGTGCATTTAAGGGAACCAGGGGAGGAGTGGAAGGAGGACATAGAGAGTGGCACAAGGGCTGCGCTTCATGGAGGGGTGCTTCGTGTGGCATGCATGCCAAATACTAAGCCACCAAACGACTCCCCCGAGGTTACTTCATACATCCTTGAGAAAGCACGAGAAAGGGCACATGTCAAGGTTTACCCCATCGCTACGATTACCAAAGGCCAATCTGGAAAGGAGCTTACGGAGTTTGGAAGGCTTAAAGAGGCAGGGGTGGTAGCCCTCTCTGATGATGGTAAATGGGTTTCTGATGCCTCCCTCATGAAAAAGGCCCTTCTTTATGCTAAAAATTTTGATCTTCCTTTGATCTCCCACTGTGAGGAGCCTAATCTCAGCAACAGAGGACAGATTAACGAAGGCATCCTCTCCGCAAAGCTAGGTTTAAAGGGGATTCCCTTCTCTGCAGAGACAATAGCAGTTGTTAGGGATCTTTTGCTGTTAAAGGAGACAAACTCTTATCTTCACCTGGCTCATCTCTCTGTGAAGGAGAGTATCCCCTTTCTTAGATGGGCAAAAGAGGAGGGACTATCATTTACTGCTGAAACCTGTCCTCACTATTTTACCCTTACCGAGACAGAAGTTGATGGATATAACACTATAGCAAAGGTTAACCCCCCTCTTCGCACAGAGGAAGACGTCCAGGCCATAAAGCATGCGCTGAAGGAGGGTTTAATTGAGGTCATTGCAAGCGATCATGCTCCTCATAGCCCACTTGAAAAGGAGGTAGAGTTTGAACTGGCAAGTTTTGGGATGATTGGCCTTCAGTTTTTACTGCCTCTAAGTTATGATCTTGTGCGACAGGGGTTCTTGTCCCAACAAAAACTTCTTGAGTACCTAATCACCAATCCGGCAAGGGTCATAAAAGTGGACCCTCCGAATTTTAGAGAGGGAAGCCCTGCAGAGGTTGTTATCTTCAACCCAGAAAAGGACTGGGTGGTGACAGAAGAGTGCATTCTGTCAAAGAGTAAAAATACTCCCTTACTAGGTAGAACAATCAAAGGCAAGGTTGAAGCCGTAATCCTCGGAGAGGGGGTCTTTCGCCTTTAATTACAAGAACCTGTATCACACCATCTTGAGTCTCACTTTAGGAAGAGATAAAACCCCTCTAGAAAGCTTAGACCGGTGAGTCTACAATGGAGAGTCAAGAGGTGTATTTTGAAAAATACACTGTGTATTATTTTAACAACACATGGACAGAGATTTTTTGCCAAGATTAGAAAGTTAGTCTCCCTTACCAAGCCGGTGAAAGGGCTTTGTCCATGCAGTAAAATAGGCAAGAAATTTGCTATAAAGAGAGGAGAAAGGCTTTCATTTTGATGTAAGGGCTTTTTTATGGAGTATCAAAGAACAGTTGCAGATAAGGTAATTTTTGAGGGCGAGGGCATTTATAGTGGTAAGGAGATAAGGGTGGAGATCCATCCTTTGGGGGAGAACGAGGGTATAGTTTTTGAGAGGTCAGACTTACCACACAGACCGAGGATAAAGCTTTCGTTGAAAAATGCTATTGCCTTGGAGGGAGCAGTTCTTCTTACTGATGGAACCCATGAAATAACTTTGATAGAACATCTACTTTCTGCCCTTCATGGTTTACAAATTGACAATGCTCTTATCAGGGTCTTTGGAGAGGAGATTCCTCTTCTCGATGGGTCAACTCTTTTAATAGTTCGCAAGATTCAGGAAAGTGGATATCGTCTGTTGCCAGCTGCGAGAAGGAAGTACCTCTTAAGAAAACCTTTCAGCATGGAAAATGGTGTTGGAAGGATAAAATTTAAGCCTTCATCAAGGCTTATGATTCATGCCACAATCAACTTTGATCACCCAGTGATCGGATTACAAAGCCTTGATTTTACCGCAACACCCAGAGATTACATCAATGAGATCTCCTTTGCCAGAACTTTTGGTTTTAAGAGAATACTTGAGGAGAGAAAGAGGCAGGGCATAATCAAAGGCGGAAATCTGTCCAATGCCATTGTTCTGGATGAAGAAAAGGTCCTCAATAAAGAGGGCTTAAGATCAAAGGATGAGTTCGTTCGCCACAAGATCTTAGACATAGTGGGAGATCTTTTCACCATTGGTTATCCTCTTGTTGCCGAGATCAGGGCGGACATGTCAGGACACAAGTTGCACTTAGATGCCCTGAAAACCATGTATGAAGCCGGATATCTCGAGGAAGTGGAGTCTAGAGCCCTAACTTTTTTATGGGTGCCTAAGAGAAAAAGATCCCCTATCTAATTATAATGCCAATCTGGTGCACTAAGCCGTCTGTTTTTTCAAGGGCGTTGTCAAGCTTAATGAGATTCACTTGATATCTTAAACCATGCCTCTCTGTTAGAGAGTCAAGGGTTTGGAGGATATACTTTATGGGATTGTTTTTGCGTTTTTCTATGTCGGGGTAGGCCTGGAGATAGATTTTATCATCCTCTATGGCGATTTTATAGGGTTCGTAGATCACAAAAACCGGTGTTCCCAGGGGGACGATCTGGTAAAGTTTTTCGATGTGTTCTGGATAGAGTCTAAAGCATCCATGGGTAGTTCTTCTTCCAATGCTGTGAGGCTTGTTGGTGCCATGGATAGCATAGAGACCTCGATCGAGATAGAGAGCATATTCTCCCATGGGGTTATCTGGGCCAGGTGGCACTACTTTTGGTAGGTCTGGTTCCTCTGCTCTGATGGACTCGGTGGGATACCAAAAGGGTCTGGTCTTTTTGTTTTTGATGTGGTAAAGACCTGGGGGTGGGAGCTTTCCTTGGTCCCCAATTCCTATGGGAAAGACCAAAAAGCTATCTCTGTTAAAGTAGTAAAGTCTCATTTCAGGGAGGTTTATGAGGATGTAAGGTCTTGTTAACAGAAAAAAGTTTTTGGGTATTAAAACTTGAAAAGGAAGGATAATTTCGGCCTCCTTTGGAGGAACCCAAGGGTCAACATCTCTATTTGCCAAGGTCAAGGCCTGATAGCCTAGTTTGAAGGTAACAGCAAGATCAATCAGGGTATCATTCTCTTTGAGTTTGTAGATCTGGTTTTGAAAGTAAATGGCTTTGTGTGGCTTTAAGGTGGTAAAGCTTTGACCTTGTGAGAAAGACAAAGTAAGATACAATAGGATTAGGCTAAGGGCGGAGGCTCCTTTATGAGATATCATAGCATACTGGCAAAAATCGGTAATACTCCTATTGTTAAACTAAATAGGATTAAAGTCAAGAGTTCCGTAGAAATCTGGGGAAAAATCGAAGGGCAAAATCCCGGTGGTTCTATTAAAGATAGAATTGCTCTTGCCATGATTGAGGATGCTGAAGGTAGAGGCCTCCTGAGCCCAGATAAGGTTGTCATTGAGGCCTCTAGTGGTAATACGGGTATCGGTCTTGCCATGGTTTGTGCCTCCAAGGGATACAGATGCGTCATTGCCATGCCTGAGTCTGCATCCCTTGAAAGAAGAAAGATCATGCAGGCCTATGGTGCTGAGATTATCCTAACCCCTGCATCAAAGGGAACGGACGGGGCTATTGAATATGTCTATGATCTTGTTAGGGCTGAACCGGAGAAGTATTTCTGTCCTGATCAGTTTAACAATCCTGCCAACTGGCAGATGCACTATCGCACCACTGCACCGGAAATCTGGGCTCAGACCGAGGGAAGAGTTACCCATGTGGTCTGTGGTCTAGGAACGACTGGTACGGCCATGGGTGTCGCTCGATATGTCCTTGAGAAAGGTCTTCCCTTTAAAGTGATTGGGATTGAGCCTTACCCAGGCCACAAGATTCAGGGATTAAAGAATATGAAGGAGTCCTTTCCACCTGGTATCTTCGATAGAAAGGTCCTCCATAGGGTCATAAACGTCCACGATGAAGAGGCCTTTGAGATGGCAAGAGAACTTGCACGAAGAGAGGGAATATTCGTTGGGATGAGTTCAGGTGCAACTCTTGCAGGTGCACTAAAGCTTGCATCCACACTTGATGAGGGTTTAATAGTGGTGATCTTTCCAGATAACGGAGAAAGATACCTATCAACTCCCCTTTGGAGTATAGAAAGGGAAGAGCAAAAGAGCATTCTCACACTATTTAATACCCTAACTCAGAAAAGAGATCTTTTCTTACCGAAGGATCCACCGCAGGTAAAGATCTACACCTGTGGTCCCACCCTCAATGTTAGACCTCACTTGGGTCTATACAGAAGGTTACTCACTGTAGATGTGTTGAAGAGATATCTGCAAATTAAAGGTTATAAACCTTATCACATCGTTAATCTTACGGACTTTGACGACAAGACCATAAAGACAGCCTTAGAGTCTGGAGTCACCCTCAAAGAGCTTACCACAAGGGTAGAAAAGGAATTTTACGATGACCTGGAATACTTGAGAATAGACAGAGCAGATGGATATCCCAAGGTTAGTGAGCATTTGCAGGATATGAGAGACCTTGCCTTCCATTTACAAAGTCAAAACAAGGCCTATGAGAAGTTTTCAGCCATGTATTTTGATGTATCAAGGTTTCCAGACTA
This sequence comes from Caldimicrobium sp., assembly GCA_025060015.1. Lineage (GTDB taxonomy): Bacteria > Desulfobacterota > Thermodesulfobacteria > Thermodesulfobacteriales > Thermodesulfobacteriaceae > Caldimicrobium. The sequence goes on along the minus strand of JANXDB010000025.1, from coordinate 53,218 downwards.
TGGAAGACTTGCCAAGGTAGACTATAAAGGGTTAAAGGGAGGCTTAAGGGTAGATCAGGAGGAGTATGAAAAGGAGGAGCCTTACGATTTTGCTCTGTTAAAAAGAGTTCATATCGTGGAGATGAAAGCAGGATATTTCCTTGAAACCCCAATTGGTAGGGTAAGACCAACCTGGCACATTCACTGTGCATCCATTGCTCTGAAATATCTTGGTGACAATTTTGACCTTTACACCAGCGGTAGAGATCTCATCTTTCCCCATCACGAGAATACCAGAGCAGTGGCTAAGGCTCTTACGGGAAAGGAGTTAGCTAATTACTGGCTACATACCGAGTTGACCTACTACGAAGGTAAAAAGTTATCCTCGGAAAACAGGCTTACCATTGAGGATGTCAAGGAGAGGGGCTTTGATGGAAGGTCCTTGCGATTGTATATGCTTCAGAGTCACTATAGAAGTCCTCTGAACTTTACGTGGAAATCTCTGGAAGATGCTAAAAAACTCCTCGAAAGACTTGAGATATTTCTTGCTTACATCCACTTTGCAGAGGAAAGGCCCTTGAATGAAGCTGATAGGGATGAAGTGTGGCAGGTCCTTGAGGATTTCGAGAGGGATTGGCTAAAGGCAGTAGAGGAGGATCTTAACACGCCTGCAGCCATATCACAGCTTGTAAACCAGCTAAAAACGCTCTATAGAAGAAGCGAGAGAGGGTTTCCACCTGGCTTCAAAGAAGCCCTGTTTGAAAAACTGAAGGTCTTTGATGAGGTTTTTAAGATACTGTCCTTCCCTGTGGAATCTGAGGATGAGGAAATCCTTGGGCTTGCAAAAAGGAGGGACCAAGCCAAAGAGAGAGGAGACTTTGAGGTGGCAGATGCAATTAGAATTGAGCTTATGGAAAAGGGCTATCGTGTCTTTGATACCTTTAGTGGGACAAGGGTCTTACGTTTTCACTATGCTTGGTGATATTTTGCTTGACATTTACAGATGGCTATTTGACCATTTTGGACCACAAGGTTGGTGGCCTGCAGAGGATCCTTTTGAGGTTTGTCTTGGGGCAATTCTTACGCAAAACACCAACTGGGGAAATGTGAAGAGGGCAATAGAGAATTTGAAAAGGGAAAATCTCCTATCGCCGAGGGCTTTGAGAGAGATCTCTGTTGAGAGTCTTGCCAGTTTGATTCGTCCTAGCGGATACTATAACGTTAAAGCAAGGCGAGTTAAGAATTTTGTCTCCTTTTTGACAGATAGATACGAGGGAGATATTAATAATCTCAGAAAAGAAGACCCATTGGAACTGAGAAGAAAACTACTTTCTATCAAGGGGCTTGGCCCGGAGACTACCGATTCAATCCTGCTTTATGCCTTAGATCTGCCCTTCTTTGTTGTTGATGCATACACCCATAGAATACTATGTCGTCACGGGCTTATTCCTGAGGTGATAAGCTACGATGAACTTCAGGAGATCTTTCATCAGAACTTAGTAAGGGATGTTCCTCTGTATAAGGAATTTCATGCTCTTTTTGTGGCCTGTGGAAAGACTTATTGTAAGAAGCAAAGTCCACGTTGTGATGACTGTCCTCTTTCAACTTTAGATCAAAAGTTTTAGTTCATTTGCTAAATGCTTTGGGTTATTCTCTCTCTTTCAGCAGGTTTTTTCGTTGCTCTAAGTGATGCTTTAAACAAGAGATATCTCGGGCAAGAGGGCTACATAAAAATGGCTCTTGCCAGAACCCTTGGAACTCTTCCCTTTCTTTTCCCTGTGCTTCTGTATCTGACAGTAAAAAAGGAGGTCTATCTCTATCTTACGTGGGATTTCATTCAAAACGTCCTTCTTCTGTTGTCTTTAGAGATTATGGCTACCCTTTCTTACATGCGAGGTATTGAGATATCGCCTCTTTCAGCCTCTTTGCCATTTTTATCCTTTACTCCGATTTTTGTGATCTTTACGGGATATCTTATTCTCGGAGAGAGTATAAGTCTGCCTGGGTTTTTAGGCATTCTTCTTATAGTCGTTGGAGCTTATATGATTCACCTTCCGAGGAGGGTGGAGGGATTTCTTGGTCCAGTAAAGGGGATATGGAGGGAGAGGGGGAGTTTTTATATATTGGTAACTGCACTTATCTACGGGGTAACTTCGGTGTTAGGCAAGCGGGGGATTTTGCTTTCCGATCCCCTTTTCTTTGCGAGTATTTATTTTTCTCTTCTTTCAGTGGTGACCCCCTTTGTTCTCTGGATGATAAAGCCGTCGATGACCGTGGGTGTGTTTTTGAAGCAAAACACCAGGGTGATTCTTCTTGTTGGTCTTACCCAGGCATTGATGTGTCTTTCACACATGTTGGCTTTAAGTCTTGTTGAAACGGCCTATATGATTGCCTTAAAGAGATCAAGCATACTCTTTGCGGTGTTACTTGGGTGGTATATGTTTAGAGAGAAACACTTTCGTTTAAGGCTTTCTGCAAGTTTAGTTATGTTCCTCGGCATCATTGTGATCGCCTTTTTCAAGTGATTCATATCGATAAAAGAAAAGATATTTATTTGAGAAAGCCAGAGTATAACTTTTAACCTATTTTTATTGTGTCTCCTTTAAAGTTAAGCATCAAAGTAACATCTTTGAGAACAGTCATAGACCTATGATAGAAACTAGCTGATCTTATACGAGGGTGATAACCTATATAATTAAAATCTGATTGTGCAAGTTCAACCTTTTTAACCTAATGCTTCCCTTTCTTCAACGAATTTCTCCTTCTGTCTTTAAATAAATCTCCTACCCACTTTCTCCTTACCAAATCCAACCTTCTTTATGGTATGATCTTTGCATCGTCCTCTATGTGGGGCTTGCTTTTTAGTCACTTTAACACCATGGAACAAAAGGGAGAGCCTAAAAATCGTATATAGCCTGAGCTAGGCTTTGGCCTGAAGGACCTCACCCAGTCCTTTTACAAAAAGCTCTAAGAAACTTAGAACAAAGGCAATATTTGAGTATTGTTGTGATTACATAACTTTGGAGCTCTGATTTTTATCATCTCTATCTTTATAGATATCATTTTATCTTTTGAAGAACCAATGGAGGTTTTCATTTTTTAATCAGTGCATTAACAAATTTTGGAACCTTTGCAAATCTAAGGGCAATAGATTAAAATTGGACTTAAATCGAAGAACATAAGACACTCACACAGTATGACGGATCAAATAAATACCAAATCAGGGATTGTGGCAATAATCGGACTTCCGAATGTGGGCAAGTCCACCCTGCTAAACAATCTCCTCGGAACCAAGGTTTCCATTGTGAGCTCCAAACCGCAAACCACACGATTTAACATAAGAGGAATTTACACCAGAGAAAACCTACAGATAATCTTTGTTGATACACCAGGGATACACGATGCTAAGTCTCTCTTCAATAAGCTCATGGTCAAATCTGCCCTGCAGGCTTTAGAAGAGGTAGATGCCATCCTGTGGGTAGTGGATGTCGCAGATAGAAGATCCGAAGAACAATGGATTCTTGATCTTATAAAAAAGACATCAAAACCAACCCTTCTCATCCTAAACAAAATCGATTTGCTACGTGATAAGAGAGAACTCTTGCCTGTTATCGATCAGTTTGCCAAACTTAACCTCTTTGAGGCTATAATCCCTGTGTCAGGTCTAAAAAGTGATGGTCTTGATATCATAATTAATGAGCTTGAGAAGATTCTCCCAGAGGGTCCCTTTTACTATGACCCTGATTATGTGACAGACTTGCCCTTAAAGTTGCAAGTGGCAGAGATTATAAGAGAAAAGGTATTCATGCTTACTTATCAGGAGGTGCCATACTCTGTTGCCGTAAAAGTGGAATCCATTAAGGAGATACCCGAAAAAAAGGTGCTTCACATTGAGGCAACGATTTTCGTTGAGAGGTCCTCTCAAAAGGGTATCATCATCGGCAAAGGTGGACAGATGTTAAAAAAGATCGGAACCTTAGCAAGGGAAGAGTTAGAACACCTACTCAAAAGAAAAATCTTTCTTGATCTTTGGGTTAAAGCCCTTGAGGGCTGGAGAGAACGTGAAAGTCATCTTCGGAGATTAGGCATACCCCTTGTTTGATTTGAGATCAGGTTAACTTCTCGTTGACTCGCCTTTAAAAAGATGCATTTATTATAAGCGCAAAGCCCCAAAGGAGGTAAGGTGATGAGTGACCTTACAAGGCGAGATTTTCTGAAGAAAACCTCCTTAGCAAGTTTTCTTGCCCTATCTCCTGCCTCAGAAGAGTTACTTAAATTAAGCAAAAGGTTTCCTAAGAGTAGCAAGGGCATTATCTTTCTTGTGGGAGATGGCTGGCCCCTGGGCGTGATGAAAGCCTATATGGAATACGCAAGAAGGGTTTTTAAGATTGAACCAAATCTGTCAAAACTTCTCCAGGACTCACGCACAAGGGTTAGTCTGTCTGTAACTAACTCTTTATCCTCTGTAGTGACAGACTCTGCACCGGCAAGTGTAGCCTGGGCGACAGGTTCTAAGACTGCAAATCGCCTTTTAGCCTCCCTTCCAGACGGGAAAAAACTAAAAACCATAGCAGAGCTTGCCAAGGACAAAGGAATGGGCCTTGGCTTTGTTACAACCACAAGGATTACCCATGCCACTCCTGCAGGCTGGTATTCACACCATTTAAATAGAGATGCTGAGGATGAGGTAGCCCTGGATCTTCTGGCCTTAAAGCCTGATGTGGCAATGGGTGGTGGACTTAGACACTTTCTATCCGATAAAAGGATAGACAAAAGGGACCTGATAGCAAAGTTCAGAGGTGCTGGATATCAGGTGGTTCAGACGAGAGAGGAGTTGAAGAAGGCTTCCCTATCAAGGCCTGTGCTGGGACTCTTTGCTGACTCACACTTAAGTTTCTACATCGATAGAATTAATGACAGAGAGCTTAGCACGATTCAGCCGACCTTGCCTGAGATGACAGCTGTTGCGCTGTCTATTTTGGGGGAGAATCCTAAGGGATTTGTGCTCCAGATCGAAGCTGGAAGAATCGATCATGCCTGCCATAACAACGATGTGGCAGGTGCTCTTTATGACACCTATGAGATGGATATGACCTTAGGCGTGGTTCTTTCCTTTCTTGAGATAAATCCCCATGTGCTTTTGATTGTTACTTCAGATCACGGGAACTCCATGTTTGGCATAAACGGAACAGGTCCAGAGTATAATCACTCAACAGAGGCATTGCTAAAATACCAAAAGGCCAAGGCTTCCTTTGAATACATAAAGGCCAAGATGAGAGGGAAAAGCCCACAGGAAATTCAAAGTATCATGGCAGAATTCACAGGTTTTAGCGATATCACAGTGGATGAGGCTCAGGAGATTCATCACAGGCTAAACAATCCTCCTCTGATTTTGGAAAACGACTTTTGGTATGAGCCTGAAGCAACGATGGGAAGAATCCTATCGAAGAGTAGATACCGCACTATAGGACAGGGGAAGAGAGGAACTTTACCTGAAAAAATGGAAGCCCTGGTGAGAAGAGGAAACATATACTTCACCGGAACAAATCACACTGCAGAAGATCAGCTATTAGTTGTAAGAAGCCAAACACCGATCAAAAACCTACCAGCAAGGTCAGATAACACCTATGTGTTTAAGTTGATGTGTGATTACCTAAACATACGCTATGAAAATCCCAAGATGACTGAAGAGGAGTACATTGCCAAATACACGGTAACTATCAAAGCAGAAGAATGGGAGAAGCATCTTGCCCTTCATGTATCTTAGTTTGAAAGATCTCATAGATTAGTGGTGGTTAAGTTTTATTTTTAATCAAATCCCTACATTCTCTTAACTCCTTAAAGAGTTCAGGTAGTTTTTCAAAGAGCTTGACTGCTCTTCTCCAGATGCTTGCTTTAATAGCGGGAATACCGGCCACTTCTGACCCCTCAGGAACATCATCTGCAACTCCTGATTTTGCGGCAACTCTTACTCCTCGTCCAATGGTTAGTCCTGGCGCAATTCCTACCTGTCCTCCAAGCATAACAAAGTCCCCCAGGGTGACACTTCCACCCATAGCTGTGTGGGAAACCAAGATACACTCCCGTCCGGTGCGCACGTTGTGACCGACCTGGACGAGGTTGTCAATCTTTGTGCCCTCTCCAATTATGGTTTCCCCAAAGGTTGCTCTATCAATAGTGGTGTTGGCACCAACTTCAACCTCATCTTCAAGCCTTGTTCTTCCAAAATGGTAGATCTTTATGTTTTTGAACCCCTCAGGTGTCCTCTCCTGTGCATAACCAAAACCATCTGCTCCAAGAACGACACCAGCGTGAAGAATACATCGCCTTCCAATTACTGTTCCTGGATACAAAACCACATGGGGATAAAGTAAACTTCCCTCGCCAATCTCACAAAAGTCACCGATGTAGCAAAAGGGATAAATGGTTGATCCCTTTCCTATGTAAGCATTGCTCCCAATGTAAACATAGGGAAACACGGTCACCCCCTCTTCAATTTCAGCCGATGGATGAATGATAGCTTGGGGGCTTATGCCTTGAAAGGGGTGTGTAGTCTCTCTAAAGAGGTAACTTATCTTGGCAAGGGCCACGCGCACATCGGTTACCTCAAGGATGGATTTATCGGGGAGATGTTGATGAAATCCAGGTGGAGCAAGAAGGGCCCTTGCTTTTGAACTCTGGGCTTGAGGCAATCTCTTAAGACCTTCCACAAAGGAGAGTTCATTCTCCTTGGCAAGTGATAAGGCATTTAACCCAACTACTTCCATATCCTCTCCCACGAGTTTTGCACAAAGATATTTAGAAAGCTCAGAGACCTTGTAAACAGGCATGATTCCCAACCCCTCCTTTGTTTCTCATTTTGAACTTCTTTAAAAGATTATGGGCAAACCTAAGAGTCTCAGGGATCCTATATATGCTTATCATCAACAAAAAATCTTTGGCTTTCTCTAGGGTGAATTTAGGCCCTATGGAGCTAAAATGAGATCTGGTTGGAGATGACAACGGGTCTTCGTAGGTAACATCTATTCCTGCAAAAAGTTCAACCTGCGAGGTTATGTCACTTAGAATAACCTTTTTGGCACACTCCTTTTGAATCAGCTCTAAGTCTTTCAGATTTGTCGAGTTTATGAGGACTGGCACAGGGCTTTCTCGATATTCTCTATGGAGTCTTTCAAGTTCTCCTTACTCACCTGTAGGCGTTCTCCGGTTTTTCTGATTTTAATTTCAACCTCTCCCCTTTCTTGAAGGTTTTTGCCAAGGATCACCTGAACAGGAATCCCTACGAGGTCCATATCATTGAATTTGACACCAGGCCTTTCATCTCTATCATCCCAGAGTACTTCCCAATCCTCTGATAGATGATCATAGATCTCCTGATGATTTTCCCTTTCTTTTGTAAGGGAGATCAGGCCAATGTGGAAGGGAGCTATCTGCCAAGGGAAGATGATCCCCTTTTCATCGTGATTCTGTTCAATGGCTGCTGAAATGATCCTACTGACTCCGATACCATAACAGCCCATGATAAAGGGCTTTTCCTTACCATCTCTGTCAAGGAAAGTAGCCCTCATAGCAGAGCTATATTTAGTTCCAAGTTTAAAGATGTGTCCTACCTCGATTCCCTTGATGAACTGAAGGGGATTTCCGCATTTGGGACACAGGTCGCCCTCCTTTGCCTTTCTCAGGTCAGCTATAAGATGGGGATCAAAGGTGTCTCCAAGGTTTGCATTAAGAAAGTGATAGTCATCTTCATTGGCACCTATTACAAAATTGGGAAAATCCTTCAAAGCTTGGTCTACAAAGACCTTTATAGAAAGCCCCCTTGGACCGAGAGAGCCTGGATGAGCTCCGGTAAGGCTAAATATTTCCTCATCAGTGGCAGGACGAAAGGACCTTCCTGAGAGAGCCTTTTCAAACTTAACTTCATTTAGCTCATGATCCCCACGCAGGACAACCGCTATGGCCTCTCCATCCTCAGTTATGTAAATGAGGGTCTTACTGATTTTGGCAAGGGGAAGACCGAGAAACTCCGCTACATCCCTTGCTGTTTTTTTATTGGGTGTATGCACCTTTTCCAAAGGTTTTCTGGGCTCTGTTGGATATTTTTCTCCAGAGATAGCAGGTGTTAACTCCACATTGGATGCGTAACCGCAGGCTTCACAATTAGCAAGGGTGTCTTCTCCAGTTTCGGCAAGCACCATGAACTCGTGAGACACATCCCCTCCAATGGCCCCTGTATGTGCCTCTACCGCTTTGAAATTCAAGCCACAGGCTTCAAAGATACGATGATAGGTCTCATACATTAGTTGATAGCTTCTCTCTAAGCCTTCCACATTGGCATCGAAAGAATAGGCATCCTTCATTATGAACTCCCTTGCTCGCATAAGTCCAAAACGGGGTCTCATTTCGTCTCTGAATTTTGGGGCAATCTGATAAAGTATTAAAGGCAAGTCTCTGTAAGACTTGACTTCACCCCTAACTAAGTCGGTGATTACCTCCTCATGGGTTGGTCCAAGACAAAAGTCATGGTTCTTTCTGTCCTTGAATCTAAGGAGTTCTTTTCCGTATGCCTGCCAGCGTCCTGTTTCCATCCACAGTTCAGCAGGCTGAACGAGGGGCATGATAATCTCCAGGGCACCAGCTTTATTCATCTCCGCCCTTACTATGTTTTCAATTTTCTTTAAAGTTCTCAACCCTATGGGTAAGAAGTTGTATATACCTGAAGCTACCTTACGTATAAATCCACCACGGAGTAGTAACTTATGACTTACGGTTTCCGCCTCTGCAGGATCCTCCCTTAGAGTAGGTAGGAAAAAATTCCTTATCTTCATAACATCTCCTTACTGAAACCTAAATCTTTTCAAATTTTTTCCACTCCCTTGATCTAAGATCAAGGATTACCATACTGGGTAAACCTTCTTTTCCCATGAGCTCTCCAGGATTAATTATAAGGCTCTTTCCCACTTCCCATGCTTTGAACTTATGGGTGTGTCCACAGAAGATGTAATCAAATTCTCCTCCTTTAGCAAGCTTTTCAGCTATCTTTGGATAATGCACCATCGCAACTTTGAAACCGTCTAACTCCAAAAAGGCCTCTTCTCCATGGAGAGAGATATGGGGATATTCCTTTAACAACTTACAGAGTAAGAAAACATCTCCTTTGTTGTTTCCAAAGATGAGATCTACCTGTCCTTTGAATTTGGCTAAACTTAGGACCATAAAGGGTGAGATCAAATCTCCACAGTGAAGCAGCCTCTCTGCACCTTCGTGGTTAGCTATCTCTATTGCCCATTCCAGATGATCAATTCTGTCATGGGAATCGCTGACTATGGCTACCTTCATAGGTTTTTACCTCCATTCCTAAAACTCCTTTGTAAGCTCCAAAAAATTTACCTGCTAATCTCTAAGCCTTTCTAGCCTCTCTTGAGGTGTAATCTCTTAGACGGAGAAAATCCATAGCACCATGGAAGGCTATCTGTGGTTCAAGGCCATCCAAATCAAAATGGCATTCTAACAAAGCTCTAAAATCTCCTACAAGAGCCTGATTATATCAGCACAGTCCTCTTCAGTAAATAGTTCCTTTGACAGCTTAAGCCTGACTTCAGCCCTCTTAAGGTAGTGTCTTGCTAATTCAGGATTTACCACTTCTACCCTCTCTCACCAAAATGGGTTTAGTTCCTTATAGCCTTTGCCCTTAGGCAAGTTTTTGGCCTCAAGGTCTTATTTTCCCCTTTTCAACTGGGATTCGATTTTTCTCCAGATAGAAGAGATTCTCTTTTTGACATCCTCTGTCATCACTGCTTCCTTTGGCCAGTTTCTATTATATCCCTCTTCTTTCCACTTTTTAGTTGCATCAATACACATCTTTGAGCCAAAGCCGACTTCAGGGCTTGCATGGTCAAGGACGTCCACAGGACCTTTCACTATCATTATATCCCGCGCTGGATCAACATTGGCACAGAGATAAAACAGGGCTTCCTTTGTATCCTGCACGTTGACCTCCTTGTCAAAGATAACCACGATCTTTGTAAACATCAGCTGACCTAATCCCCAAATGGCAGAGGCCACTTTGAAGGCCTGTCCAGGATATCTTTTATCTATGGAGACCAGGGCAAGGTTATGAAAGACCCCTTCCCAGGGAAGATTGATATCAATCACTTCTGGAAGGATCTTTTTTATGATGGGAAGAAATAGCCTCTCTGTGGCTTTGCCAAGGTAGCAATCCTCTTGAGGAGGTTTGCCCACGATGGTTGCAGGATAGATGGCCTCCTTTTGCATGGTGATACACTGAACGTGAAAAACAGGGTATGGTTCAGGAGGGGTGTAAAAGCCGGTGTGGTCTCCGAAGGGGCCCTCAATTCGTCTTTCAAAGGGCTCTACATAGCCCTCCAACACTATCTGTGACTGAGCTGGAACCTCTAATGGAATGGTAACACATTTTACTAACTCCACTGGGGAGCCTTTTAAGAAACCCGCAAGCAAAAACTCGTCTATGTCTTCAGGTAAGGGAGCAGTGGCTGAGTAGATGACTGCTGGTTCTGGACCGAGGGCTACTGCAACAGGTAGTCTTTGCCCTAAAGCTTCAGCCTTTCGGTAATGTTTGGCACCTACCTTATGTATCTGCCAGTGCATTCCTGTTGTCTGACTATCAAAAACCTGCAGGCGATACATACCCACATTGCGAATCTCTGTTTCCGGATCCTTGGTTATAACACAGGGCAGGGTGATGTAAGGTCCGCCATCATCTGGCCAGCATTTCAAAATGGGTAACTTAAATAGGTCCACATCTCTTCCCATTAGGACTACTTCCTGGCAAGGCGCCCTATCTACATACCTTGGGAATATGTTCTTTAGCTCCCAAAGCCTTGGTAAAACCTTGAGCTTTCCTAAGAGACCCTCAAACTGTTTGATCTCCAGGAACTGAAGGATTCTCTCACTTAGGTCTTCAAGGTCCTTTACACCCAGGGCAAGGGCTATCCTTTTGTAACTCCCAAAAAGATTGGTAACAACTGGGATTTTGTGGCCCTTAACCCTCTCAAAGAGCAACGCTTGCCCCTTTCTTTTGACCACTCGATCGGTGATCTCAGTTATCTCAAGCTCGGGAGAGACTTCATCCTTGATCCTAAGTATCTCCCCCTCTTTGTCCAGAATTTTGATAAACTCCAGTAAACTGTTGGGTGCTCTCATGGTTTTTATGCCCCAGAATAACCCTTTTATGAAGGTTAAAGTTCGGTAATATCCTTTCTAAAGGAAAAGTCAACTTCCATGGGATAGTTTCCTGTAAAACAGGCAAGACAGACCTTGTCTCTCAAATCACCTACTGAGTCTAATAACCCCTCTAAGCTTAAATAGTAAAGGGTATCGATATCTAAAAATTTTCTGATCTCCTCTACGGAATGCTTGGCAGCGATGAGTTCCTTTGCCTGGGGGAAATCAATACCAAAAAAGCAAGGGTACCGAAGAGGTGGACAGGAGATCAGAAAGTGAATCTTCTTGGCTCCAGCAAGTTTAATACTTCTGATGCGGTTTTTACTAGTTGTTCCTCTAACTAAGGAATCATCGATCACGATCACCTCCTTTTCGCGGATGAATTCTCTTACAGGATTTAATTTCATCCTGACGGAGAGATCTCGAAGTTTTTCAGAGGGTTGGATAAAGGTGCGACCGATGTAGTGATTTCTAATAACGCCAAATTCAAGGGGGATCCCACTTGCCTGAGAGTAACCTAAAGCTGCGTATGTTCCAGAATCTGGAAAGGGCATAACAAAATCTGCTCTCAAGGGACACTCCCTGTATAGGTTAAATCCAAGGTTTTTTCTCACGGTGTAGACATTTTTTTGATATATCAGACTATCTGGCCTTGCAAAGTAGATGAATTCAAAGATGCAGTGGCTAAGCGGCTGAGGGTCCCTTTCAAAGGGAAAATAAGATTTAGGGCCATTTTCATCGATGACAAGGACCTCCCCAGGAGCCACATCTCGTAAGTACTCTACCCCTAAGAGGTCAAAGGCACAGGTCTCTGAGGCTAATGCGTATCCTCCATTTAACACACCGAAGGCAAGTGGCCTAAATCCCCAGGGATCTCTGAAGGCAACTAGCACGTCATCACAGAGAAGTAAAACTGAATAGGCCCCTCTTATTCTCTTCATGGTCTTCGTGATAGCGGCGACCAATCCCTCACGAAGGTATTTGACAATAAGGTGAACAATGACTTCACTATCAAGGGTGGTCTGAAAGATGTGCCCTTCTTCTTCTAATTCACATCTCAAGTTGTAGGCATTAACCAAGTTTCCGTTGTGTGCAAGGGCAATGGTTTTTTTGGCGTATTTCACGCAGAAAGGTTGCACATTTTGATAGGTTGATGACCCCGTGGTTGAATAACGAACATGTCCTATGGCTATCTCACCCGGTAGTTCCTGAAGTTTTTTCTCGTCGAAGACCTCACTTACAAGGCCGAGATTCTTGTATTCCCTAATGCACTTGCCATCAAAAACCGCGATACCAACGGATTCCTGGCCTCGGTGCTGTAGAGAGTATAGGCCAAAATACGCGTATTTTGATGCCACAGGAATACCAAAAATACCCACTATGCCACACATTGAGCCCTTCTCCCCAGTCCTAAAGTAAGCCTACTTTTTTGAGAATCATGGCCACCCTTTTATCCTCAAGGACTAATTCCTTCTAAGCCTGCTCAATTCTCTCATTGCAGGTGCAAGGACTGTGCGCCTATTCCAAATCACCATAACATAAAGTTTTTCAGGTCCCGGATCTCCTCTCGTAGGTCGTCAATCCTTTTATTAACCCCTTTAATCCCTCTTCCAATTTTATGAGTCTATCTCTGTCATCCTGAGTAAAGGGAATCTCCATACCCTAAAGCCTAATCCAAAACACCACCGACAACGATTTCCGGAATTCTCATGCTTGGTTGGCCATCGGAGACAGGCACACCTTGTCCATCTTTACCACAAGTCCCAGGTTCAAAGTGTAAATCATCAGCAACCATATCAATGGTCTCCAAAACCTTAGGACCATTGCCAACTAATGTTGCTCCCTTTACTGAATAGGCAATTTCTCCCTTGTCGATGTAATAGCCCTCCCTTACCTCAAAGACAAAATCCCCAGTAAGAGGGTTAACTTCTCCTCCTCCCATTTTCTTTACCAAAAGCCCTTTATTGATACTCTTCAGGATATCCTCTACTTTGTCCTTTCCAGGTGCAATGTAGGTGTTACTCATCCGTGGTATGGGAAGGTTTCTGAAACTCTGTCTCCTTCCATGTCCGTTTGATTCTTTACCATGCTTAAGGGCGGTGAACTTATCATAAAGAAAGGTCTTGAGAATTCCCTCCTCAATAAGAGCCGTCTTCTTTGCCTCGACACCTTCATCATCTACCAAATAGGAACCGTATAGTGCAGGTATAGTAGGGTCATCTATAACTGTGATCAGTGGACTTGCTACCCTCTCACCAATCCTTCCAGAGTAGATGGATAGTCCCTCTTCTCCATGATCTGCTTCTAATCCGTGTCCAACTGCTTCGTGAATCATGGTGCCACCAGCAGTACCAGCCAAGATCACTGGCATCACACCTGCTGGGGCTTTCCTGGCAGAGAGCAAGCTCAAGGCAAGCTTTGCTGCTTTCTCTCCGAGAAGCTCTATTTCTGTGTCAAGCCTTAGTGCTTCATCGGGAGAGAGACGATAGCCTTTCACTTCGTAACCTCTCTCCAGTCTACCATCTTGCTCCGCAACCACTACAGCCAAAACCCTAAAATAAGGACTAATCTGAGATTTCAATCTGCCCTCTGAGGTGAGCACATGGGTTTCTCTAAAGGTTACCATAAGTCCTATTCTGTAATGTTTCACATAAGAGTTAGGAACTCTACTCTTTATCCTCTCTAAGAGGGAAAGGTAGCTATCTATGTCAAAGGTTGAAGTTTTAGATGAGGACTCAATCAGGCTGATGAACTCCCTCTTTTCATCCTTAGGTAAGAGGTTAAACTCCGTTTGTTTTAGATAAGTGGATATGTCTTGAGTGATGTAGGTCAGTTTGTTTTCAAAGTCTGAGGTGATTTTACGAACAGCAAGCCCTGTCTCAACCCCTGAGGAGAGCTCTTCAATTCGGTCTGGCTCAAGGACAATCCTGATGAAATCCCTTTTCTCAAAGAAGAGATCTTCATAGATGGGATGGCCCATGTAATTTATTTTAATTCATTTAAGGATTTTTTAAACTCATGATAATTCATGGTTCCACTTCTTCCAAAATCTCTAAGGCTAAGGCTTGCGAAGATGAGCCCTAGCTCTAAGGAGTGCTCCAAGGTTAGCCCTAAGGAGATTCCTGCAAGGACGCCAGCATTGAAATAGTCCCCTGCGCCGGTGTTATCAACTATTTTAGAGGCAGGATAAACAGAGCTTTTCACAAGGAACCCTCTCTTACAGGCCATAGCACCCTTTGATCCTCTCTTTATGAAGATAGTTCTGACCTTCCTTTCCAAAAGGTCATCCAGGCTTAACTCGCTAAGCCTTAACTCTCGCTCAGTGATGAAGAGAAAATCAGTTTTCTCTATGAAGGGGGCTAAGAAAGCTTTACCTTTTGAAGAATAGATCTCACCGGGATCAAGGGAAATTCTATTATCAAGGTGAGCTAAAAGATCTTTTTGAAAGGAGATTCCCTCTGAACTTGCAAAGGATGAGAGGTGATAGAGGGCCTCTGAGAAGAGATCCTCTTTTTGAAAACAGAGGGCTTTCTCTGCTGTGCCGGGACTAACCACAATGGCTCTATCTCTTTTTCTGTCTAAAATTATTATGGCAAGGCTTGTTTCTCCGTATATTCTCACCTTTTCGGTGTTGATACTCACTTTCTTGAGCTCCTCTAAGGCCCTTTTTCCAAATAAATCAGCACCAACTGCCCCAAGGAAGGCCGTTTTAAAACCAATTTTTGATAATCCATAGATGGTATTGGCAGAGGATCCCCCTCCTCCCTCAAAGACTAGCAAAGCCTCTTCTTTTAGCTTAGCGAGGAGCTCAAGAAATGCCTTTCTCTCTAAGACATACTCATGACCTGGCCTAAGGTAAACTCCCTCGAAGGAGACTTTGGTAAGATCCTCGACATAAAAGAAGATATCCCAATTCAATGCACCACAGCCAACTATTTGTTTCCACATAGGATAAAAACCTAAGTTACATTTTAAAGGCCCTCCATCATCTTTCAAGCTTTTTGGAAATTTAAGACCATGTGAAAGGTTTAGACTTGAAATATTTTTTAACTTTAAAAAATTTATAGTTAGAACTATAATATTTTAATCTTGACTTTTATGATTATTCAATTACAATGTAGGAAAAAAACAAAGCTAGGAGGTGTCCTATGAAGTTTAGTTTTTTGAAGTGGGCTGTTTTGCCATTAAGCGTTGTCCTCTCTGCAGGATATTTAAGTGCAAAAACTCCTGATGAAGATCTGTTAAAGAAGGCAAGGGAGCTTTTTAAGCCCATTCCTGAGAAAATTGACAAGATCCCTAATAAAAATGTTAAGCTTACGAAGGAGCTCGTTGAACTAGGAAAATACCTTTATTTTGATCCTCGTCTTTCAGCCTCCCATTTAATCAGCTGTAACAGCTGTCACAATGTGATGCTTGGGGGAACAGACAACGTAGAAACCTCCATAGGGCATGGTTGGCAAAAGGGGCCAAGAAATGCCCCCACTGTCTTTAATGCCGTTTATCATACCGCTCAGTTTTGGGATGGTAGAGCTAAGGATTTGATGGAACAAGCCAAGGGTCCCATTCAAGCTGCTGTGGAGATGAACAACACCCCAGAGAGGGTTATTGCAACTTTAAAGAGTATTCCCAAATATGTGGAGATGTTTAAAAAGGCCTTCCCAGGGGAGAAGGAGCCGGTTACCTTCGATAATGTTGCCAAGGCCATTGAAGCCTTCGAGGCAACCCTACTAACTCCTAATTCAAAATTTGATAGGTTTTTAAAAGGAGATACCAAGGTTTTAACTAAGGAGGAGAAAGAGGGGTTAAAACTCTTTATAGACAAAGGTTGCGCCTCCTGTCATAGCGGTATCACCCTTGGTGGACACATGTATGCACCCTTTGGCATGGCAACCAAACCAAATCCTGATCTTGCTGCAGGAGATAGAGGTAGATTTGAGGTTACCAAGAGCCCTACTGATGATTATGTTTTCAAAGTGCCCTCTCTCAGAAATATCGAGCTAACATATCCTTATTTTCACTCTGGAAAGGTTTGGAACTTAGAGGATGCTATAGTGGTTATGGGAACTCTGCAATATGGAATTACCCTTACAGACGCTGAAACTAAGAAAATAGCAGCTTTTCTGAGAACCTTAACTGGAGATAGGCCTAAGGTAGTGGCTCCACTCTTACCCCCCAACACCGATAAAACCCCAAAACCAATAACCAAGTAAGTATCTATTTCTTGCTCAGGGGGCTCTGCCCCCTCATATAATTGCTTCTTATAGAATCTCGTATATCTTATTATCACAGGACCAAGCTTTAACGTATCAACTTCATGAGGGCTTTGTTTTTCTTTTACATACAGGAAAACAGATATAGCCTGAATGCCCTTTTGGGAGCTGTAGAGGATCTTCTAAGTGAAAGGACAGACACTGCCATCTATTTTTTCAAAAATGGAAAGGATCTAATACAGGGGGTAGAGTCTTTTGGAAGTGATTTCCAGGAGATCATTATCCTTATATCCTTACATACGCCTCAATTCTGGACTGTAAAGAGCTTAATTGCAGAGCTAAGATCAC
This sequence comes from Caldimicrobium sp., assembly GCA_025060015.1. Classification (GTDB taxonomy): domain Bacteria; phylum Desulfobacterota; class Thermodesulfobacteria; order Thermodesulfobacteriales; family Thermodesulfobacteriaceae; genus Caldimicrobium. Next base: position 36,476 of record JANXDB010000025.1, on the reverse strand, counting down.
TGAAGATTAGGGCAAAATTAACCTTAATCGGTGGTGGGCCACATGCCTCGGCTCTACCAAAGAATACCCTTGATTTAGGTTTTGATTTTGTTTTTGTTGGAGAGGCCGAAGAGAGCTTCAGGGCCTTTTTGGAGTCCTATAGAAACGGCAATGAGGCCCTTCCCCTTATAAAGGGCCTTGCCTGTTATATAGACGGAAACTATTTCTTTTCAGGCAAAGCCAAGCCTGTTGATTTGAAGAGGTTTGCCCCTTTTTCCCTCAGATTCGGAAAGATCAGTCCAATTGAAATCACCAGAGGATGCCCCTTTGTCTGCAAGTACTGTCAGACACCAAGGCTTTTTGGGACCAAGATCAGACATCGCTCAATCGAGGACATCCTTTTCTACGCAGAGGCTTTACTCAAAAGGGGAATTAGAGATCTAAGATTTATAACTCCCAATGCTTTCTCCTACGGATCAGAGGATGGAAAAACCTTAAATGTCGAAGCACTAAGAACTCTTCTTCGGGAACTTTATCTACTATCAAGAATTTACGGAGGAAGAATCTATTTTGGAAGTTTTCCCTCAGAGGTGAGACCAGAGCATGTCACTGAAGAGACCATAACACTGGTAAAGACCTTTTGTCACAATGACAACCTGGTAATTGGCGCCCAAACAGGAAGCGAGCCTATGTTAACCTACATAAGAAGAGATCACTCACTAGAGGATGTCAGAAAGGCCGTAGATCTAACTTTAAAGGCTGGACTTAAGATCAAGGTCGATTTCATCTTTGGGCTTCCCGAGGAGACTGAGGAGGATGTCAAAGCCACACTATCTTTCATGGAGGAGCTTGCAAAAAAAGGTGCCATAATTCATGCCCATACCTTTATGCCCCTTCCCCAGACACCCTTTATGAGAAAACCAGCAGGAAGGATCTCACCAGAGGTCTTTCATTTTATTAGGAGATTTCTTCCTAAAGGCCAGATCTTTGGTCACTGGCAGAAACAAATGGAACTCGCAAAACGTATAGAAAGGGAGATACTCGGAGAACTTTCTTGACAAGATAAAAGAAGGCTTTATTATACTTTTTGAACTTAAGTATACACTTACATTCTAAGGCATGAGCAAAAGAGGTTTAGGTTTATTTCTGATTGTCTTTCTAACTCTTATACTCTTAGGTCTCTTTGGTTATTTTCTTTGGCACCGATATCAGTATGCAGTGAGTAATGCCCTCTTTGTTCAGGCGGATCGATTGGTCTTGGTTAGTTTCTCTAAGGTCACGGGTAGAATTGTAAAACTTTATAAGCAAGAGGGCGAGATAGTGAAAGAAGGTGAAATCTTAGCAGAGATATCACCAGATGACTATCATCTGCGGGTAAAACAACTTGAGGAGAGTTTCCGCCGGGTTTCATCAGAGAGAGAGGCCCTTGAAAAGACAAGACAAAAACTTGAAAAGGAGATAGCACTCAAAAGTGAACAGATAGCAAAGGAGATTCAAGCTTTGAAGGAGAAAGAGAGGGGCAGGTATTTTCAGTGGGAGGCTTTACAGGTAAGATTGGAACAGATAAAAAAGGATAAAGCAAGACTGGAAAAACTCCTGAAGGAGGGGCTTATATCCGCAAGGGATCTTGAAATCAAAGAGACAGAGGAGAGAGACCTCCTCAAACAGAGTGAGGGTTTACTTGCAGAGATTAGGTCAATTGAGGAGGAGATAAAGGTGCTTGAAAAAAATATCTCCATTCTTCAGAATGAAAAACGGACCTTGGATAGTTTGTCTCTTCAAGCAAAGGCCCTTTTCCATCAAGGAGAGGAGATCAGAAAGAGAGGGTTAGAGGCAACCCTATATTTAGAGGAGACTCAGCTTAGGAGCCCCATATCTGGACAGATAGCCAAAAAATTTCGCTCCGTAGGTGATGTGGTTTCTCCTGGTGAACCTCTCTATGCCATAGTTGATCCAAGGAGTTTTTACATACTCGTTCTACTTGAGGAGACAAAACTAAAGGGCGTTGTAAAGGGAGCAAAGGCAAGGATCAGGCTTGATGCATATCCTGATAAAATTCTTGAGGGAGAGGTGGAGGAGGTCCTGCCAGCCTCTGCAGCAACCTTTGCTTTGGTTCCAAGAGATATCTCTGCCGGTGAATTCACCAAACTGGCCCAGAGGATTCCAGTAAGAATCAAAATCTCAAAGGGTGACCAAAGTCTGCTAAGGGTTGGTCTAAGTGGCGAAGTAGAGATAAAGAGAGTTCGATAACCCTTGATGGATTCGCACCTTTTTTATCAGCGAGTAACCCCTCAAGAGAGAGCACTCGTTACCATCGTTGTCATGATCGGTTTTTTCATGGCAATCCTTGATACAACCATTGTTGATATCGTGGTCCCAAAGATGATGGCTCCTCTTTCCACAGATCTATATGGAATACAATGGGTGATTACCGGTTATATGATGGCGGCAGCTACAGCTTTGCTCTTCACAGAGAACTTCGCAAGGTATATCGGTTATTCTTGGACCTTTCTTTTCGGGATGTTTCTTTTTACACTTTCTAGCCTATTTTGTGGTTTAGCACAAAACCTGGGGCAGATGATTTTATTTCGTGCGTTGCAAGGAATTGGAGAGGCCTTTATTGCAGCATCTGCTCAAACTATTTTAGTTTCTGTCTATCCACCAGAAAAGCGTGGCCTTGCCATGGGGATCTTTGGGTTAGGCGTTAGCTTTGCTCCAGCCCTTGGTCCAACCTTAGGTGGACTTATCACGGAATACATAGATTGGAGATGGATCTTTTTCGTAAACATCCCCATTGGCATAATTAACATCATCGCTGGACTTTTCTTCTTACCTAAAGAGCTTGGGAAAACCGGAACTTTTCAGTTTAATATCCTAAGCTACCTTTTCATCGCCACAGCAACCATCTCTCTCTTAATTATGCTTTCAAAGGGACAACAACTGGGATGGTTTCAATCAGATCTCATTCTTTGGCTTCTTTTTATCAGCACACTCTCTTTTATCTTTTATTTCTTTGTTGAGTTATCATCCAGAAATCCCCTCCTTGATCTCTCAATTTACAAAATTCCTGAGTTTGGCCTACCCATGGGGATGCACTTCTTTGTTCTTGGCTTTGGAATGTATCAAATCTTCTATCTCCTACCCCTCTATTACGAAAATTTAAAGGGCTTAACCACCTTTCAGACAGGTCTTCACATCTTGGTCTTTGCTGTCTTTATTGGTGCTTTTAGCATAATTTCAGGGTATCTTTCTGATAAGCTTCCACCGAAAGCGCTCTTGCTCTTTAGTTCTATTCTCTTTCTCATGACCTCCTACTTTTTAATACCTCAGCTAAACTACTATACTCCTGCTTGGAAGGCCTCTCTTCTGACTATTCCCCTTGGGATTTCAATGGGCACTTTCTTTGCTCCGCTTACCACTTTATCTTTGAAAAGACTTGGTCCTCTTACGGGCTTAGGAGTGGTTTTAATGCACTATCAGCGCTTTGTGGGTGGGTCCTTTGGCACTGCTATTGCAACCAATCATCTGGAATTCAACAGCCAGCTCAATTTTCTTCGCATAACGGAACTTCAAAATCATGACATGGCCAACCATTTCCTGAGGCACTTAACTCCCCTTGCTGATAAACTCTGGCCCCGCGAGATAGCTGAAAAGAAGGTAGAAGCCCTTCTTTACTATGCTCAACAGGTGCAGGCTTTAAGTTGGTCCTTTCAAGAGACCTTTAGAGCTGTGGCCCTTTGGGGATTAATTGGAATTACCTTTCTCCTGATCTTGTTTGTAATCAAGCCAAGGGGATAAACGGACACTAATCAGGAAATCTAAGTTTTTTTTCAAGATAGGGGGCTTTTAGTCCCCCTGTCAAGGAACCCCCATCCTAATGAGCACCTTTTAAGAGTTTATAGGCATGTTCGTAAATTTTAATAGCACAGTACTCACCGCACATGGTGCAGGCCTTGCTTCGAGAGATCCCACCTTCTAAGCGATATTTACGGGCTTTTTCTGGATCCAAGGAGAGTTCTATCTGTTTTTCCCAGTCAAGCCTTGCCCTTGCTTTAGCCATCTCCAAGTCCCATTCCCAGGCTCCTTTGACTCCTTTAACAAGATCTGCCACATGGGCAGCAATCTTAGAGGCAATAAGCCCCTCTTTAACATCCTCTAAGGTGGGGAGCCTTAAATGCTCTGCAGGAGTGAGGTAACAGAGAAAGTCTGCGCCGGCTGAAGCAGCTATTGCTCCTCCAATGGCACCCACGATGTGGTCATAACCAGGAGCAACGTCAGTGGGAAGGGGACCTAACACGTAAAAGGGAGCATTGTGGCAGAGCCGTTTTTGAAGCTTGATATTGGCTTCAATCTGATCTAAAGGAACATGCCCTGGGCCTTCTATCATGACTTGCACGCCCCTTTCCCAGGCTCTAAGGGTAAGTTCTCCTAAGATGATAAGTTCCTGAATCTGGGGTCCATCAGTAGCATCAGCTATACACCCTGGTCTTATGCCATCACCCAAAGAGAGGGTAATGTCATAGGCCTCAGCAATATCAAGGAGCTCATCATAGTGTTCATATAGGGGATTTTCTCTATTGTTGTAGATCATCCACTCCACGATGAAGGATCCTCCTCTTGAAACCACACCGAGAATTCTCTCTTTGTTCTTTAATCGCTCAATAGTATGCCTGGTGATACCGCAATGCACAGTCATAAAATCTACGCCATCCTCTGCCTGTTTCTTGATGACATCGAAGATTTCAGAGACCTTCATTTCCACAATGGACTTACGATGTTTTTCCACCGCCTCAAGAGCTGCTTGATAAATCGGAACTGTGCCCAGGGGAACGGGACAATTTTCCCTTATCACCTTTCTGATCTCATCAAGGGGACCTCCGGTTGACAGATCCATAACTGTGTCTGTGCCATAATTAAGGGCAATTTCCAGCTTCTTAAGCTCCTCTTCCACAAAGGGGCGATCCTTTGATGTGCCAATGTTCACATTCACTTTGGTTTTTAACCCCTTCCCAATAGCACAGGGCTTAGCTAAGTTGTTCTTTTTGTTCTTGCAAAGAACGATTTCACCTTTGGCCATACCTTGAGCGATATACTCAGGAGTGACCCCTTCATTTTCCGCACAAACCCTCATTTCCTCAGTGATAATCTTTTCTTCCGCCGCTTTTTTTAAGGTATAGTGCAGCATTTCAAACACTCTCCCTTGTTTTGGTTTTTGTAATTTTAAATTAAATCCTTCTTTTTACGAATTTATACATTTTGAGAAAAATAGCACAAGAAAGCCTCCTTACAGAATGGAATATATACCCTTTTTGGCGAGATTTTGATACCACTTTTTTCCATTTTGTGAATCTTTTAGTTTTTAGGTATTATGTTGAGAGGAAGTAGATTATTCTAAGTTCAGAGGTTCTTGCTTGCTCTGATAGGCAAAAACTTTAATTCGTGTTAAAATTTAGCGATAACTTTTTTCAGGGAGAAGAGGATGCAAGTAATTGTTATTGGGGCAAATGCCTGCGGGGCCAAATCTGCCTGCAGAGTAAAAAGGTTAAATCCCAAGGCAGAGGTTATTCTCATTGATAAGTCGGAACTGATTTCCTATGGGGCCTGTGGAATTCCCTATTATGTATCTGGAGAGATCCTCGATGAAAAGGCCTTAAGGGAAACCTCCTTTCACGTGGTAAGAGATGAAAAATTCTTCACTGATGCTAAGGGATTAAAGGTGTTAACAAGAACTCTTGCCGAAGAAATAGATCGAAAGCGAAAGACAGTAAAAGTTAGGTATCTTGACAGTGGCAAAGGGGAGGAAATCCCCTATGAGAAGCTGGTTATTGCCACAGGCTCCTTGCCAAGGCCTTTAAATGTTCCTGGAGTGGACCTCGATGGAGTCTACACTCTTTCCGGTTTGTCCTCGGCAATAGAGATCAAAGATAGGATTGCCCGTGGAGAGGTAGAAAGGGTAGTAATCATAGGTGCAGGACTTATTGGCCTTGAAATGGCTGAAGCCTTTGCAGATCTGTGGGGATTGCCGGTTACCCTCATGGAATTCTTTCCACAGGTTTTGCCCAGAAATTTAGATCCCCTTTTGTCCAGAATGGTGGAAAGTCATCTCCGTGAAAAGGGTGTAAAAGTCCTGTTAAATGTCAAGGTCAAGGAGATCCTTGGCAAGGAGGGAAGGGTAACGGGTGTACAGACGGAGACCGAACTGTATCCAGCAGATCTGGTGTTAATTGCAGTTGGTGTGATTCCAAATAGTGAATTAGCTGAAAGGGCAGGGCTCCTCGTCTCTCCCAATACCAAAGGTATCATAGTAAATGAGCGGTTGCAGACCTCTGATCCTGATATATATGCCGGCGGTGATTGTATTGAGGTTACCCACCTTGTCACCGGCAAAAAGGTTGTAATGCCCATGGGATCTCTGGCTAATAGGCAAGGAAGGGTAATCGGAACCAATATTGCTGGGGGGCATGCTGTCTTTAAAGGAACTGTGGGTGCCTTCATAATGAAGTGTTTTGATTTAGCAGTAGGTGGTGTGGGCCTAACTCTCAACCAAGCAAAAACAGAGGGATTTAACGTTGGATACGCCTTAAACAATCAAACCGAGAGGTCTCACTTTTATCCCGGAGCAGGAATTGCCTTCTATGAGCTTGTCTTTGATAAGAAAACAACCAGAGTGCTTGGTTTTCAAGCAGTTGGGCCTATGACCGACGGGACCATGGCAAGGATCCATGCCGTCTCCAGTATCCTGCCCAACAACCCAACAGTGGAAGATCTCATAGATCTGGAACTGGCCTATGCTCCCCCCTTCAATACCGCTCTGGATCCTATCCATGACACAGCGCATGTGGCAGACAACATAATCAAAGGACTCTTTGAGCCCATGGAGTGGGATGAAGTGATAAGGAGATTGAGGGAGGGAGATGCTCATAGTCTCATCATCGATCTTCGCCATCCCAAGGAGGCAGAATTTCTTCTAAAAAGATATACCAATGTGAGACAAATACTCTATCAGGAATTCAAATATCATCTCCATGAAATTCCAAGGGATAGAGACGTCATTCTCATCTGTAACTCCTCACGAAGGGCTTACGAAGTGGCAAGGATACTTAAGGGTAGCGGCTTTGAGAGGGTCTATCTACCACTGGGAGGACTAAGCTTTCCTAAAAGGTGGGGAGAAGAGGTAAGATGAAGTTTCAGGCTGTAAGAGGCTTCAAAGATTGGTTACCTGAGGACTTTTTCAAATACCATCATCTCATGGAGATAGCAAGAAACTATCTAATCAGGGCAAATTTTAAAGAAGTGAAAATCCCTCTGTTAGAGAAAACCGAGCTTTTCATGAGGACCATTGGAGAGGTCACAGACATTGTGCAAAAGGAGACCTATACCTTCCAGGATCGAAATCAAGATTTTCTCACCCTAAGGCCTGAGGCTACGGCAGGAATCTGTAGGATGATCCTTGAGCACGGTCTTCATGTGAAACCTAAGCCCTTAAAGTTCTTTTTCATTGGACCTATGTTTCGTCATGAAAGACCACAGAAGGGAAGGCTTAGGGAATTCTATCAGATTGATGTGGAGTTTTTGGGAAATCTAACCCCCTATTATGAGGTAGAACTCCTCCAAATAGCCCTTGAGATACTAAAAAAGCCTTCTAATAGAGAGGATCTTTTTACCTTAGAGATAAACAGTCTTGGATGTAGAGAATGTAGGCCTGCCTTTAGAGACTACCTTCAAGTCTCTCTTGAGAGTGAAAGGGAATCTCTTTGTGACACCTGTAAAGATAGACTTTACAGGAATCCACTAAGAGTTCTTGATTGCAAGCAGGAAGGCTGTAAAGAGGTAGTAAAGAGATTGAAGCCCATTTCTGATTTTTGGTGTGGTTCATGCAGGGGGCACTTTAACATCCTAACAGGCCTTTTAAGAGCCCTTGACAGAGATTTTGTATTTAATCCCTTTTTAGTCAGGGGTCTAGATTATTATGTGAGGACCATCTTTGAAATAAAAGGAAAGGGCCTTGGGGCTCAGGACACTGTCTGTGCAGGAGGCAGATACGATTACCTGCTTAAAGACTTAGGAGGACCAGATCTTCCTGCAACAGGCTTTGCCATTGGTCTTGAAAGATGGGCTCTTTCCCTTTGGGGTGAGGAGTGTCCGGAGTTCCTGAGGAAAAAGCTAAGACCAGATCTGCTCTTTATTCCCCTGGGTGAGGAGGCTAAAAAAGAGGGTCTGAAAGTAGTGAGTGAACTCAGAAATCAAGGACTCAGGGTAGAGAGCCTCTTTGAAGATAAGGGTCTTAAAGCACTTTTGAGAGAAGCTGACAAATTAGGAGCTAAGCAAGTTTTGATCTTAGGAGAAGAGGAATTAAAAGAGGGGGTAATTCTAATTAAAGATATGCAAGAGGGAACCCAGCAAAGGATAAAAATGGACAAATTGATAGGCAGACTAAAAAAGGAGCAAAGGGTTGAAGATCTTTCCTGCTAGGGCTGAATTTTTTGAATTGGCAGAATCTTACAATGTGCTCCCTCTCTTTGTGGAATTGCCTGCTGACCTAGAGACACCTATTTCTCTATTTTACAAACTCTTTGAAGAAAAAGAGGATATCTTTTTATTTGAAAGTATGGAGGGCCCTGAAAAATGGGCAAGATTTAGTTTCATCGGCTATGATCCCTACATAATGTTTAGAAGCAAGGGAAACGTGGTCTCAATTAATGGCAAAACATATCATGCAGCTGACCCTTTTAAGGAGTTAAGGACCCTTGTTTTGAGGTTCAAAGCCCCTCAGATGGATGCCTTGCCTAGGTTTTGGGGCGGGGCAGTGGGTTATGTAAGTTACGAGGTGATCTCCTTTTTTGAAAGCAGAGTCCCTAAAACCCCTGATCCTCTGAACTTCTTCGATCTCTCCTTTATCTTTCCAAGGAAACTCATAGTGTATGATAGATTAAAGAACTCCATCTTAGCCATCCAGATCGTCTATCTCGACAAGAGAGAGGACTCCTTAGAGGCTCTTTATGAAGAGTTAAAGAGAGAACTTCAAGTTCTTGTGGAGGAACTTAAAACAAAAAAACTCCGCATACCCCATCTGATTAAGAGGCTCAAATTAGAGCCTGAGATTGAACCTTCAACCTTTTTAACTATGGTTCAAAAAGCAAAGGAATACATCGCCCAAGGAGATGTGATTCAAACGGTGCTATCCCAGAGGTTCAGTCTCGAAGATGATATTCTCTTGGATCCCTACACTTCTCTTTACCTTTACAGAGGCCTAAGAAAAATAAATCCGTCTCCCTACATGTTTTACCTAAAGCTTAAAGAGGAAGTTCTTATAGGTTCTTCACCGGAAATTCTTCTAAGAGTGGAGGAGGGAAAAGTTGAGACAAGACCCATTGCAGGCACAAGACGAAGAGGTATAACTGAGGAGGAGGATAGAGCCTTAGAGGAGGAGTTAAGGCATGACGAAAAGGAACTTGCTGAGCATATAATGCTTGTTGACCTTGGCAGAAATGATCTTGGAAGGGTTTCTCGCTATGGTACTGTGGAGGTCTATGATCTTCTCACAGTTGAGCGATACTCTCATGTGATGCATCTTGTATCTGGGGTAAAGGGATTTTTGAGGGAAGGAGAGGATATGTTTTCAGCCTTCAAAGCCTGTTTCCCCGCAGGAACAGTCTCTGGTGCACCGAAGATCAGGGCTATGGAGATAATTGCCGAGCTTGAAGGCAAGGCAAGGGGTCCCTATGCAGGTGCTGTGGGGTACTTTGGTTTTTCGCAGAATATGGATTTCTGCATAACCATCAGAACTTTCTTTCAAAAGGGGAAAAGGCTATATTTACAGGCAGGAGCAGGAATAGTGGCAGATTCTATACCAGAAAGAGAATACGAAGAAACCATCAACAAAGCCAAGGCTTTAGAGAGGGCTTTAGAGTTATTTGGTGAGGGTTATTTTCTATGAAGAGGATCCTGGTGATTGATAACTATGATTCTTTTACCTATAATTTGGTCCAACTAGTGGGGACCATGGTAGAAAAACTCTGGGGAGGGGAAGTCTTTGTCTTTAGGAATGATGCTATTACACTGGATGAGGTATCCTCTCTTAAGCCTTCCCATGTGATCATCTCTCCTGGTCCCTGTACACCCAACGAAGCAGGGATTTCCATTAGTTTGATCCAGGCTTTTGCCGGCAAGGTCCCTATTTTTGGGGTGTGTTTGGGGCATCAATGTATGGCTCAAGCCTTTGGAGGAAGAATTATTCGTGCCAAAAGATTGATGCATGGAAAGGTCTCAACTATCTATCACGATGGAAAGGGAGTATTTCAAAACTTACCGCTACCTTTTACCGCCATGCGCTATCACTCTTTGGCAGTTGATCCCGAGGCTTTACCATCGGAATTTGTTATTACTGCCAGAAGCGAGGACGGAGAGATTATGGGCATAAGACACAGGGAATATCCCCTTGAGGGAGTACAGTTTCATCCGGAGTCAATCGGAACTTCTCTTTCAGCCTGGCTGAAGTTGAAAAAACCCCCTATAGATTGGGACTTTAAGAGAGATCCTTTACCCGAAGGGGTACAGATTCTCAAGAATTTTCTCTCTTTTTAAGGCATGAAAGGGTTAGTGGAGATCCTGAGGAATCTCTTCTGCTGGCTATTTGTCCTTTTATTTACCCCTGTTATTGGCACACTGGCTATGCTAACCAAGAGACATTACTGGGCCTATCTGTGGTGTAAACTCCTCTTGAAAATCCTCGGTATAAAGATAAAGGTTATTCAGGAGGAGGCCTTAGACACCAAGCGAAACTATGTCTTTATGTGTAATCACCAGAGTCAACTTGATATCCCGGTGCTTGAGGAGGTTCTAAAGGCATACAATGTGAGATTTCTTGCAAAGAAGAGTCTCTTTGATATACCCTTCTTTGGGTGGGGTATTAGGGCTTTAGGTTATGTTCCCGTTGAAAGAGAGGATCCAAAGGAGGGCTTAAGAAGTCTCTTAGCCTGCGTTGAAAAATTAAAAGATGGCTACTCTTTAGTTGTTTTTCCTGAGGGAACAAGAAGCCCAAACGGTGAGCTCTTGCCCTTTAAGAAGGGAGGCTTTCTTATCCCTCTCAAATCAGGTACCACTACTTGCCCTGTATCAATTTGGGGAACAAAGGATATACTTCCCAAGGGAAAACTCTGGTTTAACTTGAGAAACCCTGAAGTTAAAATTTATATCGGGAAACCCATCGAAGTAAAGGATTTAACTTTGAAGGACAAGAATTTTCTCTTAGAAGAAGTAAGAAGAGCCATAGAAGTGGGATTAGCCAGGATTAAGTGAGGGGTTTTTTATGGGAGAAGTGATAATAGTTCCTTTAGAAGAAGAATTAAAGGAGAGCTATTTAGACTATGCCATGAGTGTAATAGTGGGTAGGGCTCTGCCAGATGTGAGGGATGGGCTAAAACCTGTGCAGAGACGTATACTTTATGCCATGTACGAGACTGGCAATGATTGGAACAAGCCCTTTAAGAAGAGTGCCAGAATTGTGGGAGAGGTTATTGGTAAGTTTCATCCCCATGGAGATGTTCCTGTGTATGAGTCTATTGTTCGGATGAGTCAGGATTTTACCATGCGATATCCTCTCATTGATGGGCAGGGAAATTTTGGATCTATCGATGGAGATGCCCCGGCAGCCATGCGCTACACTGAGGTAAGACTAACAAGAATTGCCCATGAATTACTCACTGATATCGATAAGGAGACAGTTGAGTTTGTGCCAAACTACGACAACACCTTAAGAGAGCCTGTGGTTTTGCCCTCTAAAGTGCCTAATCTGTTGGTAAACGGTTCAGCGGGAATAGCTGTAGGAATGGCCACTAATATCCCACCTCATAACCTTGGAGAGGTGGTTGATGCTTTAATAGCCCTTTTGAGGAGTCCTGATCTTAGGACAGAGGATCTTTTGAATTACATAAAGGGGCCTGATTTTCCCACAGGAGCTCTGATTGTTGGAAGGGAAGGCATAATAAAGGCCTACGAGACAGGAAAGGGAATTATAAAGCTTCGCGCCAAATACAGAGTAGAAAAAGAAAAGGAGAAGATCAAATTGGTTTTTACTGAGATCCCCTATCAGGTAAATAAAGCCAAGGTAGTGGAGAGAATTGCTGAGCTTATCAGAGACAAAAAATTAGAGGGAATTGCTGAAATAAGAGACGAATCAGACAGAGAGGGAATAAGGGTTGTAGTAGAACTTAAGCGAGAGTGGGCACAGGCTCCGCATACCATTGCCAAAAAACTTTTTGAGTTAACTCCCCTTGAGACGACCTTTGGTATCATATTCTTAGCCCTGGTTCAAGGGCGACCAGAGCTCCTTACCCTAAGGGATATCCTTCAACACTTCCTCAATTGGAGAAGGACAGTTGTCATTAGAAGAACTCAACATGATCTTAGAAAAGCCAAAGAAAGAGCTCATATCTTAGAGGGATTTTTGAAAGCCCTGGAACATATTGATGAAATAATTGAACTCATAAAGAGTTCAGATACTCCAAAGACAGCAAAGGAAGGCCTCATGGGGAAATTTAATTTTACTGAAATTCAAGCACAGGAGATACTAAATCTAAGACTACAGAGGCTTACAGCATTGGAGAGAGAAAAGATCCTCTTAGAATTTGAGGAGCTACAGAGGGCTATTGCCTATTATGAAAAGATTTTAACCCATGAACCCACTCTGCTCACCGTTATTGAACAGGAATTAAAGGAGTTAAGAGAAAAATTTGGAGACTCAAGAAGGACAGTGATTCTGGAAAAGGACGAAGAAGTAGTGGAAGAGGAAAGACCTCATGAAGAGGTGCTCTGTGTGATAAGTGAAGAGGGCTATTTGAGAAAGATTTCTTTAGATCAGTTTGTATCTCAGAGAAGGGGAGGTAAAGGAGTTGCCCTTTTTACCGGTGAGGAGAGACTAAGGGTTGCCTTACAGACAGAGACTCAGGAGACCCTTCTCCTTCTTACTAAGGAGGGTAAAGCCTATCCCCTTGAACTAAAACATGTTCCACTATCTGGAAGACAGACTAAAGGAACTCACTTGAGAAATTTTCTAAGTAGCCTTGAAGGAGAGGTTGTAGCTCTCCTTCCATATGGTGGAAGAGGTTTTTTGGTTTTAATCACCAAACAGGGCATAATAAAGAAGATTCCTCTTGAGGATTTAAGCGGAATCAGAAGGAGTGGTATAACTGTCCTGAACTTGAAGAGCGGAGATAGTCTACTGACAGGGGTTTTGACCAGTGGCACTGATCATCTGCTTATTCTAAGCAGAGAAGGTCAGGCGCTTCACTTCAGCGAAGAGGATGTAAGGCCGATGGGTAGGCAGGCAGAGGGTGTTATAGGAATAAGACTGGATGAAGGAGATGAGGTAGTGAGTCTCTTAAAGAGTAGTGAGGGAGATTTTCTTTTTACGGTGACCGATAAGGGCTTTGGCAAGAAGACAAAGGTTTCAGACTACAGGGTGCAAGGCCGAGGCGGAAAGGGAATAACTGCCCACGGCCTTAGCGACAAAACAGGTAAGGTGATGGGAGGGCTAATCTTAAAGGGAGGCGAGGAGTTGCTTCTCATAGCCTCCTCTGGTAAGGTGATTCGCCTCGGAGAGGACCAAATACCGGTTTCTGGCAGAAATGCCAAAGGAGTGAGGTTGATGAGTCTATTGCCAGGAGAGATGCTCTCAGGCCTTATCAGGTTAGATTTAAAAGCTAAAGAGGGTTAAATTAATTGTAAAATGAAAGAATTTATGTTATTTTAGTGAAAAATTCCTTAGGGGGAAGAAACAGAGATGTCAAAGAGGGTGAGGCTTGCTATTGTGGGGGTGGGTAATTGTGCTAGTTCACTAATTCAGGGAATATTCTATTACAGAGAAAGAGAAGAAGCCAATTTTCATGGGCTTATGTTCCCAGATATTGATGGATACAAGCCTGGAGATATAGATGTGGTTGCCGCCTGGGATGTGGATGACAGAAAGGTTGGCAGAGATGTCTCAGAGGCTATTTTTTCTCCCCCAAACTGCACCACCATTTTTTACAGGGATGTGCCTTGCTTAGGTGTGAAGGTTAGGAAAGGTAAGGTTCTTGATGGTGTGGCTGCTCATATGAAGGATTTCCCCTCTGAGCGAAGCTTTGTTCTCTCATCGGAAAGGGAGGATGAGCTTGAAGATGTAGTGGCACACTTAAGAGAGGTACAGGCGGATGTTCTGATAAGTTACGTGCCTGTGGGTGCCGAAGCTTCTGCACGTTTTTATGCAGAGGCTTGCTTAAGGGCAGGTGTTGCCTTCGTTAATGCCATGCCAACCTTTATAGTATCAGATGAAGGATGGAGCAAACGCTTTGAAGAGAGAGGTATCCCCGCGGTAGGGGATGATATCAAGTCTCAGTTAGGAGCAACCATTCTCCATCGCACCTTGGTTCAACTGTTCATTGATAGGGGAATCCCTGTGAAGAGAACCTATCAACTCAACTTCGGTGGAAACACAGATTTTTTGAATATGTTGGAAAGAGGGAGGCTTGCCACGAAAAAGGTTTCTAAAACAGAGGCAGTCTCCAGCTTGATTCCCTATGATATCGGTTGGGAAAACATCCACATCGGTCCTTCTGATTGGGTTCCCTGGCTAAAGGACAAGAAGATCGCCTACATAAGGATTGATGGAGAGCACTTTGGTGGAGTTCCCATGAGCGTTGAGGTTAAACTTGAAGTTGAAGACTCACCAAATTCTGCAGGCTCAGCCATAGATGCCATAAGATGTGCAAAGCTTGCCAAAGACAGAGGAGTAGGTGGTCCCCTTATTTCAATATCTGCCTACACCATGAAACACCCCCCAAAACAATTTCCCGATCATGTTGCAAGAGAGATGGTTATAGAGTTTATCCAAGGAAAAAGGGAGAGATAGGGCTTTTGCTTAATACCGATACTGCTTTATGATCAAAATCTCATAAAGGAGTGGGTTATGGAACTTTCAGAGAGGCTTAAAAAGATTCCACCTTATCTTTTTGTGGAGTTAGATCGCCTTAAGAGCGAAAAGTTAAAAGAAGGAGCAGATGTTATTGATTTGGGAGTGGGTGATCCAGACATTCCCACACCCCCAGAGATTGTGGAAGTAGCTAAGAGGGCTTTAGAAAAGGCAGAGAACCATCGCTATCCATCTAATCCAGGAAGTCTCTTCTATCGTAAAGCCTGTGCTGATTACATGAAAAGACGCTTTGGCGTGGACTTTGATCAAGAAGGAGAGGTAGTGGCCCTGATTGGCTCCAAAGAGGGAATTGCCCATTTCCCTTTAGCTTTCGTTAACACAGGTGATGTGGTTCTTTGTCCTGATCCTGCCTATCCCGTATATCACCTTGGCACCATTCTTGCAGGAGGTATGCCCTATTACATGCCCCTCAAATGGGAAAATGACTTTTTACCAGATCTCTCAAAAATTCCTCAGGAAATCTTAGAGCGAACAAAAATACTCTGGATAAACTATCCAAATAATCCCACAGGTGCTATGGCCTCAAGGGAGTTTCTTCAGGAGGCAATTAAGTTAGCCAAAAGATATAACTTCATAGTAGCCCATGATGCAGCCTATGTAGAGCAATACTACGAGGAAAGACCTTTGAGCATCTTTGAGGTTGATGGTGCTAAAGAGGTAGCTATTGAGTTTCATAGTCTTTCAAAGACCTTTTGTATGACTGGTTGGAGAATAGGCTTTGCAGCTGGTAAGAGAGAGCTGGTGCAGGGCTTAGCAAAGGTAAAGAGCAATATGGACTCAGGGGTCTTCACTGTGATTCAGGAAGCAGGCGCCTATGCCCTTTCCAATCTTGAAAGCCTCGTTCCTCCACTGAGAAAAGTCTTCCAGGAAAGAAGAGATCTACTTAGTCAGGAACTCTCTAATCTTGGCTATCAATTTAGGAAGCCATTAGCAACTTTTTACCTTTGGGTTAAGGTTCCCGGTGATCTAAGCTCAGGTGAGTTCTGTAAAAGGGTTCTTCAAGAATTGGCCATTGTTATTACTCCTGGAAATGGTTTTGGTGAAAGTGGTGAAGGATATTTTAGAATTGCCCTAACCGTAGGAGAGGAGAGATTAAAAGAGGCTGTGAAGAGACTTTCAACCTTGAGACTTTAAAGAGGGTTTATCTTTCCATAGGAACCAATTTAGGTGATCGCTTAGCTAACATAAACAGAGCTTTAGATCTTATAAAAAAGATACCAGCCCACATTGAAAAGGTCTCTCCCATCTTTGAAAACGAGCCTTTGGGATTCGAAAGCCCTAATCTCTTCTACAACCTCGTTCTTAAAATCAGGACCTTTTTCTCACCAGAGGCCCTATTCATAGAGTTGAAAAAGATTGAGTTCTCAATGGGTAGAAAAAGGGAGTCTACTATTGGTGATAGAATCATCGATTTGGATATTATCTTTTATGAAGATCTTGTCATGGAAACAAGTCTTCTCATGATACCCCACAGCAAGGCTACAGAGAGAGCCTTTGTGGTCCTGCCACTTTTATACATTGAGGAGGATCTAATAGATCCTCTATCTGGAAAGTCTCTTCGCCAACTGGCTCAAGAAAGGGCAAGATTTTTTGAAAAACAGGGTTTCAAGGAGAAGATTGTGAGGCCCTAAGATGAAGTATTTAATTTTGATCCTTCTCTTTTTTCTCCTTTTTTGGTATTATAAGAGAAGAAAAGCAAAACAAAGAGAGACAGGCACTGTTGAAATGAAACCCTGTATGCAATGCGGGGTATATTTTCCAGAGAACTCAGGTTTAAAAGATGCTAGGGAAGAAAAGACAATCTATTTTTGTTCCCGTAGATGTTTGAGAGAGTATCTAGAACTTGGGCGGGGTGAGGGATGTTAATATTTTACACTATAGCCCTAGTTTTCTTAGTTGCCCTCTCCGATGATGCTCTATGCGCAGAGTATTCAAAAATCACACCCAAGAAAAGGGCAAGCTTCAAAGGGCAGAGAGATCTCTATTCGAAGATCTACATCTATGAAGACCCTCAAACAGGAGAGAAGTACTATTCCAATTTGCCAATGGATGAGAATTTCAAAATCTACATGAGGTTGCCGTTCCAAAATAGAGAAGAGCCCTCTTTAGTCAACGTTAAGAGGGAGTTTAATGAGAGTGCTCTACAACATAGATTTCATGAGATCTTTGATGAGGTGTCAAAGAAATTTAATTTAGATCCAAGCTTGCTAAAGGCCGTGGCTAAGGTGGAGTCTAATTTCAATCCACGTGCGATTTCACCTAAGGGGGCTATGGGAGTGATGCAGTTGATTCCTTCCACGGCAAGACTAGTTGGTGTGTCCAATCCCTTTGATCCTGTGGAGAATATCTATGGTGGTGCAAGATATCTTAGGATGTTATTAGATGAGTTTGGAGACTTGAAGCTAAGCCTTGCAGCCTATAATGCTGGTCCAGAGGCAGTTAAAAATTACAGAGGTATACCACCCTATCCAGAGACTATAAACTACGTGAGAAACGTCCTTCAGTATTATGAGTTATACAAAAAAGCGGGCCTTTAAACTGTTAACATCCCATCCTTGAGTTTATCCAGATTATCCAGGGCCATGCCTGCACCTAGTGCTACACAAATAAGCGGATCTTCTGCTACCCTGACTGGAAGGCCGGTTTCATTGGAGATTAATCTATCTAGGTTTCTAAGTAAAGCACCCCCTCCTGATAACATTATGCCCCTGTCCACCAAATCGGCAGACAATTCAGGAGGAGATTCTTCAAGGACCTGTTTTACCGCCTGTATGATAAGATCAACTGGTTCGCGAATGGCCTCTTGGATCTCTTTCGAGGTTATGGTGATAGTCTTGGGGACTCCTGAAATGAGATCCCTTCCCTTGATATCCATAGTATCGTAGGGTTCTTCAGGGTAGACATTTCCTATCTGGATTTTCACCTGTTCTGCTGTGGCTTCTCCGATGAGAAGATTGTATTTTCTTTTAACATACTGCACGATAGCCTCATCGAGTTTGTCGCCTGCCACTTTGATAGAATGAGATATAACAATGCCACCAAGGGAAATAAGAGCCACCTCTGTGGTTCCACCACCTATGTCTACAATCATATTGGCAACAGGATCTGTAATGGGTAGCCCTGCACCGATGGCTGCAGCCATGGGCTCTTCAATGAGATAAACTTCTCTAGCGCCTGCACTTTCGGCACTTTCCTTAACAGCTCTTCTCTCTACCTGAGTGGTTCCTGAAGGGACACTTATTATAATTCTCGGCTTGACAAGGTATGACCTGTTATGAACTTTCTGAATGAAGTAGCGAATCATGGCCTCGGTGACCTCAAAATCAGCTATAACGCCTTCCCTAAGGGGCCTGACTGCCTTAATAGTACCAGGAGTCTTACCTAACATCTTTTTTGCCTCATCTCCCACAGCAAGAACCTTCTTATACCTTCCATCCTCTTTTACAGCAACCACCGATGGCTCTTTTAGAATGATTCCCCTTCCCTCAAGATAGATCAGGGTATTTGCAGTGCCGAGATCTATGGCTAAATCCTTCGAGAAAATTTTAATAAGCCTTGAGAACATGAAAATCACCCCAGAAACTTTTCTATGTTAATTTTACTACTAAAGAGCGATTTTAAAAGTCTTGAGATTTTTCCTTGAATATTACAAAGGGTCCAAACCCAAGGGCTTCTTCCTCTGGAGGCAAAAAAATCAGTTTCTCAGGCTCTCTACAAAGATAAAATCCTGTCACAGCGCAAAGAAGAGCATCGATAAATCCAGAATTTGTAAGAAGTTCAAGAGCGATATCTAAGCCGAAGATCTCTGCAAAAAAGCCCTTTAAAAAGAGACACTCACTTTCTTGAAGGTGCTCCCGTTTGTACTTATGTGATAAATATTTCTTATCCTCTGGGAGTATCATGTGGAGGCTTGCCCTGGGATGGCTCTCTAAAATGGTTCCACAATAAGGACTTAGGGCCTGAGCCAGAAGATAACCTCTTATGGGTATACCCATGAGGGCATTGTAAGAGAGAACCCATCTCTTGGCCTCCTTTGGTAAGAGATCTTTTAAGGCCAAATCTCCCTTTCGCCACCCCTTCTTTAAACCAAGAGAAAAACTAAGGGGGGTATCCATTGTAACTGTTAGGACCTTATGGGACCTTACGAAGAGGATAATGTCCTTTAAACTGACTCTGCCTGCAGATTCGCCCTCGAAATGATTTAAAGAGAGAGATAGCTTTCCCTTCTCAGTTGGATCTTCTACTAGGACAACAACCCAGGTATTATCTCCCCCTCCAATGTCTATTCCTAAAAAGTAGAACATGCATTAAATTGTAGTAGATGAATTTGGATTATCCAGAGGAAATACTCCTCTCAGTTCAGAAACCATCCCGCTATCTTGGTGAAGAGCCCTTCTACCCTCTAAAAGATTGGAAGGAAGTTAGCCTTAGGGTTTGCCTGGGGTATCCGGATCTATATGAAGTTGGTAGATCTCACCTGGGAATAAACATCCTAGCAAGTATTGTAAATTCAAGAGAAAAATACCTCTGTGACCTCATCTTTGCTGTGGCACCTGATTTTGAGAGAGAGTTAAAAAAAAGTGGGGTTCCCCTTTTGAGCTTGAATTACAGAAAACCCATAAGAGAATTCGAAGTTTTAGGGTTGAGCTATGCCTACGAGCTCCTCTCAACTACAATTATGCAAATCTTAGATCTTGGCGGAATACCCATTAAAGCTGAGGAACGCTCCGTGGATGATCCCATAGTTTTAGGTGGTGGGCCTTGTATGGGAAATCCTGAGCCTATTGCTCCTTGCTTTGATGCCCTGATACTTGGAGATGCCGAAGAGGCCCTTCTTGAGGTTCTTGAGGTCATTGAAGAATGGCAGAGACAAAAGGACAGTCGAAACACTTTGTATCAAGAGCTAATCAAAATCGAAGGTGTATACGTGCCCCTGTTTAAAAACAGAACCAGAAAGAGATTTTTCCTATTTGACAGGGCGAAAAGTTATCAACTTTTCGGTGTTCCTGTTGCTCCGCTATCCCATGATAGAGTCTCACTTGAGATATCAAGGGGGTGTACTAGATCCTGTAGGTTCTGTGAAGCAGGCTTTTATTATCGCCCTGTGAGGGAAAAGAGTCCAGAAAGGATCGTCAAAGAGGTGAGGGAAGCATTTAACCTAACTGGCTACAGAGAGGCCTCTTTGATGTCCCTTTCCATGGGTGACTATACCGCTCTTGAGGCTTTAATAAGGCTTCTTAGAAAGGAGTTTTATAGCCACTCAAGAAGAGAATTTATCTTCTCTATTCCCTCCTTGAGGGTTGGAAGGCTTACGCCGGAGATTCTGGACTTTTTGAAAGAGGGTAGAGTGTCCACCATAACCATGGCCGTTGAGGCTGCTTCGGAAAGACTAAGAAAGGTGATAAATAAATTGATAGATATGGAAATGCTTTTTGAAGAGCTGGAACTTGCCCAGAGAAAGGGTTTTAAGAGAGTAAAACTCTACTTTATGTTAGGACTTCCAACAGAGGATGAAGAGGATCTAAAAGAGATGGTAAAGTTGTACAGGAGATTAAAAGGCAGATTTAAAAATATGGAAATCACCTTCTCAGCCTCTATTTTTGTGCCTAAGCCTAATACACCCTTTCAGTGGGAGAGACAGATCACTGTTGAAGAAGCTATGGATAAGATTAGATTCCTGAAGAGCCACTTAGGCAGAGCTTTTAAATATCACAATCCGCACCAGAGTTACATAGAAGGTGTTATATCTCGTGGAGGAAGGGAGCTTTTTTCTTGGATAAGCCTCTCCTATGAAAGAGGAGCTCGGCTTGATTCCTGGGAGGATTACTTCATGTTCGTTCCCTGGAAAGATAGCGCTGTCACACTGAATATAGATACGGATAGTTATCTTCGAGAGCGAGATCTAACCGCTATTCTTCCCTGGGATCATTTAGATTTTGGTATTTCAAGGGAGTTCTTGATAAGGGAGAGGGAAAGGGCCTACAATTTCGAATACACCCTTGATTGTAGATGGAGCTCCTGCCATAGATGTGGGATCTGTGATAAAGATATAAAAAATATCCTTTTGAAGGATGAGAAGACACCCATTGAGATATCTGTAAAGAGTATATCCCCTGCCAAAGGCGTGGAACATGGGGAGTGGTGGTACAGGATCTCCTTTGATAAAAGGGATAAGGCAAAATTTTTGTCCCAACTTGAACTTCAACGTCTTTTTGAAATGATCTTAAGAAGAAGGGGATTCTCTCTTTCCTATTCCCAAGGTTATAACCCAAGACCTAGATTTCTAATGGGACCTGCTACTTCGGTTGGGATTGAGGTTTTTGATGAGTTTCTATTTGTCGCCTTTACTGAGAGGATTAAAGAAGAAGAATTGAGAGATTTATCCCTTTACCGAGGACTGGTTATAAGGGATGTTAAGTTTGTAGGAGAAAAAAAACCATCTTTACCTCAGAGAATGCCTTACTATCTTCTTTATCCCAGGAGAGAGGTGGGAGTTTTGAGGGGTTCTGAGGAATTCACGGTGATTAAAAGTGATGGATACTATACCCTTAAACCGTTAAGAATTGAGGCCTCTCCTTTGAGATATCTTAGAGAATTGGAGGGCATTGATGAACCCTTGCAGGTCTTCAGGATAATCAAGAAATATCATCATGACTTTTGGACTTGGATCTAGGGTAGAATGTATTAATATTAGTAGGTGGGGGGTTAAGAGGCGGTTGCGCAGAAGTATTTGTTCCTTCTGCGAGGAAAGTCCGGGCTCCGTAGGGGAGGATGCCGGGTAATACCCGGAGGGAGTAATCCCTGGACAGGGCCACAGAAAAGAGACCGCCAGCGGCTGAGGGCGAAATCCTCAGTGCGGGCAAGGGTGAAAAGGTGGGGTAAGAGCCCACCGCAGACCTGGGTAACCAGGGCTGGCACGGTAACCCCCATCCGGAGAAAGGCCAAAAAGAGCCAAGGGGTGCCCCGCTCCAATTTGGGCTCGGGTAGGCCGCTTGAGGCTGAGGGAAACCTCATGCCCCAGAGAAATAACCGCCCTGAAGAGTAAATCCTCTTCAGAACTGAACCCGGCTTACTTAACCCCCCTCTTGCTTTCTTTCACCAAAAAGAACTACGAGAAAGAAAAATTTACCACTATTATCCTCAAGTGTATAGATAGGCTTATGTTTCAAAAAGTGGGGTTTTTAAAGAGTGTTTACGATTTAGAGGAGCTTCCTCCACCTAAGTATCCAGAAATAGCCCTCCTTGGCAGGTCTAACGCGGGCAAATCCTCTCTGATAAATACCCTATTTCAGCAAAGGAGATTGGCAAGGGTATCCTCAACACCTGGATTCACTCAGGCCTTGAATTTCTATCTGGTGGATGGGGGGCTGTATCTTGTGGACTTACCTGGTTATGGCTTTGCAAAGGTTCCAAGGGAGCGTCAAATAAAATGGCAGGCCCTTGTTGAAGGATACCTCAAAAGTCCCCGTGATTTTAGGCTTTTTCTGCTGATATTTGATATAAGAAGAACACCAGATAAATTAGATAAAGCCTTAATAACCTTTGTTAAATCATTAAAAGTACCCTTTGCCTTGATCTTGAACAAAACCGATACCCTCACCAGGAATGAAGCAGAAAACCAAAGAAAAGTCTACGAAGCAGAACTAAAGCTCCCTCCTTCTATACCAATGCTACCATTCTCCTGTAAAGATGGTAACGGAAAAGATAGATTAATAAAACTATTAAAAGAGTTGGATATTTTTTCCCCAGTATGAAGAAAATTTTCTCATTTAAAAAAAACACCAAGGCCTGATTGCTCCTTTTCTAGCTTTATAGCTAAAGGTTTTTTGAAATTTTCTGGAGAAAAAGGTTTCAAAATGTGAAAATGGTATCATTCTATCATGTTACAATTTTTTTATGTTAATTTGATAGCAAATTTTTTCTTCTAGGTATTTATCTTAAACTAACACAAGGAGGTTGCCATGATACAAAGGGACCAGTTGGAGCAGTATTGGCGAGAAGCGCGTTTTTTAATGGTAGTTGTTCTCTTTGTTTGGTTTTTAGTGTCTTATTTTGCAGCGATTATCTCAAATTCCCTAAACCAGATTGTTGTCTTTGGGTTTCCTCTTGGTTATTATATGGGGGCTCAGGGATCTCTGGTAGTTTTTGTGCTTCTTATTCTATTTTATGCCAATAAGATGGACAGCATCGACGAAAAATACGGCGTAAAGGAGGAGTAATATGGCAGGAGATTCCTTTGTTCAGAGACTGAGAAAGATATACGCTATTTACACTGGCGTATTTTTGGCTTTTGTAATTGTTTTAGGCATTGCTGAGCGCATGGGACTTCCGCATAAGTATATCGGTTATGCCTTTATGTTTGGAACCATTGCGGTATATGCTGCTATTGGAATCATTTCAAGGACTGGTCAGGTAGCAGAGTATTATGTTGCCGGAAGAAGGGTTCCTTCTGTTTTCAACGGCATGGCTACAGCTGCTGACTGGATGTCTGCAGCATCCTTTATAGGGATGGCAGGTGCTCTTTACTTACAGGGATATGATGGATTAGCCTTTATTATGGGTTGGACAGGTGGATATGTTCTTTTAGCGGTGCTAATTGCTCCCTATCTCAGAAAATTTGGAAAATACACTATTCCTGACTTCCTTGATGCCAGATATGGGGGAAAGCTGCCCAGGGCCATGGGAATTCTGGCCACCATGTTGGTATCTTTTACCTATCTAGTTGCACAGGTTACCGGTGTGGGAATCATCACCAGCAGATTCCTCGGGTTACCCTTTGAGGTGGGGGTCTTCTTGGGGTTAATGGGAATCCTTGTTTGTTCCTTCTTAGGCGGAATGAGGGCTGTTACTTGGACTCAGGTGGCTCAGTACATAGTGTTGATCATAGCCTATATGATTCCCGTTATTGCCATTTCATATAAGCATACAGGGGTTCCCATTCCACAGATCATGTACGGGCAGGCCCTACAAACGGTGGAACAAAAACAGAATCTCTTGAAGAATGATCCTAAAGAGGTGGAGGTCCGTGAGGTCTGGAAAAAAAGATCTGCTGATTTAGAGGCGAAAATCAAGAATTTACCGGCAAGTTGGGAGGAGGGAAAAAAGGCCTTAGAGGCAAAGCTTGCTGCCCTTCCTGCCGGTGATCCAGAGAGAGCAAAAGTGGAGAAGGCTTTGAAGGATTATCCTAAAACACCTCAAGAGGCAAAGGAAAAGTGGACAGCAGCTAAGAAGCAGGCCGATGCCATGGCTAAGCCTCCCAAGTCCTATGTTCAGCCACCTCAAAAACCTGTGGATATGATCAATTTCCTTGCGTTGACCTTCTGCTTGATGGTAGGCACCGCCGGACTACCCCATGTTCTTATGAGATTTTATACCACGCCTACGGTCAGAGAGGCAAGAACCTCTGCTGGATGGGCTCTGTTTTTCATTTTTCTGCTTTATTTTACAGCTCCTGCTTATGCTGCCTTTGCTAGGAGTGAAGTTCTGCAGAATCTTGTGGGATCAGCCTTTGCAACCATGCCTGAATGGGTGAAAAAATGGGCTGGAGTTGGTCTAGTGAAAATCGATGATCTCAACGGAGATGGCATAATACAATTTGCAGAGATTATTTTACACGCCGATGCCATCGTGCTTGCAACCCCTGAGATAGCTGGGTTGCCCTATGTGATTGCCGGTCTTGTTGCAGCTGGTGGTTTAGCAGCAGCCCTATCCACAGCAGATGGTCTCCTGATAACTATATCCAATGCCATTGCCCATGACCTCTATTACAAGATGATAAATCCCAATCTTGCCCCTTCAACAAGGGTTAAGATAGGTAAAGCCCTTCTATTGGTCGTTGCTTTGGCAGGTGCATATGTTGCTAGTTTTAAGCTGGCGATAATAGTTGAGCTTGTGGCCTGGGCTTTCTCATTGGCAGCAGCTTCACTGTTTCCAGCCTTGGTCTTAGGAGTCTGGGATAAAAGGATGAATAAGGCTGGCGCCTTGGCAGGGATGGCCGTGGGTTTAGCTTTGACCATTTATTACCTGATAGGAAGTAGATTCTATGGATTGGATTGGTTTGGCATCAAAACCATTGCCTCAGGGATCTTTGGTATCCCTGCAAACTTTATAACAGCTCTTATTGTCTCAAGGCTTACTCCTCCGCCATCCACAGAGTTGCAAGAATTCGTTGATAGTGTAAGATACCCTAAGGGAGCCGTAAGTGCTGGTGCAGAAGAATAATGGAACAAATTCTTAACTATACCATAGCCTTTTTTATGTGGCTCGTCCTCGGACGAGCCACCCTTTCTCTTTTCACCACAGATCTCAAAAATCCCATTTATGCCTTCTTCTATAAGTTTACAGAACCGCTGTATAAACCTTTCCGTAAGATCCTTCCCTTTGGGCATACCATAGCCATTGTTATCACCCTTTTTATATTAAGAATCCTCGTTATTAAATTTCTCTAAATAAAAATGCTCGATGCAGAGCGCTTTCTCCAGGAGATTGAACCATTTAATCTGCTATCCAATGAAGAAATACGTGATTTAGTATCATCCATAGAGGTCGCTTATTACAAAAAGGATGAGATAATATATAGGGAGGGAAATTCACCCCTTAAATATCTCTATATTCTTCGAAGTGGAGTGGTTGTTTTGGAGAGAGAGGGTGAAATCGTGGAGTATCTTCACGAGGGGTACACCTTTGGTTACACCTCTCTTATAGGTCAGGAACCACCCTTTGTAACGGCAAGATCTCTGGAAAACAGCGTTGTTTTTCTCCTGCCATATGACAGATTTAGAACTCTATACAAAGAGAAAGAGTTCTTCAGGGAGTATTACACAAAGAAGCTTTCACGAGGCCTTTTGATATCAAAACCAAAGGTTTACAGTTCTCCTTTGGAGCAACATCTTGAGAGAGCTCTTGAAGAGCTGGAATTAAGACCGATGATAATCTTAGATGGAGAGGTAACGATAAATGAAGCTGTTAGGGAGATGGTTACCAAGGATAGCACTTATGTCTTTGTGAATCTCCCTCAGGGTATCGGAATTGTCACCGAGCGAGATATCCTGAAGAAGGTCATAGCTCCTGGCCTTGATCCAGCCAGGGTCAAACTTATAGAGATAGCCTCTTTTCCGGTGATCTCCATTGACAATAAAGCTAGCCTATACGAAGCCGTGGTGCTAATGTCTCGCTTTGGAATAAGAAAGCTTCTTGTAACCAAAGAGGGGAAACCAAGGGGAGTTCTAGAGGAAAGGGATATCATACTTTATGAGAGTAAAAACGCTGTAACTTTGATCAAAGAGATCGATAAAGCTAAAACCATTGATGACCTAAGATATCTCTATGGCCTTCTTAAAGATCATGTTTTAGAGCAGATAATGCATGGTATTGATCCTGAAAAGTTGTCCTACTACCTATCTGAACTAAATGACCGGTTCATGAAAAGAGCTGTCTATTTCACTTTAGAACGTCTCGGTGAAGAGCCTCGTAGTCCCTTTTGCATATTAGTCCTAGGAAGTGAGGGTAGAAGAGAACAGAGTTTAAAGACTGATCAGGATAATGCACTCATCTACCAGGAATACGAGGGAGCTGGTTTTAACGCTCATGTGTATTTTGAGAGATTTTCTAAAGTATACATTAAAACCCTTCTGGAAATAGGATTTCCTCCCTGTCCTGGTGGTGTTATGTTGAATGAGCCCTTTTGGAGAAGATCCTTCAATGATTGGACAAGGGCGGTGGATAACTGGATAAATAATCCTAAGCCAGAGAATACCCTGAGAATTGCCATTTTCTTTGATTTCAGAAGCATCTTTGGCGATGAAACCCTCTCCCAGGCCCTCTGGAATCTAATTGCAGAGTCCATGAGGATCAACTCCACCTTTGCCAGGTTTCTGGCTTATGATGCCATAAACTTCAAGCCACCCTTGGGTTTGTTTAAAGACTTTGTTGTTGAAAAGGCTGGTGAACATTTTGGCGAGTTTGACATAAAGAAGGGTGGAATATTTCCTATAGTGCAGGGAATAAGGGCACTAGCCTTGGAAAATGGCATAAGAACTCCCAACACCTTTGAAAGAATAAATGAATTACGGGGTTTGAATGTCATTGGTAGCGATTATGCCAAGGATTTAAAGGAGGCTTATAAGTTTTTGCTTGCCTTGCGTTTTAAATTTCAAGCTCAAAAGATTAGAGAGAAAAAAGAACCTGATAATTACATCAATCCAAAATTGCTATCCAAAGCAGATAGAAATACCCTTAAGGATATCTTTAGATTCATCAGAGACTTTCAAGATTTTCTCAGAGATAGATATAAGTTGATGTATTTTTAATGTATTTTCTGAAGAGATGGTTCTACAGGCGTTTTAATTCTGAGGAATGGTCCAGATTCAACTGGGATCTGGATAAGAACCTGCCTATCTATGAGACAACCTTTGTGGTATTTGATACTGAGACCACTGGCTTAGATCTTAAGAGGGATGAGCCCATCGCGATCGGAGCTTTTAAAATAAAAAACTGCAGGCTTGACCTTGGGAGCAGATTTTATGAACTGATGAAGCCAAGTAAAGGATTAAGCACCTCAATTAAGGTCCATGGTATTACCCCTAAGGAGCTGGAGGGAGTTCGTCCTAAAAGTGAGGTCTGTCTTGATTTTATAAACTATGCAAAGGGGTGTATTCTCTGTGGTTTTTTTGTGCACATTGATCTTGTTATGTTACAGAGAGTCATCAAAGAGGAATTCGGGGCTGCCTTTTGTCCCCCGATAGTTGATATCTTTGATCTCCTTGAAGAAAAGGATAGGAGTGGAAACTTAGAATCGATAATCAAAAGATTTGGTCTTCCTACTTCCCTTCATCACAATGCCCTTGAGGATGCCTATATGAGTGGCATGCTCTTTCTGAAGCTTATAAAAGAGGGTGGTTTTAGAAAGGTCAAAGACTTGCCACTTCGTTGAATTTTTACAGTATTTAAAAAATAATCAAAATGGGGAGTTTTTCCTCTAATGCATAACTCAATTTTTGATCCCTTTTCTTTTTCTCTTGTTAAGAGTATAAAGTTATTCATTAAGTAATCCTATACAAGTATTTAATGAAAAGGCCTAAGGAGGTTATCATGGAAAGGGAGAGGGTAGAATTTAGAGAGGTTCTTCCTGTGGCTGTAGTTTCTTGGACTGGAGCACTATTAGAGTGGCTTGATTTTTATGTGTATGCCATTCTGGCTAAGCTCTTAGCTAAGGTTTATTTTCCTAGCGATGATCCTATAGCAAGTCTTCTAGCCTCTTTTGCGGCGTTAGCAATAGGGTTTCTCTTTAGACCTCTGGGAGCACTCATGTTTGGAAAGATAGGTGATCAATATGGAAGAAAGATTGCCTTTTTGACAGCTATTTCCATGATGATGGTAGGGACCATTGGTATTGCCTTGCTGCCTGGCTATACAACTTTGGGTATTTGGGCGTCCCTTGGCCTTTTTGCTCTGAGAATTGTGCAGGGATTAGCTCTTGGAGGGGGGTTTGGTGCTGCTATAACCTACTTGGGAGAGTTTACGCCTGATCACAGAAGGGGACTGATCACGGGATTCCTCTTTACCACCGCAGCTCTTGGCATGGCTCTTGCGGGAAACATAGTCTCTCTTCTCCAGAATTACTTTGGAAAAGAGGTCTTTGAAGCCTACGCTTGGAGATGGTGTTTTGTCATAGCAGGCTCTTTGGTTTTCGTTGTAGCCCTGATTATTCATACCTTATACAAAGACACTCCGGTATTCACTGCCTTAAAACAGATAAGGAGGGTAACCAGTGCTCCCATAAAGGAGCTTTTCACTAACAAACACTATCTTTGGCTCTTTGTCTTAGCTTGGATTGGAGTTATAGGAGCTCATGGCCCTGTTTGGTATACAAATCAGCTCTATGTCTCCTATTATATGCAGCAGTTTGGAATCTCAGCAGGCGATGCTGGGAAGCTTTTAGCTTATGCTACCTATGTTGCCCTTTGGACGTATATCTTTTTTGGATGGTTGTCAGACAAAATCGGCAGAAGGCCCATACTTATCTTTGGTATCTATGGTAATGCACTTATTTTTCCATTGATCTTTTATCTCATGAAAAACTATGTAAATCCTCCGGATTACACTATGCTTTTTCTTCTGACTACTATTTTGACCTATTTTAATGGCGTTGGATACAGTGGAGCCATGTCCAGTTTATTATTAGAGCTATTTCCTGCAAAAATCAGGGCAACTGCTATAGGTTTTACCTATAATATGGGTTATGGGGTTACAGGGGGTTTAACACCATTTATGATTACTCTTTTGTTAAAGATAACTGGTGATATATACATATCCATTATTTTATGGTCTACCTGTGTTCCTATGGTCATGGGTTTACTTTTTATATTTAAGGGCTGGGAAACCAGAGGAAGAAGGCTGTGGGAGGAGCTCTCGGCTGGTAACTTTGCCCATAGGTCTTTGATTCTCTCAGGTGATACCACTATAGGAGAAGCGATGAAAAAGATGCAAATTGAAGGACAGAGGATAGCCATCGTTACAGAAAATGGCAGGTATAGAGGGATTGTAGAGGAAAGGTCACTTTTGAAAGCCCTGGTTACAGGATATACTACAGCAACCCCTATTAAAGAGGTTAGAATTGAGGTTGATGCTGTATTGGATACAGCAAGAATTATTGATGCGGTGGTATTAATCCAACAGTCTGGAGTAAAGGGTTTAGCAGTGGTGGACAAAGATCAAAACATCAGAGGATATATCGATCCGAGATATGTTTTTAATGAGATAGCCCTAATCACTGCTGGGGTCAAAAAGGGTTTTACTGAACGTATTTTGATAGAGGATTTTATGACGCCCCCTATTACTGTTACTGATGATACCAAATTAGTTGATGTAGTTAGACTTTTGGTGGAGAAAAATGTGGGGTTTCTTCCGGTGGTCAGTGCTGAGACAGGCAAGCTGATAGGAGTGATTTCAGAAAAGGATTTAGTAGGGATTTTATGCTGCGACGAGGTGAGTTGGGAAAAACCAGTGGGAGACTTTACCATCAAGAATGTAATAACTGTCAGTCCTGAGAGTACTCTTAAGGAAGCCTTGGAGAAATTCATCGACTACAGGATTAGACATTTGCCTGTGGTGAGAGATCAAAGAGTTGTGGGTGTGGTTTCTGTCAAAGATGCCCTTAAGTTGGTGTAGAAATATCATTTGATTTTGGGGGCTTAGCCCCCTCTTTTCTCTTAAATCTTGCCCTTCTTGATAGATGGATTATTATTAAAAAGATTCAAAAATAAACTCCTTCTTAAGGGGAATTTTATGTCCTTCATTAGAAAGTGCGTCCTATTGATTCTAGTCATAATAGGTCTAACTGGTTGTGGTGTGAGCCCAGGGATAAGGGAATATCCAGCTACCCCCATCGAAAAACTTAAAACGATTCTTGTCTTGCCCTTTGATTATCATTGTCCTACAGAGAGCCCTCTTCCCTTCTATTGTCCTGTTGCTGGTGTAATACCTGGGGAGATCGAACCCTATGCCAAGGATGTAATGAACGAGCTTTTGCGAAAAGAGTTGGAACCCATATTTCTTCGTCATAACTTCCTTTTTCTCTCACAAAATGACTATGAGACCCTCTTGGAGGAGGCCTTGAGTGTAGCTAAGACCTCCAAAGATTTAGTAAGTTATTTTTCCAAGAAAACAGAAACTCAAGCCATTCTCTATGGGAAGATATTTAGATTTAAACAAAGGCGTGGAAGTAGTTGGGCAGTGGAATCACCAGCATCGGTTGCCTTCACTTTGGTTCTTTACGATGGACAGACTGGAAAGATTCTCTGGCAGAGAACCTTTGATGAGACACAGAAACCATTAAGTGAAAATATTCTTAATTTGCCTCTATATGGAAAGATCAAATGGCTGACTGCTGAGGAATTAGCAGAGAGAGGGTTGAAAAGCCTTTTGAGAACTTTTCCCTAGGAGGAGACTTAAGTTGTTGGTCATTCCCGCCATAGATCTAAGAGAAAATAGGGTGGTAAGACTCTTTCAAGGTGATTATGAACGGACCAAGGTATATGGCGAAAATCCTCTTGACTACGCCTTACATTTTGAGAGAGAAGGTGCTAAGAGACTACACATAGTTGATCTGGATGGAGCTAAAGAGGGCAAGCCACTTCATGGAGAATTGATCCTTGCTATGGTTAAAAAACTCTCTATACCAGTGCAAGTAGGTGGCGGCGTAAGAACTTGGGAAGATATTAAGTTTTATTTAGATAATGGAGTATCTCAGGTTATATTGGGGACAAAGGCCTTGGAATCAAAGGAATTTGTAAAGGAAGTAACTTCCGCTTTTCCCGAAAGGGTTATAGTTAGTGTGGATATTAAAGGCAACTATGTAGCTACCTCAGGTTGGTTAAATGTAGTAGAGGTGTCCTACTTAGATTTTCTAAAAGAGCTAAATGACTTCAGCTTATTTGCCATAATTCTTACTATCATTGAGAGAGATGGGACGGGATTGGGAGTAGATTTGGAGCCCTTACAAAAGGCGCTACAGGTCTCAAAGCATCCTATAATTCTTGCCGGAGGGGTTTCTACTTTAGATGACTTAAAAAGACTTAAACCCTACCAAATCTTTGGGGTTATCACCGGAAGAGCTCTTTATGAAGGGACTTTAAATTTAAAAGAGGCACTTCAAATAGCTTCAAAATAAATCTTTAATGAACTTTGAATCCCTAAGATATCACATAGTAGATATCCTTTACAAGGATAAATTTCATACTGCCTATGTAAGGGATATTAAAGGTAAAAAGTTGCATCTCCTTTTTTCTTCAGGAAAGGAGGAACAGGTTAGCCATTCTGCGCTACTTTCTGTGGGCAAAGATAAACTAGAGAGCAATGATTTAATTTGGCTTCAACAGAAACTTTTAGAAAAGCATGACAGAAGGGAGAGATTGAAAGAGGAGTATAATTTGCAAGAAATTTGGGAGGTTGTTAGGGGGGAGGTAGAGAAGATTAATGCCAGTGAACTTGCCTCTCTCTTTTTGGGAAGAGAGCCTGATGATGATGAATTAGCTTCTTTTATGCGAAAGGTAGTAGAGGAGAAACTTTACTTTAAATACGAGGGGCCAGATCTTATCAAGGTTAGAACCCCAGATGAAGTTAAAGCCATCCTCTATCAGAGGGAGAAAGAGTTAGAGAGAATACGGCTTATCCAGGAGGGTGATTTAGTAATTACTGCCCTATTAACTACAGGGGAAATTGGGTTATCACCTGATAAACGGGATTGGTGGGTTAGAAATCTTATAAACTATGTAACAAAAAAGGAACCTTACAATGGGGGTAAGATTTTAGAGGAATTACTACAAAAACATAACTTAAGAGATCCTTATAAACTTGCAGAGTTATTGATAAAAAACAAGTTGGCCCCTGTGGATTGGTTTTTTGAATTAGAGAGAGAAGGATTTCCCTGTGAATTTACAAAGGAAGAAAAAGAAGAAACTGAGAGGGTTCTCACCATTAAAACCTTTCAACAGCACAGGGTGGATTTTACAGGTATGGAGGTCTTTACCGTAGATGCTGAGGAAACGGAGGACTTTGATGATGCTTTAAGTGTTGAATTTCTCGGTGATAAACTGAAGCTCTACGTTCACATTGCTGAGGTTTGTCAATATGTAAAGCCTGGGTCTGTACTTTGGAAGGGAGCTTTAGAGCGAGCTTCAACCCTGTATTTACCGGAAAGAGTTATTCCCATGTTTCCCTTTGGGCTCTCTCATCAGAAATTCAGTTTACGCGAGGGAGAGATAAAGCAGGCTTTGACCTTTATTATTGAAATGGATGGCAATGGAGAGGCCTCGAGTTTTGAGATCTATCCCTCAGTGATCAAGATATCAAAGAGATACACCTATGATGAAGTAGATGAGTATCTAAAGAGTGGTGATCCCTTTTGGTCAAAGTTATATAGAATTCTTATGAAACACAAGGAAAAGAGATACAGGGCTGGGGCTTTTGCTATAATTTTACCTGAGATAAATCTTAGAGTGAGGTTTGATGACGAAATAGAGTTTAGAAGATTTGAGATGACGCCCTCTAGGGACCTTATTGCAGAAGCGATGATAATTAGCAATTACCACGCAGCAAAATTTTTGATAGAAAGGAATATTCCTGGCATCTTTAGATCTCAACGTGAACCCTTTCAGGTAATAGATCAGAGAGAAAGTAGTCTTTTTCATCAGATTTTACAGCTTAAATTCATGGCAAAATCTGAGTTGACTTTGCAGCCTGCCTTTCACAGTGGATTGGGCCTAGAATATTACACCACTCAAACTTCACCTATTCGAAGATTCATCGATCTTTTAATCCAATATCAAATCGAGTCTTACCTCCTTAATAGCCATTTTATATCTGAAGAGGAGTTACAAAAAATGTTGCCTGAAATACAAAACAACACTCAAAGAGCTCAAAATCTTCAAAACAGAAGGAAGAAATACTATCTTCTGAAGTATATTCAGAGGTATGTGAAAGATACTCCCCTCTTGGGGATTGTGATGGAAGTGCAACAGCGAAAGGCAAAAGTATATTTACCTTACTATAATACTACAGGCGAGATGGTAGGCGTGAGAGAGGGGTTATCACCCGGTGAGGAGATCAATGTCATGGTTGATAAAGTAAACCCTTTTCTTGAGGTTCTCCGTCTAAGACCAGCTTGAGAGATTCTATATCAACCTCATAGGTGTTGCCATCTCTCTTTTTAGCGTTATACATACTTTTATCTGCTCGATTTATAAGATTGGAGACGCTTCTTTCTAAATCTCCACGATCAATTAACTGTGAAATCCCTATAGATAGGGTAACAGGCTGGAATCCCTTAAGTTGCCAGTAATATATGATTCTTTTGGTAACTTGTACAGCATTTTTCCAGTCTGTATAGGGAAGAATGATGGTGAATTCGTCACCACCATATCTGCAAGGCTTATCTATTTTATGTCTTGTAGCATTTAAAAGGGTTTCTCCAACGGCTATAAGGACTCTATCTCCGGCTTTGTGCCCATAGGTGTCATTGTAATATTTGAAATTGTCAAGATCGATCATTAAAAGAGTTAAAGGATAATTTTGTCGGATGGCGCGGTAGGATTCTTCCCTTATAGCAGCTTCAAAGTATCTCCTATTATACAGTGATGTAAGAGCATCCTCTATCAGGAATTTTTCGATCTTCTTCGTTAAATAGTACTCCTTTAAAAGACGCCAAAGTCTTGCTTTGAATTCTCCCAAGTAAAAGGGCTTAAAGATAATCTCATCCGCACCAGCTTGAAATATCAGAGAGATATCCAAATTCTTGTGAAACTCCACCATCCCATAGATCAAAAGATCTTTTTTTAACTTCTTGATTTCTCTTAAGAGTTCCAATTCTCTCTCATCACCACTCTCTATGGCTATGATCAAAATTTGATAATGATCCTGCAGGAGTGCTTTGAGTAAATTCTTATGGCTAGGATAGAAATTGACCTCAATTTCAAAATCCTTTAGGACCTCTTTTAGCAATTCCGCAATAAGGGTATCTGGTTCGTAGAGAAAGACCTTGACGTCTTCACCAACCTCATATTTTATATTAGAAATAATGTTGTCAATAGCCACCAGTCCTCACCTCTTTTCTCTTTATGTAATCTTTTAGGATTTTTTCATGATCAAAGACCAGCTTAGGCCAGGGGATTTCCTCTGGTTTTAGAACCACGGCCTCCTTTGCATCATCTTTTCCCATTAGGATACCAAATCCTTTAGCTATGAAGACAGTGGAGATTGTATGAAATCGAGGATCTCTCTTAGGATCAGAATAGCAGCCTAAGATCTTTAAAAGTTCGACCTCCAAGTTGGTTTCTTCCTTTGCTTCTCTAATTGCAGCCTCTTCCAGAGTTTCTCCGTATTCTACAAAACCTCCAGGCAAAGCTAGTCCCAAGGGGGGATTTTTTCTATCGATAAGGACTATGCCACCCTGATACTCAATTATCAGGTCTACAGCAGGTATAGGGTTTCTATAAGGTTTGAATGTATCAGGATGTTTGTTTTTAAGAATTTCTACCATCTCATTATGTATTAACCCATTTGAGGCTATGATAGTGTCCTTTAAAGGATGAAAGGACTCACCTAAGTAATCCGTGACTTTACCACCGGCTTCTGTGACAAGTAAAATACCTGCGGCTGTGTCCCAAGGCTTAAGCAGGGCTTCAAAAAAGCCATCATAATGACCTGAGGCTACATAGGCAAGATCTAAGGCCGCAGCACCAAATCTTCTCACCCCTCTTGAACTTATCATAAATTCCTCAAAGGGTCTGATAAAATGTTTAGGTTTTTCTCTGATCTTGCTTACAGGAAAGCCTGTTGCTAAGAGCGAATCAATTAGTCTGCTTTTTCGGGATACCCTTAGGGCCTTATCACCAAGGTATGCTCCTTTCTCTCTCTCTGCGTAAAATAACTCTCCTGTTATGGGGTTATAGATAATACCAATCTGTGGTTCTAAATCCATCATCAAAGCAAGTGATATGGCAAACCAAGGAAGACCATGGGCAAAATTGGTGGTTCCATCGAGAGGATCTATAAGAAAGTAACTGCCCTCATATCTTTTGTCATTCTCCTTTGAGTATTCCTCTCCTATAATGGGGAGGTCAGGAAACTCCCTTGAAAGAATCTCTCTAAGGTAAGACTCAACTTGAAAGTCAGCTGTAGTCACAAGGTCTATAGGACCTTTTTGGTTAACCTCAAAGTTACTTCTAAAAAATGACTTTAAGATTTTTCCAGCTTCTAAAACTATTTCTTTTAATTTGGATAGCATTTACCCAAGGGCTTTTGGTGAATTAATATTTTAGTGAGATTCAATCTTATGTTAATAATACATTGAAAATAAAACACGAAAATTCAAAAATTCAACAATACTTCCAGGCTTATCGATGAAATGGATTGCTCCCCTTTTTTGGACAAATTAAATTTTAGGGTTAATAACTAAAACATATATCACTTAAATCCTCTCTGAAGCTGATCTCAAGCCTTTAGTAAGTCCCATTGAAAAGGTGGGTATAGTGGAGGAGGTAATTACTCCTGGATAGGCTTACAACAATGGGCACATAGTGAGTTTCCATAGAGTATTGAGCAGAGAATGTTTGGATAA
This sequence comes from Caldimicrobium sp., assembly GCA_025060015.1. Classification (GTDB taxonomy): domain Bacteria; phylum Desulfobacterota; class Thermodesulfobacteria; order Thermodesulfobacteriales; family Thermodesulfobacteriaceae; genus Caldimicrobium. The sequence goes on along the minus strand of JANXDB010000025.1, from coordinate 414 downwards.
GAAAGTATTTGCTCTCAACTCTCTCTGGTCCCTGAAGAACAAATCTCCCTTCCTAAAGAAAAACGCCTCCTTCCTGACATCATCGCCCAAGTCCCCCTCCTCGGAAAACCTCTACACCTCTACATCCTCCTTGAACACAAATCCTATCAGGATCTCTCAGTTTACGCTCAAATCTTAAACTACATCTCCGCTCTCTTTGAAAAGACCCTCAAAGAAGGCTCAAAACCTATTCCAGTGCTTCCCTTCATCTTCTATCACGGCCAAAAGCCTTGGCTCTATCCCGTTGAGTTTGTGGAACTCTTTGAAATACCTCCTGAGATTAGGTCTTACTTTCTAAACTACAGGGTTTTACTTCTTGACTTGGTGAGCCTTAACCGAGAGGACCTTTTAAAAGGGATTGAGCTTTATAGTGTG
>JANXDB010000010.1 GCA_025060015.1 Caldimicrobium sp. | reverse complement strand
GAGAGTTAATCTCTATACTCAGGGTTCAAGGTTTATGTATTTTGACAGTCTTAAGCTATATCTACTTCCGTTTAAAGTTGTCGTTAACGGTCTTTGCGAAGGAAAAGAGCTCCGTGCGGAGCTGTCTATTTTCTCAAAAAGCGTCAGTGCGGAGAGTTTTATATGCACTTCCTTAGCGGACAGCCTATCCGCAAGTATTAGGATTAAGGATGGTCTTTATGGAACTCTTAGCTTGAAAGGTATTAATGCGCAGGGTTTTAAGATTGACGAGCTTTCCATACAGCTCAGAGGCAAAGTTTTTACCGCAAGGGCTAAAGCTATGGGCTTTGAACTTTTGGGTGATGGACAGATAGACTTTAAGTCTTCGAACTTTTTACAGTCTAAAATAAACGGTTACATTTCAGGCGCTGGTCTAAGGTTTAACCTGTCTGGCACATTAGAAAAACCTCAACTCTCAAAATAGTTATCATGCCTACCGCTGTGTCTAATATTAGGTTTATGAGCTAATATTACCCAGTGAGAAGAGATTGGAAAGATTATGGAGAAATACTCATTGACCCAAGAAATATTTGATGCACGTTCACAAAACAAGCGGATAAGGAAGTTAGGGAGACCCTTCAAATATCTAAGAGCCTTAATCCTGTTCATACTCTTTTTCAAATACGCTCTCAGACTACCACACAAACAGAGAGAGGGCTTTGTAAGAGCTCTCTTCGGAGAAATGGGTATATCCACCGAACCACCAAACTTTAGAACCATCTACCAAATACATAACCGATAAGAATTCCACTTTGACCACTTGCCAGATAAGACAGGAGACCTACCACAAGGCTTTGTCACAATCTTTGACTTCATGGGTTTCTTTTCGTCTTTTATGCCAAGGAGCTAACGCTCAAGACTATGACGACAAGCAAGTTTTTAAGTGATAGTGCAGGAACGTTAGTAAGGTGAGTTAAGGTTATGGTCATGTGGAGCATGCTATAGGGGTGGATAGTGAGTAGGGAGTTTGAAATATCATGAACTATGCTGGAAACCCTTATTGGACATAGAAGATTTTTATAGATTCACCGTATGGTGTTTTTTATTAGGTTTCGTTGACTCTATAACCAAATCGTTGGATTACTTCCACAGGGTTTTTTGCAAGGATGAGCTCCCTGTGAAGCTTTTTTAGCTTCTCTCGGTTAGTTTCAGCCTTGATTTGTTCTTTCAATTGTTTTGGCACCCTCCCAAGCTTTACCTCCACCACCTCAAGCACCATCTCCTGAGCCTCCTTCAAGAGTCCCTGTTGTAATCCCCGTTTTAATCCCCGTTTTAATCCCTGTTTTAACCCCTGCTGTATCCCCTGCTGTAATCCCTGCTGTAATCCCTGTTGCAAACCCAACTCGTATTTCATCTCTGAATACGTCTTCAACTCAAACTCCACTCTTTCACCTCCTACTTCCCTCAATTTAATCAACACCTCCTCCCAGTCAAGACCCTTCTCCTTTGACACTATCAACACAAACAACTCCATATACCACCTCTCCCTCTCTCCTAACTTCCCCATCACCTCCGCAAACCTCACTATCCCCCTCAACAACTCCTCAAGCGGTCTGTCAAGATTCCTAAGCAAGTAAAGATATGTATACACCACACCATAAAGCTCAATCCCCTTCAAAAGGTCCTCTCGGTTAAGGCTCACCAAGTCAAGAAGTAACACCCTGTAGTTTAGAAAGTAAGACCTGATCTCAGGAGGTATTTCAAAGAGTTCCACAAACTCAACAGGATATAGCCAAGGCTTTGGGCCGTGATAAAAAATGAAGGGAAGCACTGGAATAGGTTTTGAGCCTTCTTTGAGGGCCTTTTCAAAGAGAGCGGAGATGTAGTTTAAGATTTGAGCGTAAACTGAGAGATCTTGATAGGATTTGTGTTCAAGGAGGATGTAGAGGTGAAGAGGTTTTCCGAGGAGGGGGACTTGGGCGATGATGTCAGGAAGGAGGCGTTTTTATTTGGAAAGGGAGATTTGTTCTTAAGGGACCAGAGAGAGCTGAGAGAGATCTAAGTGGGGAAGGAGGTCCTTTGGGAGAAACTCTTGAAGGAAGGCCTTAAGATTTTCAGGGTCTTTAAGGATTGCCTTAGCATAGAGATCATAGGTCTTAAGCTCAGCCATAGAGGAAGTATAAGGGAAATCTGTTGAGAAGGCAAGAGATATGTATGAGTCCATAGGATTTTAGACTGAGGGGAATTCTCGTTATATTTATAACAAATCCACTCCAAAAATGATACATTCCCAAGCCCAAAACTTACTTCAAAGGTCCCACTCCCTCCTGCTCGATAAATGACTACTCTTCATAGGCAAATCCAAATCTACTAGCCACATCCTTCAGCTTCTTTCCCTCTTAATATACCCTCCACTCTTCCCATAATAAACTAAAGCTTCTTCACTGCCTCCTCTCAAACTCACCCCCTTTCCTTCAAATACTTTATAATCCTTCTCATCGTAGATACTGGCTCCAAAGCTATACTTCTCTTTCTGCCAAATCTATCCACCAAGGGCTTATGACCTTTAGTTTAAGGGCGACTTCCTTTCTTTGGGGAGGCATCTTTGATTGCTTCAAGTCTTTGCAGCATTTTTAAGTCTTCGATGGGAGAAGGGGTTAGTGAGAAGCTAAATAATTGATTTTCAATTTTACCTTTTACCTTATAATAAGACCTCGAACTTATGCAATTTATATGTGGGCAAATACTACGACAGCACCGATCACACAGATAGAGGGGATTTCGGAAAATACAGCACTGTAGATGCCAACTTTAAAAAGGCTTTAATTCTACCTAAAGGCCTGTCTTCAGATTTTATATTGGAGTTGAACAACCCGTTCAACAAAAAATACTAAATGCCATGGTAGTTTAAAAACCAAGATTCAACATGACGCCAAGATGACAGCAAGCCCTTTACGCCAGAATATCTATAAAAGACCCTAAACTAAAACCATCGCAGCTATCAAAAATAGAAAGTTTTTTTTATTTTCAAAATACCTTCTTTTACTATCTATGGATTTTGAAATTTTTAACAGTCCTTGACAGAATATCCCTATGGTTAAGAGATGAAGTTGATAAGCATAGACATTTAGAGAGAATTAACTTCTTTTACAAAAGGAGATTAATAGATTGAAAGGCAAAATTTTTTAAAATTGACAATTAATCGCCATTTTGATATTGGCTAACTACTGGCAATGAACCTTGATAATATTAAATAACAACTGATAAAAGAGTGCCTTCTATTAAAGATAAGTATTGAGTCTCTATTGGCAAATTAGGGGGAATCTTTTGTCTTGATGTGTGCACCTTATTAGGCAATCATTTAAGGCTTCCTCCAAACTCACAAAACAGTCCATTGCCCCTATTTGTCATGACCCTAATAGATATATTGTGAGACAAGATTTTGTGAAAATTTTTCATATTATTTTAAATGAGTTTTTCATATTTAGTGTTATTTTCTATTATAAAATATTAATATCTCAGGAGGCGTATCGTATGTGTGAGAAAAAATACCTGGTCAGAGCAATGATTTTAGGATTGGTGGGCTCTCTTGTTCATGGTCATGCTTTAGGAAAGGGGGCTGATGTGATAGATCTCTCCGAGGTAACGGTTACGGCAACAAGGACGGAGAAAGAGGTAGAGCTTTCTCCAGCAAGTGTTCACGTGCTTTCAAGAGAAAAGTTAGATTTGAAGAACCCAAAGACCCTTGATGAAGCTTTAAACGATATCCCAGGAGTCAACACCAGAAGAGGCAAGGGATTGATGGACACTTTAGCTAATATCTCATTAAGAGGATTAGGAGAACAGAAGAGAACTCTTGTTATGCTGGATGGAATAGTTTTAAATGACGCCTATTACAGCAATGTAAAGATACTTAGCTTTGATCCCGAAAATCTCGAAAGAGTTGAGGTGGTAAAAGGGCCCTTTTCTTCCCTATATGGGAACTACGCTATGGCAGGAGTGGTTCAATTCATAACCAGAATGCCTGATAAGAGGGAGATGACCATAAAGGGAGGTTATGGCTCGTCCTTCGAAAGAGGAGAGGCAATGGATGATTTAAGAAAGGTATATGTTAGTTATGGAGATAAGTTAGGCAATCTTAGAGTTTTCCTGAGTTACGGAAGAAAGGAGACGAATGGTTACGCTACAGATCTCGTAACCTCAACTAATTCAACATGGCTAAACTTCGGAGCAAAGAAATCTTATACGAGAACTGGAGGTGTAACCTATATTGTGGGTGATACCGGTGACAACAGATGGTGGGATGAAACAATAAATATTAAAGCCCAATATGATTTCAACAAGAAAACCTTTATCAGACTTTCCTTCATGAGCTCAAAATACGAATACAACTACGACTCGCCTCACACTTTACTTATTAATGCAACAACTGGTGCTCCTCTCTTTCCATCCACGTTACTCAGGAGCTACATCGGAACCCCAGGGGGAAAAACGCAAAACATCCTTGCCCTTAAATTCGAAGGTGAAATTTTTAAAAACATATCAACAAAGTTAAATTACTCTCTAAATCGTATAACTAAGGACTGGTATGTGCAAACAGGGACCAATGCTATCTTAGGTGGCTGCCCCCCAGGAACTCCTCCTCGCCTTTGTGGATATGTGACCGATACAAAACAAAAAGCTCACAATTTTGATTGGCAGTTCAATACCTTACTTGCTGAAAAACATTTGCTGACCTATGGCCTCTTTTACAGACAGGAGTTTGCAAATACAAAGGAGAATAATCTTTACAACTGGAAAGATGAGGAATCAGAAGCTGAGTTAAGATACAACTCTAAAGGCAAAACAAGAACCTTTGCCCTCTACATTCAGGATGAAATCACATTGAGGCCTAACTTGACCCTCTACCTTGGATTAAGATATGACAACTGGAAGACCTACGACGGACTTGTTCTTCAAAACAACGAGACCACTCTCCTGCCACTCCCCGGATACCCCAGGAAATACTCGAAAAACACTGAAGAATCCTTTAGTCCAAAATTTGCCGTTGTGTTTAGGCCACTTGATTCTACAACCGTTAGAGTTTCACTTGGAAAGGCATTCAGGGCTCCAAACATTTATGAATTATACAGAACCTGGACAACTGGTAGAACAACTTATGTCGGTAATCCCAATTTAAAGCCAGAGGAGGTCTGGACCGGTGACTTCGGCATCAGTCATAGGCTCTGGAAAGGGGCTAAGGTGGATTTAAGCTTGTTTCACAACAAAATGTCTGACCTGATATACAGAAAGGGGGTTAATGCCACTTACCAAGAGCTCGTAAATGTTGGCAAGGCTCAAAGCAGGGGCTTTGAGGTTGGATTAGAACAACGATTTGATACTGGTTTGAGGTTGTTCTTAAATTTAACCTATACTGACTCCAAAATTATAAAAAATAAGGTAAAACCAGAGATAGAAGGAAAGAGGATGACCTATCTTCCCTTATGGATGGGTAACATCGGGATGGAGCTGAGCAGAAACAGGTATTCATTATACTTGGTAGGTAGATACAAAGACAAGTGGTATAGCCTTGATGATAATTCTGACAAAAAGAAAGAAGTATATGGATCATACGACAGATTTTTCGTCGTTGATGCCAGGGCCTCATACAAACTGACAAAAAATGTCAAGATCAACCTGTCTCTTGATAATATCTTCGACGATAAGTATTACTACTATTACAAGGCACCAGGAAGATCATGGTTCGCAGAATTAGAGTACAAATTTTAGGGTTACTTACGGTTTTACTTTACCTCTGCGCATGGGTTAGGCCTTCACATGCGCAGACTTTAATATACACCGATAAGCTGAGTAGAACCGTTAGAGTTAGTACCCCTGTTGAGAGGGCTGTCCTTGTCGTCACACCTGAGATGATCCCTGCTCTTGATCTATGGAATCAGGTCGTTGGCATCTCCGATTTTGCAGAGAAGACTTGTGGAGTCTACAAGGCATTTGTCCATGAGAAAATTAAACCAAGAATAACTACAGTTGGCACAGGTGCTAACTTAAACATTGAGGCACTGATGAAGGTGAACCCAGATATTATTATCACTTGGAGCTTTTATCCTGAGGTCGTAAAGTTCTTAGAAGAACGAAATCTTAAGGTGATTGCCATTTGGCCAGAAAACTTGGAGGAGTTATACGAGATGATAAGACTTTATGGTAGGCTCTTTAATAGAGAAAAACGAGCACAGATGGTTATTGAAGAGATGAGAAAGCTCCTTGACTTCGTAAGAGATCGAACAAAGAAAATTCCTCATAACATGCGAAAAAGAGCTCTTCATATCACCAGTAAACCAACGGTAATTTCAGGAAAGAGAAGCATCATAAACGATGTAATTGAGTTTGCCGGTGGTATACATTTAGGTAAAGAAATCTCAGAGCGGAACGCTGATGTATCACTTGAGAAGATCGTTAAGATGAACCCCGATGTGATCTTCATATGGGGGGGTGCGAAATACGACGAAAGCTGGATTATAAACAATCAAGCACTCAGACATGTAAAGGCGGTTAGAGAGAGACGGATTTACAAACTCCCTCGCTGGTCAACCTGGTCTCCAAAAGTCCCAATTTTAGCTCTATATGTTGCACAAAAGATGTATCCTGATCAGTTTAAGAGCGTATCCTTTGAGAGTAAAGCTGATGAGTTTTACAGGAAGGTGTTTGGCATTAACTTCAACCTGGTAAGAATGTATGAAGATTTTAAGTTATAGACTAATTCCAAGTGTTAAGATATTAATCGTTTTGGTTGCACCACTTGTCTTTGGATTTATCTCGCTTTTTACTGGAGCATATGATATTTCTTTTGGAGAAGTTTTACGCTTACTTCTTTATGGTATCTCCAGTGTCCTATCTGCTGATCAGATAAATCTTCAGGTTATACCAGAATACGGCATTATCTGGGATTTAAGGATACCAAGGGTTTTTCTTTCTTTTATAGTTGGTGCCTCTCTTGCTGGTGCTGGAACAGTTTTTCAGGCTATATTTAAAAATCCTTTAGTTGACCCGTATATACTTGGCATCTCTGCAGGAGCTGCCTTTGGTTGTGCCATATCCATCGGCTTTCTTGAGGTCATACCGGTGCAAGTGATGGCCTTTATCTTTGGTGTGTTGGCAGTTTTTATAGCCTTTGTGCTTGCAAGAACTCAGGGAGAAATAAGTAGACTTCCTTTAGTCCTCTCTGGGGTAATAGTGTCTGCCCTTTTTACTTCAGGGGTATCGATGATTAAGTTTCTCATAGACCCCCATCGACTGCAGAGCATAGTTTATTGGCTTATGGGAAGTTTTACCCTTGCTGATTGGAAGGGAGTTAAAACTGGCCTTTTAGGTTTACTTTTGGGTATGGGCCCGGTTTTTCTAATGCGATGGAGGTTAAATGTGTTAAGCCTTGGCGAGGAAGAGGCCAAATTACTCGGCATAAATGTAAAGAGAGATCGCTTTCTATTCATCGGATTTGCCATTCTGTCCGTCGCGGTGGCAACCTCTCTCTGCGGTATAATAGGCTGGGTAGGCCTTATTGTGCCCCACTTGATACGGATGTTTATTGGAGCAGACCATAAGATTTTGGTGCCACTCTCAATAACAGGAGGAGGGGCCTTCATGATCGTTGCGGATACCATAGCACGAAATCTGACAAGCTTTGATATTCCCGTTGGTATAATCACGGCAATTCTTGGTGCACCGTTCTTTGTTTATCTGATGAAGAGGGGTGGAAAGGAGGCTTGGGGTAAATAGAGTTCTAACAAATGTTACAGGTGATAAACCTTTACTTTAGACATAGTGGTGAGAAGGAGGATCTCCTCAGAGATGTGAACATTCAGGCAAGGGAGGGAGAGGTTACTGTATTGTTAGGGCCGAATGGGGCAGGAAAGAGCACACTCTATAAGTGCATATCTGGTTTGTGGAGAGACTATCGAGGAGAGGTGCGAGTGCAAGATAAGCCTGTGGATGCCCTGTCAGCGGAGAAGAGATCCAAGTTTTTCTCCGTTGTGCCCCAAGGGCAAGACCTGTCCTTTCCATATACAGTCAGAGAAGTTGTGGTGATGGGTAGAGCTCAATATGTAGGAGTTTTTTCCACTCCCAACAGAGAAGACTATGACAAAGCTGAGGAGATCTTGGAGCTTCTCGGAATTCAACACTTGCAACACAAGGTTTACCTAAAAATCAGCGGAGGTGAGAGACAGCTAACCCTGCTTGCAAGAGCTTTGGTTCAGGAGGCCCCGGTGCTGATCCTTGATGAACCTACGACCCATCTTGACTTTAAGAATCAGATATCAATCATGAGACACATAAAAAGGATAACCCTTGAGAGAAAGTTGGTGACACTAATGACTCTGCATGATCCTAACTTAGCAAGCTTCTTTGCCGATAAGGTTTTTGCTTTAAAAAGGGGCACTATACTTTGGGCTGGAATTCCTAATGAGGTCCTCACAGAGACTAATCTAAGCGAGCTGTATGAGATTGATATAAAGGTGATAAACCACAATAACTTAAGAATAATTATTCCAGGGGAGGTTAAATGAAATTAGTGGTAATTAGCTGGCATAGTTACTATAACCTCTTCAATCAGGTGGCCAAACAAATAAAAGACTTTGAGGTTAAAGTCTACTCTGCGAGAAATCTCGATCAAAAGCCAGAGACATGGAAGGATGTTTTATTGGAGATTACAAACTGCGATATCTTACTTACGTATAGGTCGCAAAATGAAAGCTTCTGGGAGGCCCTTGAAAAGAGTTTATTAACAAAGTCGAACAAGAGAACAAAAATCGTATATCTATCCTATGATCCAAGCTTTTGGATTCATTCAAATGTGAGTTATGAGATTTTAGCAAAGGCCTACGAGTACATCATGAGAAGCGGCAGAGAGAACATATTCAATCTTTACAACTTTCTGGCTAAGGAGCTACACGGCCTTGATGTTAAATATCAAGACCCAATTAAAACCCCCTGGGAGGGGCTCTATCATCCTGATGCCCCTGATTTTTTTAGTGACATAGAAGAGTACTTAAAATGGTATCCAAAAAAAGAGGGACCCACCGTTGGTATCCTCTTTCCCAGACACTCTATAATGATCAACAATTTAGAATTAGAAGATCTCCTAATCAGAGAATTCGAAAGTAGAGGCTTTCGGGTGATCCCCATGTTTGCCTACTCAGTCAGAGATGAAGCCTTTGGAATAAAGGGAATAGGAGAGATCATTGAAGAGTGGTTGATCAATGAAGACGGCAAGCCAAGGGTAGATATCCTAATAAAGCTTATCTTCTTTTTCCTTAGAAGCTCAAAGGGAAAGCCTCTAGACAAAAAGGAGGTTGCAGAGGAGGGTGTAGAACTTCTTAAGAGAATGAAAATTCCCGTTGTCTCACCTGTGGTGTCATACTACAAGACCTTGGAGGAGTGGGAGAAGGAGGAGCTCAACCTTGACATTGGCTGGTCAATAGCCCTTCCTGAATTTGAAGGAGTGATTGAACCAATCATAGTTGCAGCACAGAGAGAGGAGAGAGATGGAGAAAGATACAAAGAGCCAATAAAAAGTAGGATCCAAAAGCTTGTGAACAGGGTTGTTAGATGGGTTACTTTGATGAAGACGCCACCTGAAGAGAGAAGAATTGTCTTTATATTACATAATAATCCCTGTGCTTCTGTTGAGGCAACCGTTGGTTCTGGTGCTCACTTGGATACTTTAGAGTCCGTTGCGCAGATTATGAAGAGAATGAAGGAATCTGGTTATACCGTGGAACCGCCGGAGAGTGGAAAAGCTTTAATTGATGACATAATGAACAGAAAAGCCATATCAGAGTTCAGATGGACTACCGTTGAGGAGATAGTGAAAAGGGGAGGCGCTCTGAGACTACTACCTGTTGAAACCTACCTCTCCTGGTTTGATGAACTGCCAGAGAAGGTCAAGGACAGGATCATCTCAGCCTGGGGAAGACCACCAGGAGAAGAGGTAAACAGCATACCACCTGCAATGGTTTATGAAAACAAGATAGTTATCACGGGAGTGTGTTATGGTAATGTGCTGGTTTGCGTTCAGCCGAAGAGGGGTTGTGCCGGTGCGCGGTGTGATGGCCAGGTTTGTAAAATTCTCCACGATCCAGATGTTCCTCCACCTCACCAGTATATCGCCACCTACCTGTGGCTCTCTCGTGAGTGGAAGGCAAATGCAATTGTTCATGTAGGCACACATGGAAACTTAGAGTTTTTACCTGGAAAGGGAGTTGGCTTGAGTGATAGTTGTTTTCCTGATATATGCATTGATACCATTCCTCATCTTTACATATACAACGCTGATAACCCGCCTGAAGGCACAGTTGCCAAGAGAAGAGCCTATGCAGTTCTTGTTGACCATATGCAAAATGTCTTAACAGAGTCTGGCCTTTACGGAGAACTTGAAAAGTTAGAGAGACTGCTTGGAGAACATTACCTTACCAAGGACAAAGCAAGAAGGCATGTTCTTGAACATGAGATCATTGAACTCGTAAAGAAGACAAACCTTGATCGAGGTGTGAAGTTCTTTGTAGAGGGAAAAAGGAGATCTCTTGCTGAACTAACTGTGAAGGAGATTCATGAGATAGATTTTGAGGAATTATCGGAGGCCATCCATTCTCATTTATCTCTCATTAGGAACTCACAGATTCAGGATGGCATGCATGTCTTTGGAACCATACCAGAGGGAGATAGGAGAGTTGACTACATATACGCAATCTTGAGATACGACGCTGGAAAGAGAGTGAGTTTGAGAAAGAAACTCGCCCAAATGCTTGGTTATGATCTTTCAGTGCTTTTGTCAAACAGGGAACACATCGACAAGAACTTAGGGAGATCTTACAGTGCAATCTTAGAGGATATTGATAAGTTGGGTAAGGCTGTGGTAGCAGAGATCTTGAAAAAAAGAAGTGTGATAGAAAAACCCAAGGAAAGGAGGTGATTGGCTTTGATAGATGTTGATTACAATGAGTTAATCAGTAGAATTCTTGCAAATATCGATTGGAATGACGAGGAGTGGCAGGATATTGTTAGGAGAGTTTTAGATATCGATGCAAGACTTGAGGCTTCTAAAGAGATCGAATCCTTACTTTCAGGTTTTCGTGGAGAGTACATACCAGCTGGACCATCAGGGCTGATCACAAGGGGCAGAGATGATGTCCTTCCAACAGGCAGAAATTTCTACTCCCTTGATCCTTACAAAGTACCTACATTAAGTGCCTATGAAATCGGAAAGAGGCTTGCAAACAAGCTCATAGACAAACATTTGCAGGAGGAAGGAAAGTATCCTGAAAATGTGGCTATATACTGGATGTGCAGTGATATCATGAGGGCTGATGGTGAGGTTATGGGCCAGATTATGTATCTCCTTGGAGTAGAGCCAAAGTGGCTTGCTAATGGGCGTATCTCTGGATTCAGTGTGATCCCTATTGATGAATTAAAAAGACCAAGGATAGATGTAACCATAAGGGTTTCTGGTATTATACGGGATAACTTTCCTATGTGTATTGAACTTCTTGATGAGGCAATACAAGAGGTGGCAAGTCTTCCTGAAAGTGAGGATATGAACTTCGTAAGAAAACACACCCTTGAGAGGTTGAAAGCCAATGGTGGCGATATCAGAGGTGCAACGATTAGAATTTTTTCCTCTATGCCTGGAACTTACAGCGCGGGAACGCAATTGGCAGTATACGCCTCAGCCTGGAAGAAAGAAGAGGATCTTGCAAAGATTTTTCTCTACTGGAATGGATATGCTTACGGTAAGGATGTCTGGGGTAAGCCAAAGCATAAAGAGCTTGGTGAAGCCCTAAAGACGGTAGATATCACCTATAACAAAGTTGACACCGACGAATACGATCTTTTCAGCTGTTGTTGTTACTTTGGAACGCATGGTGGCATGACCTCGGCTGTAAAACATTTCTCTGGAAAATCCCCTAAGACTTATTATGGTGACACAAGAGAACCAGAGCATGTAGAGGTTAGAGATCTTGCTGATGAGATAAGGAGAGTAGTTCGAACTAAACTTTTAAACCCTAAATGGATCGAGGGTATGAAAAGACACGGCTATAAGGGAGCAGGAGATATATCGAAAAGGGTAGGACGTGTCTACGGATGGGAGGCTACTACGCAGGAGGTCGACGATTGGATCTTTGATGAAATAGCAAGGATATTTCTATTGGATGAAGAAAATAGGAGATTCTTCAAAGAGAACAATCCCTGGGCCCTGGAAGAAATCGGAAGAAGGCTTATAGAGGCCTGGCAAAGAGGTCTTTGGAATCCCTCTCAGGATGTAAAAGAGGCCTTAAAAAGGATATATCTTGAAATTGAGAGCTGGATGGAAGAGAGGTTAGGAGATGTTCAGGGAGACTTTCAAGGAGGAAAGATTGATGTGATAAGCTATGACGAAGTATCAAACTGGAAGGAAATGATAGATATGGTCTTAACAGGAGGTAATTGATGAATTTTCCCTTCACGGCAATTGTTGATCAAGAGGAGATGAAGCTCGGGCTAATTTTGAATGTGATTGATCCCTCTATAGGCGGGCTTCTCATCATGGGAGAGAAGGGAACGGGAAAAAGCACTACTGTGAGAGCTCTTGCCGAGCTCCTTCCAGAGATAGAGGTTGTAAAGGGCTGTAGATTTAACTGTTCAATCAAAGGACCATTCTGTGTGGAGTGCGAAGAACGTCTTAATCGTGGTGATACCTTAGAGATTGAGTTTAAGAAAATGGAAGTGGTAGAGTTGCCCCTTGGAGTTACGGAAGATAGAGTACTTGGAACTCTAGACCTTGAATATGCTCTCACCATGGGTAAGAGAAAGTTTGAACCAGGGCTCTTAGCAAGGGCTAATCAGAATTTTCTGTATATCGATGAGGTAAATCTTCTCGAGGACCATATAGTTGATCTGCTTCTCGATTCGGCGGCCATGGGTATGAATAGAGTAGAGCGAGAGGGGTTATCCTTCTATCATCCAGCGAGGTTCATACTGGTTGGATCTATGAATCCTGAGGAGGGGGAACTTAGGCCCCAGTTTCTCGACCGATTTGGATTGTGCGTCGAAATCAAAGCTATAGTTGATAAAGAGAAGAGAAAAGAAGTGCTAAAGAGGCGGATTCAATTTGACCTCGACAAGGAAGGTTTTCTTAAGGCCTGGTACGATGAACAGGAGAGGTTAAAGGAGAGGATCTTAACGGCAAAGAGACTCTGGCATGAGATTGAAGTCTCTGATGAAATTCTTGAAAAGATAGTAAGCCTCACTGCGGAGCTAAGCCTTGATGGTCATAGAGGTGATATTGTTCTTCTGAAAGCCTCAAAAGCCTATGCCTCCTTTGAAGGTGATAAGGAGTTGAAGACCAGTCATATTAAGAAGATTCTAGCAATGGCACTGAGACACCGTTTAAAGAGGCTTCCCTTTGAAGATCCCAAGGAAGAGGTTAAGAAGCTTTATGAAATCACCCAGCTCCTTTGATTTTAGTTTTGTAAGAAAGCTATTTCCAGGGGTTGTAGGTAATTATCTTGCCAAACTTGGTATAGTTTTAAACCTTGTAGATCCCAAATGTGGTGGCTGCGTCATTGTTGGTGTTAGGGGTACGGGAAAGTCTCTCCTTTTGAAAAGCCTTAAAACCTATTTGAGCTATACTCGGGAGAAATTCGTTGAAATCCCCTCTCACGCAAGAGAGGAAAACCTCCTATCAGGCCTTGACCTTGAAAAAACCCTTGAAAAAGGAGAACCACAATACATAGAGGGTCTGCTCGAGAGGGCAAGAGGTGGGTACGTCCTTCTTGATGATCTCCATCTCCTAAGGGATGACGTGCAAGCCATAATTTTTGAAAACCTGCATAACTATTGTCTGATAACCACTATCAATTCTGAAGATGGAGAGGTAAGCCCTCACTACCTTGACAAAATCGGGCTTTGTGCCCCGATGGAGCAACTCTCCGATAGAAGAGAGCTTTTTAGAAGCAGCTTGACCTCTAATGTTGACTCATCAACGGATGAACTTAAAAGGAGAATAGGTCTTGCAAGAGGTTTAATTAAAAGTTACAAGGTGGAGCATCACCTTTGGGATTACCTAACAGAAAGGGCTCTAAGCGAAGGCGTTCGCACTCACAGGGCAGAGATCTTTCTCTTCTTTGCCGGAAGAGCCCTTGCAGGCTTGCTTATGCACAAGTCTCTGCAGGAGCAAATCTTTGACTATGTGGCACCCCTTGTGTTCTCCCATAGAAAAAGCCAAAAAAACGAAAGAACTGAAGAGCATAAGAACCCAAAAACAAAAAAAGAAAATGATAAAGAGCGTGAAAGGGAGGATAGAGATCAGAGACCGCATCAAGCTGAAAATCAGAATGAATCTAAAAGGGGAGAGCAGAAATTCCAGGGAGAAGAGAGGCAGAAAAGATTAGGTGAGACAGAGTCAAGGAGCAATGAAAGGCCTATAGAGGAACTTATTCCCAGCTCTTCAAAGGAGGAGATCTTTCGGATTGGTGCCTTTTCAGAGATCAGAAAGATTCTACTTCCAAAGAACAGGAAATTGACAAAGAGTGCGGGAAGGAGAAGCAGAGCTAAAACCTTAAGAAGAGGTTATAAGTTGAGAAGTCTTCCATTTGCTAAAGATAGAGAGATTGACATTTATGAAACCCTAAAAAAGGCCTCCATGTATCAGAAAATGCGTGGTTCAGGGGAGAGGATTGTAATAAAAAGGGAGGATTTGTGTTCGAAGGAGAGAGGAGGAAAGGAGAGTCAGCTTTTACTGTTTGTTGTTGATGCCTCAGGTTCCCAGGGTGTAAAACGAAGGATGGAGGCTGTCAAGGGGGCTATCTTTTCGCTCCTGATTGATGCATATAAAAAACGTGACAAAGTAGCACTTATCATATTCAGAAAGTTTGGAGCGGAACTCCTCCTTCCCCCTACCCAATCCGTTCAGTTGGCCCACAGGACCTTGAAAAACATCATAACAGGAGGCAACACCCCCCTTTCAGCTGGGCTTTTTGAGGCTTATAGGTTGATAAAAAAGTATCACTATAGAAATCCGGGAAGTAAGGTGATTTTAATTCTCTTAACCGATGGAAAGACTAATATCCCACTTAAAAAGGCTGAAGATCCATTAAAAGAGGTGTCTTCAATTTGTAGCACTTTAAGTAAACTTCCCTATGTCTATCCATTGGTGATTGATACTGAGATCAAGAGTGACTTACTGAGGATGGATTTGGCAAGGGACATAGCTAAATGGCTTGGTGCAAAGTATTATGAGCTTGAAGCCTTGAGTGGCGAGGGGTTAATAAATCTTATAAGAACTTATCAGCAAATCTTGTAGTATGCAATCGAATTAGAGACCTTTCAAACCTTTAAACTCTCTAATCCCAGAGAGACTTATGCAAAACGTTGGCTATTTTGGGAGAGTTTAGAGACATATTATCTTACACCAAAGAGTATAAAGAGGTTTTTGATAGAGCTCTTTTGTGGGCGGCACCTCCCTCCATAGATAGGATAGAGCAAATTCAGTCGAAAAACTTTAATTGAACTGATTGTAGCATGTTGAGTCTGTGAAGGCATATCGCTTAACTAAGTCTTTAATTGAGGATCGTGTGGACTTCCCAGCCAAGTTCTAACCCAGATATACGGAATCGAGGAAAAGATTTTTTCTTCGCACCTGACAGGTGCGAAAACACTTACCAATCCTTACTTTGAAGCTCCTTAATTTTACCCGTCAGGTGCTCCACATCCCAATCATCCCTATGCTACTTTCTCACCCTACCTGCAAACCTACCTGCAAGACATCCCATCCCCCATCTCTCGTAACCGAAAACAGGCGTCAATGGTGACTTCCAAGGGCAAAAGTTATTTTTTAATTGATAAGATATAGCTTGTGAGATTCCATCAGGATTTAAAATTTTGTAAAAGTCTATCTACGGCTTTTGCCTTTTGTTTGGCTTCAACTGTGACATCTATTCTGTGGCCTATGAAGATCTCTAACAGGGAAAAAAGTCCTGAGAGCTATCCAATCTCCGTGTTCTTGAGGCGATGTGGTCCTTATGGTTAAGATGAGAAGTGGAATTCAGGCACCCTGCCCTTCCAGGTTCGTAAGATTTCTTCAGGCAAAAGCTCTAAAGGGTTTAGGTATAGTTACCCATTCCTCTCAACGGTCTCCAAAAACCTACTCAGCCTCTTCTCTGTATTTGTGTAAACTCCCCAAATGTGAATAACCACAACACCCTCCGATCCCACACCCAATTTGTAAAGAACCTAAAAATGATGATAATAGAGATCCCTTAGGGACTACTTTACCACTTCATTCCTTGGGAGGTAAAGCACAGTGAACTGGCCAGGGTGCACATGATTCTGATTCCAAACAAAAAAATACCAAGGCCCAGTTCCGTTGATATTTCAAGGAGCTTTTTAAAATCCCTGAGATTTTCCTCAAAAGCCCTCATAAGATTTTTGGAATTGAGATTGGCAAGCCTGAATTTTCTGTTGGTGGTAATCCAACCCTCTGATGTGGAACAGAAGAATCAAAGCTTAATATTCTGAAGGATAGACATAAGACATCAAGGAATTGAAAAACTACTGTCATTTGAAAATGGAGCCGGAGGGACTTGAACCCTCGACCTCGTGAATGCCATTCACGCGCTCTCCCTCTGAGCTACGGCCCCAATAATGAGAGCACCTAATCTTCATAAAATAAACCCATTTCAATTTTTGTCAATAGAAGTATAATACTCTTGAGTGGGGAATTTCTCATAATCCTGTTAAATCCTTGTTAGGGAGGATCCTATGCACAAGGTAGTTGGGTTTATTGGTGGAGGACAAATGGCTGAAGCTATGATAAAGGGCCTTCTGAGTAGGAGAATGTTTTCTCCCAATGGTATTTTCCTTTCTGAGCCTGTAAACGAAAGAAGACAGTATTTAGAGGAATACTATGGGATTTCAACTTTTGGTAACAACAGAGAGGTGTTGAAACACAGTAATATCTTAATCCTTGCTGTAAAGCCTCAGGTCATGGATAAAGTCCTTTTCGAAATAAAGGATGATGTTGATGTGGAAAGACACCTTGTAATCACCATAGCTGCTGGCTTGCCAATAAAATTCTATGAAAGCAGGCTTCCCCGGGGGAGTCGTCTAATAAGGGTGATGCCTAACACAAATGCCTTGATTCAAAGTAGCATAAGTGCCATCTCAAGGGGCAGCTCAGCCACTGATGAAGATTTAGAGATTGTTGAGAAAATATTTGGCGCTATTGGTGAGGTTATGATGGTTGAGGAACATCTTATGGATGCAGTGACTGCCCTTTCCGGAAGCGGGCCAGCCTATGCGGCTCTATTTATTGAAGCTCTCATTGATGCAGGAGTGAAATGTGGACTTCCAAGACCAGTTGCAGAAAAACTAACCCTTGCAACAATAGAAGGCACAGTCAAGTTAGCAAAGGCAACCCAAAGAAATCCCTACGAGATAAAATCAATGGTTACTTCTCCTGGTGGAACAACCATATCGGCTCTTGAAGTACTATATACCAAAGGCTTTCCTGGAATAGTGATAGAAGCTGTAAGTGAGGCCTGGAAAAGGAGCATAGAAATAAGAAAGGATTTCGAAGATTGATAATTCATATTTTGGCACCCGGGCCACTTAAATACCCCTTTGTAAAGGAAGGTCTTGAATATTTCCAAAAACTTCTATCCAAGTGGATAAAGATCAAAGTAGAGCTACCTAAAGTTCGGGGATCCTTTCAATCAAGGGAAGCAAGAGTACTTGCGGAGGAAGAACTCTTAGAAAATAGAATTCCAGATGGATCCTATACGGTGCTCCTAGATGAAAAAGGGGCAAATCTTAACACCAGGGAATTTTGTCTCTTTTTAGAAAGGTTCTTTCATACAAATAGAAATATTGTTTTTCTGATAGGTGGCCCCGAAGGAGTCTCTTCAAAACTCAAAAGGAGAGCTGACTTCACTCTCACATTGTCTCCATTGACCTTAAACCACGAAATTGCATTACTTGTACTGGCAGAGGCCCTCTTTAGAGCGGTGAGTCTTCTCAGGGGACATCCCTACCACAGAGATTAGAATTAATGGATGACAAAATTAATAAGCAGTAAAATCTCCACAACTAGAACCAAAATAAAATATAGAAGATAAACCCCCTTAGAGTTAACAAAATCTTCCATCTCTACTTTTTTGGTGTCCTAGGGAAGTTAAATTTTCCAAAGAGAAGAGTTGTCATGCCAAAAAGGATCAGTATTTTTCCCACTTGATGTAGCTACTTAGCGGAATGAATCATGGACTGAGGAAGTCTATCTGAATATTCGTAAAACAGAACCCTGATAAATATATCAAATTTTTAAATGGCTACACCCAAGGCAAGGAAAGCAACGGCAGTGCGAATCCATGCAAGTAAGGTTCTCTCTATAACTAATATACCCTTGGATCAACCACCGATAGATACCTTTGCTTTTAACTTCTCTACCAATCTCTCCGCACAAAAAACCAGACACTCAAGGTCTAAATAGGAGAGTGCAACTTGGTCATAAAGGATTTTACAACTTGGTGATAAACCCTCCTCTAAATCTCCCTCCCAGAAGGTAATCTTCAATGGAACCCTCGGCAATACCCACACTATGAAGGATGTGCCTGAAGTAAGTTTTACATAGTCAGTAATAATAAAGTTCCTCAAGATCTCTTCTAACGCTGGTGAACAGGAGGACATTAACTCTGCTAAAGGGTCTTCACCATAGGCTTTAAGAGTTTTAACCTTAGATATTGAGTGAGGAAAGGATTCAAGACCCACAAAATTTAGACTTAACGAATCCTTTCCATTGAATAGGAAGTAATTACAAAGGAGAATCTCATCCCTCGGGTCAAGTGGGGCCTTTGCCCAGTCTCTAATCTCAAGAGGTTTTCCTCCTTCACCCAGTGCGATTTCAATTTTGATATCAAGATAAGAAAGTAATAAAGAATTTCCTTCCTCCCTCATTTGACAACCAAGATTTTCTGCCCTTTCCAAAAAATTTTCCAAGTTTCTGAATTTTTCTCGTAGATACTTCAGATTTTCAAAGGTTTGATCGAAGGTTATCTTCGAAGCAGAAAGTTCTGCTGGTAAGACACTGGTCTTTAAGTAGGGGCACCTATCTGGTGAAATGGACCTGCTAAAAACTTTCAAAGCAAAGAGAAGACAGCTTTCTTCACCACATTCCCTACAGTTGGTTTTTGGCAAAAGCTTTAGTAGATCTAAATAAGATGCCATAGAAATCAATTATATAGCACTTTCAAGGGTAAACAACCTATAGGTGAATTTTTTCTGTTTATGTGTATACTTAAAAATATGCAACAGTCCTTCATTTATCTTGATTACAACGCAACAACCCCAGTCCTACCCGAGGTTGGTGCCGCTTTTTCTCTTTATGCTGAAGAGATATTTTGGAATCCCAGTTCTGCTCATGCCTTAGGTAGGAAGGCCAAAGAAGCCTTAGAGAGCTTTAGAGATCAAATTGCCTCTTTTCTTGCAGCAAAGCCTGAGGAAGTCATCTTTACCTCAGGAGGAACAGAGGCAAACCATCTGGCTATTTTAGGTCTCATTACACAGTATCAAAAGGCTCATGTTATTGTCTCAGCCTTTGAACATCCATCCATCCTAAAAGTAGCAGTTGATCTCTTGGAAAAGGGCTATGATGTGGATTTCGTCCCTGTGTCCCCCGAGGGATACGTTGAGCCAGATGAGGTAAAGAAGAGAATTAGACCTCACACTAAGCTTGTGTCCATTATGCTTGCCAATAACGAAATCGGTACTATTCAGCCTATTAGGGAAATAGGTCTCATATGTAAAGAAATGGGTATTCCGGTGCATACTGATGCCTGTCAAGCAGTGGGGAAGATACTGGTTAATATTAAGGACCTCATGGTTGATATGTTGACACTGGCTGGGCACAAAATGTATGCCCCAAAGGGAATAGGTGCTTTGATTGTAAAAAAGGACTTGAAGATAAAGCCTCTATTTTTGGGAGGTGGTCAAGAGAAAGACTTAAGATCCGGCACTGAATCTGTGCCTCTAATTGCCTCCTTGGCCAAAGCCTACGAGATTGCTATGGCAGATCTCCATGGTGAAATGGAGAGGATGCTTTATCTAAGGGAGAGGCTGTATGAAGGTCTGAGGCAGATCTATCCAGAGCTCTATCGCTTCGGAAGACCTGAAGAAACCCTACCCAATACCCTCGCTGTATCCTTTGTGGGTAAGGAGGGCGCAAAGGTGCTCTCTGATCTCCCTCAGATATGTGCTTCTACGGGATCAGCTTGCCATGGTGGTAAGGGGTCAACTACCATGACTGCTCTCAAAGTTCCAAAGGACCTTTCTCAAGGGTTCATCCGCTTCTCTTTGGGGCGATACACCACTCTAGAAGAAATAGATAGAGCACTTGGAATCTTTGAAAACTACTTTTCAAAAAATAACACTTAGCCTTGGATGAGTCTATTCAGAGAGATCGGTAAACTCCTATTGGTGAAACCCCATATCTTGGATGAGGAAGAGCTCTCTCTGTACAGGGACCTCTCCTTTAGAAATTTCATATTCTTTAGAGAACACTTCGATGAGGATTTTGTTTCATACAGAGAGAAGCTCTGTAGTCATCTAAAGAGAGAGGGAATCCTTGCAGTAGACCAGGAAGGTGGCAAAGTATGCAGAATTCCTATGGAAATCGAATCTCCACTTGACATTGCAGAAAAAAGCCAAAAAAAAGGTGAGGCCCTCTTTGTATCCTGGGCAGAAAAGATTGCAAAGACTCTCAAGGAGTTTGACTTGAACCTCAATCTTGCCCCTGTGGTGGATTTAGCCGACGAATCAGCTGAAGAATATCTCAGAGGTAGATCCTTTGGGAAAAATCCCTCCGTGGTTATTAAGTTTGCAGGGATCTTTATTGACATACATAATAACATCAACATCAAAACAACTCTAAAGCATTTTCCCGGATTAGGAGAGGTGAAAACAGATCCACATTATCATCTACCAATCAAGGAGAGGATAACCTCTACTGATTTAAAACCCTTCCAAGGGCTTGCATCCAAGGTCTTTTTCATAATGACTACCCATCTTTTAGTGCCTTCATGGGACAGGCTACCTGTAACCTTTTCTCAGAGGGCTATTGAGGTCCTGCGAAAGGACCTAAACTACTATGGAGTTATAGTAACCGATGATTTAAGCATGGGGGCTCTTTCAACCTACCCACTTCAGGAGAGAATTCTTAGATCTATCGCCTCTGGACATAATTTGCTTATATACTGTGGATCACCAACTAACCTTACGGAGGCCCTTATGGATATAAAGACTGAAATAGAAAAGAGCTATATCATAAGGACAAAGGTAATGGAATCCTTGACAATATTGGAAAAATGCTCCATACTCTAAGGGATGGAAAGGCTTACCTTTACAGAGGTTCTAGAAGCAGTTAGAGAGGGCTACCGCAAAGCCTGTATCTCTCTTCCAGAGGGCGTGCTCAAGAGATTTCACGAAGCCCTGGATCGGGAAAAAAACGCTCTAGCTCGTTATACCTTGAGGCTTTTTATTGAAAATCAGCAGATAGCTCAGAGGCAAGGAATTCCCCTTTGTCAGGATACGGGAATACCTGTGGTGATAGTTAGATTTTCTGAGGAGCACTGCTATTCTTGGCTTGAAGAGGCAATAAACAGGGGAATCGAGGAGGCAGTAAAAGTTGGCTATCTTAGGGCCTCGGTCTCGCATCCGCTAACCAGAGAAAACACCGGAACCAACACCCCTGCAGTGATACACTACGAACTGACTAAAGATCAAACCTTTGAAATCTGGCTTATGCCCAAGGGTTGTGGAAGCGAAAACATGAGTAAACTTGCTATGCTTCCTCCTGCCAAAGGGGTTGAAGGAATAAAGGCCTTTGTCCTAAATGTGGTCAAAGAGGCTGGACCCAATCCCTGTCCTCCTTTGATTGTAGGAGTGGGTATTGGAGGAAACTTTGAAAGGGTAGCCTATTTAGCTAAAAAGGCCCTTTTTAGAGAACCGGGCTTACCTCATCCCGATCATCAAATCGCCTCCCTTGAAAGAGAAATTTTTGAAGAGCTTAACGCCTTAAATATTGGACCGCTGGGTTTCGGGGGAAAGACCACCGCTCTCTTTGTAAACATTGAGATTCAACCCTCACATATTGCAAGCCTACCTGTTGCCGTAAACCTTCAGTGTCACTCTGCCAGGATGGTTAAGTTGAAACTTCTATGAAAGGTTTTACAATTCTTCTTTGTTTCCTCTTTCTCTTTACAGCCTGTGGCAGAAAGGCTCCACCACTTCCTGTTGAAAAGAGCATCCCTGATGATCCCCAGTTAGAGATCGAGGCCACTTCTCTGGGGTTTAATCTCTGGATTAACCTTCCCTCTGAAACCAAAGGTGGCTATCCTCTTAACAAGATAAAGGCCCTAATTATCGAACGTGAGGAAATATCTGTTAAGCAGAGTTCAAAACCAAGACTAAAACATTACACCCTCAAGCCAAAACTTCACTCTGCAGGAAGACTACTTCTTTTTTCAGACACAGATCTCAAGGCAGGTTTTCACTACAAGTACAGTCTGAAGCTTGAAAAGGATTTCCTTGTTAAAACACCTTTTATATCTGAAAGAGTAGTCTCTTGGACAACTCCTCCCTCTTTTCCTATGAACGTGAAAGTAGAGCTTACAAATGAGGGGAGACTAAGACTCACCTGGGATCCTCCACTCCATGATTTACAAAATCAACCCCTGGCTGGAGATATATTTTTCAGGATTGAAAGACATGCTTTGGGAAAAGTCACCCTTTATGAAACCAGGGAGCGATTTTTTCTTGATGAAAAACCTGAGGAAATAGGTATCTGCTATCGCCTTCAAACAGTTTTGAATTACTTTGGAACCCTTATTCCTTCACCAAAATCAGGGCCTGTTTGCTACCCATAAGTGTAAAAGTATATGGCTGTCTCGCCATAAATTCGCTTGTCCCTGAGAGAAAAATCCAACACTCTCTCAGGTAGCACCACAGTAGCTCTTTCTTCAACCATAATTATTGCTCCTCTTTTTAGGATCTCCCTTGGCAAACTCTCAAGAGTTCTCAAAGATAAGCCACTTTCATAGGGCGGTGTTATGAATACTATATCAAAGGTTATCCCCCTTTTTAAGGCATAGTCTTTCAATTTAGAGAGATCCTGAGGTAATTTCCAGTTTTTGATCAAAGCTTTCTCCGTAAGATCGAGGTGAAGTAGATTTTTTTTAATTAGACTTATACTTTGTGGGCTTGCATCTACAAATAGTGTAAATTCAGCCCCTCTTGACAGAGCCTCAAATCCCAGGGCACCAGTGCCAGAGAATAGATCTAAAACTTTGATATGAGTCAAGTCGTGTCCCAAAATATCAAAAAGGGCCTTCCTAATTCTTGACCTCAAAGGCCTTATAGAAAAGGACTTTCTCTGTGGAGTATAAAGGGATCTGCCTTTAAGGTGTCCGCCTGTTATTTTCAAGGACTTATAAGATTAAGCCATGGTGCAGGGATGGAAAAGTAGTAAGGATTTAACCGTGAATGATAATAACGCCCATTGAATTTTAAAAGGGGATTGAACCAATCCTTTTCCTCAAGCGTTGCTAGAAGTAAGGCTATCTCCTCACCATAACAGGGCACATAAGCCCTAACCACTTTGACATAGGGGAAGACACTTTTTATTACAGGATAGGCCTCTTTCAGTACATGAGGAAAGTAGGCGGGTAAACTTGCCTGTTGGATGAATACTCCCTTTGATTTTAGAACTCTCTTTGACTCCATATAGAATTGCTCGGTATAAAGACTTTTTGCAGGGCCGACGGGATCGGTGCAGTCAACTATAACTAAATCGAAAGATTGAGATGGGCTCTCCTTTAGCCCTAAGAGCCCATCCTTAATGTTAAAATTCACCCGAGGATCGTCATAATCCCCGGATATCTTGAAGAAATACCTTTGGCATAGCTCAAAGACCAGGCTGTCAATCTCATATTGAACAATCTTTTTGATGGTGGAAATCTTCTGTAACTCCCTTAATACCCCTCCATCACCACCACCGATTATTAGTACCTCTTCAGGTGATTCTTCTAAAAGACTTGAAGGCAGGTAAGTGATGGTTTCATGATAAATATATTCATCGCGCTCTGTGAATTGGACAATACCATCAAGTACAAGAAAATATCCCCAAGATGGATTTTTCAAGATTTGAATTTTCTGAAGCCCCCGCTCTTCAAAGACTAATTCAGCGAGGTAGCTATGGCCAAAATCCTTAAATATACGCTCTTTCCACCAAAAGCGTCCAGTCAAGTTTCACCCCACTCAGCTTGTGATAGGCCCCTTGCCACCTCTGCTACGCATACTTTCTCAGGAAGAAGTTTTGCTTGTAGTCTTTCCAAGATCTCATAGGCCTTATCACGAGAGGTAGCGATAATATCAATGGCCGAGTAACCATTTTCTGGCCAGGTATGGATGTAGATATGAGCTTGTCCAGAGTTTACTTGGGCAGAGACACCAAAGGGATTGAATTGGTAGCTAAAGGACCTTATCTCGCTAGTGTGATTAGAGCCACAAAGGGCAAATAGAAGAGATCTCTCTACACTTTTTGCTTCGGCAAGGAGATCGAAGGGAGAATTCCAAAACTCAACCACTAAGTGATAACTCCAGATGCATCGTTGATTCGCACCTTGCTGGGTAGGAATAATCTCAAAATTTTCTACGAGACAGGCCCTTTGAGTTGCCCTCATAGCTCACCTCCCCCAGGCAAGGTGCCTGGTTTTTTTATAAATTTAGAAACATTAAAAAAATCGGGACGGGCGGATTTGAACCGCCGACCCCCCACAC
This sequence comes from Caldimicrobium sp., assembly GCA_025060015.1. GTDB lineage: Bacteria > Desulfobacterota > Thermodesulfobacteria > Thermodesulfobacteriales > Thermodesulfobacteriaceae > Caldimicrobium. Next base: position 2,656 of record JANXDB010000010.1, on the reverse strand, counting down.
CCCAAGCGGGTGCGCTTCCAAGCTGCGCTACGTCCCGATTTGTTTTTTTTAACAATCCTATAATAATTAACTTTTTCCCTATGTCAAGCCCTACCCATCCTACCCCTCTACATAAAATTGTTATTAACAGGCCTTTGACCACAAAAACCCTATTGCAGAAAGCTCCACAAATTGCACCCTTTTAAAATATATCCCAAATTTAGAAAAGGAAGTGCCTGAAAATCCACTTATTGATGAAATTCTAAAATGTGTTAATTAGTTCTCAAGGGGACTATATATTATATTTTGTTGGAAAAAGGAAAATATAAAAACAGGTGACCTCAAAAAAGTTAAAGCTCTTAAATTGAGAAAAGTAGAGAAAGAATATTATTCATTTTCTATTCTTATAAATAGAACATGAGGATATTTACTTTCAAGTTTCTTTGAAATCTTTGTTCCAACAACCACAGGTATAGCTTCTATCCCGTACACCTTTGCAATCACCTCCGCTCTACTAAAAGCCCTCTCCGCATCCCTTTTTTCGGCCACAACTGACACCTCAACTACCAACATTACATCCTTATCCTTCTCAACCCATCTCCCACGCAATAACACATCTACTCTTAATGCCTGAGCTCTCTCCTCAGGTGTTATTATACCTCTCTCTTCCGCCTCGTCTAAAGCTTCTGCTAAACGATAGGAATCAATAAGTTTGATCTTTCTGAATCTTTTACCAAAATACGCAGGAGCTTTCTCTCTTACCTTCCTCTCTAAATTGTCCCCTTTCAGATTTCCCACATCAATTTTCAAGACCCCCATATCTCTTTTCAATACTTCCACATCTTGCTTCAATACTTCTACATCTTGCTTCAATACTTCTACATCTTGCTTCAATACTTCTACATCTTGCTTCAATACTTCTACATCTTGCTTCAATACTCCCACATCTTGCTTCAATACTCCCACATCTTGCTTCAATACTTCCACATCTTGCTTCAATACTCCCACATCTTGCTTCAATACTCCCACATCTTGTTCTATCTTATCTACTTTTTTTTCAAGAGGTGTAAAACGCTTTTCCACGAATTCATCAAATTTTTCAGGAAGTTCTAAAAGCCTTCTACTAAGAATTAAATTTCTTAACTCTTCCGCCCAATGTGGGTTTTCTCGTAAAGCGTTAAGTAAATCCTCAAAAGTTTTAATTACATACTCCTTTGGAGACTTAATTGAAGCTTGAGTATTAATTTCTTTATACATCTAAAGAATCTCTTAAAGGAACTTTTTTAAGTATTATAATCCTTCTTTTAATTTAGGACAAGTTCTTGTATGAGTCCATAGGATTTTAGACTGAGGGGAGTTCTCGTTAAATTTATAACAAATCCACTCCAAAGGCGATACATTCCCAAGACCACTTTGTACCCTCTCCGTATTATACCATATCAAATACCTCATAAGCTCCCTGTTAAACCCCTCTAAATCATCCTTCAACATCCACTCCCTGTCCTCAATAAACTCCTCATCCAACATCCTGTTAAACCTCTATATACGCATTTCCCTCCCTCTCAAGCTCCCTCATAAATTCCCTTAGAAACTTAACTCCCATTATCGTCTTCACACCCCTTATCTCAAAAGGCGAAATCACTCTAAACTTTTTCATAAAAAATCCCTCGTACTCCTCTCGATAAATTACTATACCCATATCTAATCTAAATCTCCTTATGTATCTACCCCAGCTATTATATACCTCTTTATCCCACTCAAAAGATACACTATGCTATCTATTCTCACTAGTTCCCAAGGGGCTTTCCTCCTCTTGCCCCATATCTCCTGTTATTCCTCTTCTTCATCACCCTCTCCACAAGCCGTCCTATCCTTGTATAATAAAAGGCTTAAGCTTCTCCTCACCTACTCGTTGCTACTAATCTCAACTGATTTTGTGCTATCCTCTTTACCTCCACTTTCCTTCAAAGGTTTCTTTCACCTGTAAACAGTGCGTTTACATAGTAATAAGCTTCTTTAATAGAGTTTAAGTCTTTCAGAATACAATACATGGAGATTCCACAATTACCTCGGGTTTTTTTCCCTTTTTCATTAAGAGGCCCTCCTGGGATAGATTTTGGATTTTCAATTTTGTCACTTTCTCCCCCTTCCAATAAAAGATGAAACTTATGCACCCACTTTATGCTGAGATAGGGGGAGCAGAAGAGTCAAATTTAGGATTTATGGGTTTTCAAAGATAGAGCATATATGTTGAAAGAAATGTTTAATTTTATAAATATATTTATAAAATGGACGAATAGAACCCTCTGTTTAACGGATTGACTGTAAGGTGCTTTTTTGATTAGGTTTCACTGACTCTATAGCCAAATTGTTGGATTATTTCCAGGGGGTTTGAGGCAAGAATAAGCTCCCGGTGAAGCCTCTTTAGTTTCTCTCGATCAGATTCCGCTTTGATTTGCTCTTCAAGGCCTTTTGGCACTTCCCCAAGCTTTACCTCCACCACCTCAAGCACCATCTCTTGAGCATCTTTTAAAAGTCCCTGTTGTAATCCTTGCTGTAAACCCTGTTGTAAGCCCTCCTGTCTCCCCTCCTGTCTCCCCTCTTTTCTCCCTACCTTCCTTCCCTCTATGTAAAAGGGATCCCTCCTCTTATCAATCACTAAGGGCATCCTTGTTAC
>JANXDB010000064.1 GCA_025060015.1 Caldimicrobium sp. | reverse complement strand
TGAGAAAACTGGCACAGTGATAATTGGTGAAAATGTGCGTATTTCCAGGGTTGCGGTGGCTCATGGAAATTTAAGCGTAGAGGTAAGAGAAACTCCGGAGGTAGTTCAACCGTTACCCTTTGGAAGAGGGGAAACTGTAGTGGCGCCAAGAACAGAAATAGCTGCTAAAGAGGAAAGGGCACGAATTGTGGTCCTTGAGGAAGGAGCTACTTTAGGAGAGTTGATTAGAGCTCTAAATGCAGTGGGAGCCACAGCAAGGGAACTTATAGCGGTCTTACAGGCTATTAAGGCCGCAGGAGCCCTGCATGGGGATTTAATTATTATTTAGAGGGTAAAAAGTAAATGAAGGTAGATAGTTACACCCTTCATTTTCAAAACTTAACCCAAATAAAGGAGCTTGCTAAGAGAGAGCCCCAACTTGCCTTGAAAAAGCTTTGTGCCGAGTTTGAGTCTCTCCTGTGGTATGAAATTTTAAAAGGATTGGATCGAGCGGATATTAAAAGCGGTTTTTTCCCTGAGACCTCAGAGCGAAGAATATTTCAGGACTACCTATATCAGGAGATAGCAAGAAGAGTTTCGGGAAGAGAGGGAGGCTTAGGAGATTACCTACGAAAGAACTTAGAGAAAAGCCCCTATTTTAAGAACAAATTTTTAAAAGCCGAAAATAAATAAAAGGAGGCTTCTTTTATGGTAAGAAGTGAACTTTTGGAACTTAAAAGAGTTTTAGAAGAGGAAAGAAGTGCCTTGATGAAGGGAGCAGTGGAGGAAATCCTCAAAAGGTCCGCTTACAAAGTTAGACTACTCCACTTACTTCAACAGAGTGATCTTAGTTCAGAAGAGTTAGAAATTTTAAAGGAACTTAGGGAAAAAAACGAACAAAATCGCAGGATAATTGAAGCTGGATTAAGTTTTGTTGAGGAAGCCTATCGTATGTTAAATAGCTTTTTTATTAATAGGGAGACCTATAACAATGAGAGAACCCCCTCAGAAGGTAGATTCATTGTTAGGAGCGCCTAAACTATGGCTGGATTATCCTCTGCTTTAAATATTGCCAAAAATGCTCTGTTAAACTTTCAGACTGCAACTTCTGTCATTTCCCACAATGTTGCTAATGTAAACAATCCAGCCTTTTCGAGACAAAAGGCTGTTGAAACCACTTATCCACCAAGTCCATCCCCGGTAGGTTCCTTTGGAGCGGGGTCTAAAATTGAAAAGATCATCCGTTACTTTGATGCCTTTTTAGAGAGAAACATAAATCTAAAAAAGATGGATTTGGGACTTTTTTCTGCAAGTGAGTCTGGACTTCGAATCCTGGAGAGTCTTTTCAATGAAACCCAAGATAGCGGATTGTCCAAAATTATGAGAGAGTTTTGGAGCTCCTGGCAGAATCTCTCTAACTATCCTGAGAACCTATCTGCAAGGACCCAGGTTATTGAAACTGGAAAGCTAATTGTGGAGGCATTCCAAGCTAAATTTAGAGGAATGAAGGATTTAGAAACTCAGATAGGCCTTAAACTGAAAGAGATAGTAGATAACATCAATAGACTTTCTTCTCAGATTGCGGAATTAAATTTACAGGTGATTGCCAGAGAGTCTGGGGGAAGGACTGCTAACGATCTCAGAGATCAGAGAGATCGTATAGTGGGAGAACTCTCTCAGTTGGCAGGTCTTCAATACTTTGAGACTAAAGAGGGGGCTTATAATATAGTTCTTGGAAAGGGTTTTAACTTGGTTAATGTGGGTTATAGCTGGAAGCTTGAAATTTCTGGGACAGATATTTATTGGGTGGGTTCCCAAGGAGAGAGAGTGCCTCTAACCGGCAAAGAGGTTACAAATGGAGAATTAGGAGGGTGGTTGAAGCTTTTGGAGCAACTCTCCGATAGCTACAACTATGAATACGTTTCCAGCACTTCTGCCCTCTACTTGGGCGGAAGACCCTTAGGAGAGAGAGATACCTTTCAAGACCTCGGAATATCCACAGGCAACATTGTCTTTCAGGGAAGAGACCACTTTGGCAGGGAAGTTCAGGGAAACTTCATTATCACTGGAGATAAAACTCTAAGAGAATTTTTGAATGAAATTGAAAGGGCTTATAGTTATACCGTTAGAGCTTACCTTAAAGAGGGAAGACTATTTATAGAAGATGCCTTTAGAGGCACGGGAAGACTTGAATTTCAAATCCTTTCCGCACCCCCTCAGCTAAGTTGGGGCACCTTTGATGATCCCGCCTATCAACGAAGAGTCTTAGAGCTAAATTTAGCTGGAAAACTAAAGCTATTCGGAGAGGAACTTATAAAGGTGGTTAATGAGCTCCACACTCAAGGAGTAGGTTTAGAGTTCTTTAAGGGGGAACTGGAGGGGGCCTATCAGGGTACTCGTTATATCAAGGAACTTCCCTATTTTTTAGAACTCAATAGGTCTGGTTTTTTTTATATCTGGGTTAGAAATGATAAGGGTCAACTTAATCCCGTGAGGGTAGATCTTAATCTTCACGAGGACTCAACCATAGAGGATTTGGCTAATCAGATTAATCGAGCTCTCTCTGAAGCAGGTTATGAGACGAGCTCAAACTACCAAATTAGAGTTATAGTAAGGGGAGGAAAGCTCGTGTTTCAGGCAAAAGAGGGCTGGGCTTATGCCTTTTCCAATGACACCTCAGGAATTCTCCTATCTACAGGAATAAATCTATTCTTCGTGGGGTTGGATCCCGCAGAGTTTCAAGTAAATCCCCTCCTTGTAAGAAAACCAGAACTTATTGCTTCTGGAAAGATGGATGTTTATGCCTTAAGAAGTAGTGAAGCCGTCTTTGGAAGCTTTAGAAGTTCGAGTCCCATTACCGATCCTGCCCTAAACTTTCAAATAGATAGGCTCTATGTGCGCCCAGTGGATGAGAGAGGAGAGGTTTTTACCTACCCTCCTCTATCTATATATGAAGGTTTAACCACTACTAATGCCATAGATAGTGATCTAATTATCACCTTTAAAGATGCCCATGGGAATCCTACCGG
>JANXDB010000047.1 GCA_025060015.1 Caldimicrobium sp. | reverse complement strand
TGCAATGAAGACATCTGCCATAGTTCAAAGGGGAAGTAAAAAGGACTTCATAGATGTTTACTATGTTGCAACGTAAAGTGTTAGACAGCAAGGAAATAAGAGAACTGTATGAAAGTCGCAATCCCCTTTGAAGCGGGGCGGGTTGCCTTTTCCCCATGCAATCCCCTTTGAAGCAGGGCGGGTTGCAACCCTAACCTCATACAAGCCTCATTAATCAAGCCTTGTGATTGTTTAGAACAAACTATATTTTGCAAATTGACCCTCTGAAAGCCTCTATCCATCAGATCTAGCAGATCTTGGAAATTAATTATAAAACCCTAAAATTTATATCTTTTTACTTCAACTATACATATACATTTTTCAAAGAACCTAATCAAATCTATCAGTTAGCGCTAGAACTTAATTTTTTAAAAAGTCAAGAGGATTTTTTCAACCATAAGTTGCCAATAGAGACTCTATACTTATCTTGAATAGAGGCCTCTATTACTATGGGGGGCTTACTTTTTTGCTTGCTTTACACCTAATAGATGATTTGGGATATCATTTAAACACTTAGCATTAATGAAACTGCTGCAGCTTTTTTAAAGTTTCTGTCGGCAAAACTGGGGTTAAAGAATATTTATTTTCCTTGTTACCAAAAGAGGAGATGCCTAAAAGGCTTTACTCCAGGTTTTTTAATCTTTTGAAGGCTATAATTTAAAGGCTTATAATGTAGAGTTGAATAGGCAAGAGATGATCTCTTAAGGATAGCTCTGAGAGATAAGCCATTTAGGAAATAAGCTTTGCCAAGAGAGAAGCTTGGGAGTAGATCCTCTGCTCTAAAGTGCCATGTTTTTTCGAAAGAAGCAAGGGAATTCTCTAGGTACTTAAGCTTTAAAAAAGTTATTATGTTATATGGTAAATCTGACCTCTTTCATAGTCAATGCTTCTTTTAATTTTACCCTAATATTCAGGGTGTCTGAAAAATGGGGTGCAATCCACTGAGATAGGTGGAGGAGGGAATAAGATACTTAGGGCTTTAGGGTAAAGATTCCGCAAGGTCATTCCGAAGGGTAGAGAGCAGTCCAATAGGTGGGAAGGTTGCGTTTATGTAAAGAAAATAAAGGGTTTTTAAATTTTGACAGTCAAAGCCTAGAAAAATAGAAAAAAATTATGGATTAATTTTTATTAATAAATTAAAACTATTTGACATATTAATATTGTCTTCTATATAATTTAAAAAAAGCGGAGGTGAAGCAATGTCTAAAGATTATACTCCATTATGGAGAGAATTAGGATTGGATTTAGTAAAACATGACGGACTTCTTTCAGTGCTCTCTGATGCTTACAAAAACATTTATCTTTCTCAAAAAAATAGACCTGATGGGATGAAATATTTCGATTTTGTAATTTCCGAGGTTCATGGTCTAAGAGTCGAAGAGATTTATGAGGCAAAAAAGCAAGGAAGAAAAGTAATCGGCACATTTTGTATATATGTGCCAGAAGAACTTGTTTTAGCCCTTGACGGTATCTTTATAGGGCTCTGTGCAGGTGCTGAAATTGGATCTGAAGAGGCAGAGAAATTTATCCCCAGAAACACCTGTGCTTTAATTAAAGCATTCATGGGATTTAAGCTCTCAGGATTATGTCCCTATGTGGAACTTACAGATTTAATAGTAGGTGAGACCACCTGTGATGGAAAAAAGAAAGCCTACGAAATATTTGATGAGATTACAAAGAAAATGTATGTTATGGGAATTCCAAATATGAAAAATGACCTTGACAAAAAGTTATGGTTATCAGAAGTAGTTAAATTTAAGGATAAACTTGAGCAAATCACAGGTAAAAAAATAACCTTAGATAATCTAAAAAAAGCTACAGAGATAGTTAACAATAAAAGAATTGCTCTAAAGCGGTTAAGCAAGCTAAGAGCCCATGATCCTCCTCCCATTTCAGGACTTGATGCCCTCTTAGTGAACCAGATAGCCTTTTATGATGATCCCATAAGATTTACCCTCAAAGTTAATGAGCTATGTGATGAACTGGAAGAAAGAGTTAAAAATAGTGAAGGAGTAGTCTCAAAGGGAACCCCAAGAATTCTCATTGCTGGAAGTCCCTTTGCCATTCCAAACTGGAAACTTCATGCAATAGTAGAAAACAGTGGTGCCATAGTTGTAGGAGAGGAATCCTGCGTAGGAAGTAGAAACTTTAGAGAGATTGTAGATAATAATTTCAACTCCATTGAAGAAGGATTAGAAAAGATTTCGTCAAGATACTTGAGCATTGACTGTGCTTGTTTTACTCCAAATAATGAAAGAATTGAAAACATAAAAAATCTTTACAAAGAGTTAGATGCGGATGGAGTTATTCATTATTCACTCCAATTCTGTACACCTTACATGATTGAGGCTTATAAATTAGAAAGAAAAATAGATTCACCTTACATGCGGATTGAAACAGACTATAGCATGGAAGACTTTGGTCAACTTAAAACAAGAATTGAGGCTTTTATAGAGACTCTCAGATGAGAGCCCTTGGTATTGACATAGGCTCAAGATACATAAAAGGTGTATTAATTGAAAAAGGCAAAATTGTGGATGACACTATCGTTGAGACTTCCTATGAACCATTGAAAAGAGCTGTAGAAATACTAAGAAATTATAATCCAGAAAGAACAGTAGCAACTGGATATGGAAGACATCTCTTAAGTTTTGATGGAAAGATTCCTACAATCACGGAGATAAAAGCCTTTGCTATAGGTGTAAGAAGTCTAATACCTTCATGCAGAACAATAATAGATATTGGAGGACAGGATACAAAAATAATAAGCCTTGATGAAAGGGGAAATATAAAAAAGTTTGAGATGAATGATAGATGTGCAGCAGGCACAGGAAGATTTCTTGAGATAATGGCATCTGCATTGGGATACTCAATTGAAGAATTTAGCAAAATAAGTGAAAATTACGACAGTAAACTTCAGATAAGTAGTATGTGCACTGTGTTTGCTGAATCTGAGGTAATATCTCTTATAAATAGAGGAATTCCACGTGAAGAGATTGCTTTGGCAATTCATAAAGCAATAGCCAAAAGGGTTATATCAATGCTTAAAAAAGTATCAATCATTGAAGACATAGTATTTGCTGGAGGTTGTGCAGGAAATATTTTACTTAAAAACTTACTTGAAAGGGAGATAAATAAAAAGATTTACGTTCCAGACAATTATCACATTGCAGGGGCCCTTGGCGCAGCTATTTATGCAGAAAATTTAGAGGATTAACTATGAATCATGAATCCCCTTACATACAAGGTGAAGAGTTCTAAACAGGGTTAAAAAAGGTATTATTGTTCTTAAAGATGGCATAGATGGTTCTCAGAAGTATTTGAGTCACAGCAAGTAAAGTTTTCTTGCATTTAAGACCCTCAACTCTTAAGCGTTTTTACTCCTAAGCGGTTAAAAGTATTCTCTTAAAATAGTATGCCCAATCACATGAAGGCTCAAAAAATATTTTGGAGAGTCTGTTTACCTCTGAACTTACCAGATTCAAAAACAGTAAGGTCAAGCCCTAAGTAAGCCAAAAGCCTTCTGGAACGGTAGCAATGTTCTTTTCGGAAGAACTGATCTACGACTTCCTCAGCCCACTTTTATCTACTAAAAAGTGAAACCTTTCAATCTCACAATGTGCAGCTAAAAACCCGTTGTGGTCACCACAAGCAAATGTTCAATACCCCTTACTTCTATCACCCTCAAACCCAATCGAAATGCCACCAAATTTTAAGAAATAGGAGGTAAGGCATTTTTGTTATTTATTAATGAAATAAACATCAAGGCCTATACTTTCCCTTTTCAAGTTGTTTGGGTTATCTAACCTGTAAATTATTACTTATCCTACTATTTTGTTTAATATAAGCCTCAAATGCTAGTTGAGATAAGAAAGGGTTTCCTCTTCTGTCAATTCTTTGGAAGCTAAACCTTTTCAGATAGGTTATTTTTGAAGAAAGGCTATAAATTGTTAATGAATAATCTTTATGATTATAATTTTTGGAGGTTTTAATAAAAATTGAAGTTGTTTTTATGCCTTCAAACTTCCTATTCCTTACTCACACAGATTCATGTCTTTTTAATAAACTAAGCTCTTAGTAATTCTAATAGACCTAAAAAAGAAAAATTTTATTCCCTTAAAAAGGCAAAGATAACCAGACAACCATGTCCTCTTGCTTTTCTATATTTATGTATTCAACCTGCTTTAAGGTTTTTTTTAACATTGGGTAGATCTTTAGGATTTGCAAATGCTTTATCAGAGAGATAGTGGCATTTAGAACATGACAGGGTTTTTGATATCATAGAAGTGGTGTAGTTGACAGATTAAAAACAAGAAAAATTTCTAATGAAACTTAAGGAAAAGATTTTAAAAAAAGATAAAGTATATAAAAATGAAAACTCAGTTTAAACAAGAAATCTCAGAAAACTAAAGCCTCTTTTCTGAGATTATAATCGTAACTAAGTAGAGAAAAATTCAGAATCACCCTTTGTAATCGCAAGAGTATTAGAACTTACAAATCCTGAATAATTCAGAGTCTATTCATCCTAAGTTGGTGATGAGAAGATTAAAAGTTTTTTAGAACAGAAAGGAGAAAGACTTTTTTGAAAGAGCATATAATTACTGGCAGCTATAATATAAAAAGATTAAATAGAGCCTATAGAAAAGTTGTATTGAAAGTTTTTGAGTTTTTAAAAGAGGGAGATTTCTAACTTGAAGGCGGAACAGCAATTTATTATTATCTTAATCATAGAGTCTCCGTTGCCCTTGACTTTTTTACAATAGAAGAGATTGATTTTAGAAAATAGAAACATGTTTTTGATAACTTTGAAATTCTGGAATTGAGTGAAGATACTATTCACTCCTTGATTGATAAAAGAAAAGTGTCATTTTTCTATTATCTCTATAACCTTCTTTGAAAAAGGGTTAAGTTTGACCTCATAGAGCTTGCAAGCCTTGAGGACATTCTTGCAATGAAGACATCTGCCATAGTTCAAAGGGGAAGTAAAAAGGACTTCATAGATGTTTACTATGTTGCAACGTAAAGTGTTAGACAGCAAGGAAATAAGAGAACTGTATGAAAGTCGCAATCCCCTTTGAAGCGGGGCGG
>JANXDB010000001.1 GCA_025060015.1 Caldimicrobium sp. | reverse complement strand
GGGTATGGAGAGAGGTTTAACAGGACGTTAGAGGAGGAGTTTGTCGTGTATAGGGAGTTTATGAGGTATTTGATATGTTGCGATACGGAGAGGGTACATAATGGACTTGGAAATGTATCTCCTTTGGAGTGGATTTGTTATAAATTTAACGAGAATTTTCCTTGGTCTAAAATCCTATGGACTCATACAAATAGTTGAAAAAGTTTAAAATTTGATTACAATTTTATTGATAGGTGGAGGCCGTAGCTCAATGGTAGAGCACCGGGCTGTGGCCCCGGGTGTTGCGGGTTCGAGCCCCGTCGGCCTCCCCAGATTTTGTGGGCAATTAATCCGGGGTCGTCTAACGGGTAGGACATGGGACTTTGACTCCCAGAATCGTGGTTCGAATCCACGCCCCGGAGTTTTTTAGATAAGGAGGAGTGGCCGAGAGGTCGAAGGCGCTCGCCTGCTAAGCGAGTGCACGGGTGAAAAGCTCGTGCCGCGGGTTCGAATCCCGCCTCCTCCGTTGCTTGCCGGCGTAGCTCAATAGGCAGAGCGTGGGATTTGTAATCCCAAGGTTGAGGGTTCAAGCCCCTCCGCCGGCTTTATATTTCCTAGTATACTAAAGTCGCCACTTGGTTTGTAATCACCAAGTCTTACTGATTGTAAGTAGCTCAAGCACCTTTTGTCATCTTAATGTGTCATCATAATGTAAGGACTTTGATAATTACTAAAGGTGATTTGAATAATCGCTTGGTGAAGGTGGACTTGATTTTTCATTTTTCATGGCCTTATAAAAAACTATTTTTTCAATAGCGCAAAGCTCTAAAGAAAGAAGAAGAGCCCTTGAAAGTCAAATAGCAAGGGGTATGATATAGATTACTTTGGGCTATAAATTTAGCCGTGCCACCGTGGATATAAATTAGGGCTTTATTTTGCCACAAACTCTAAATTTTGTTCAGCCAGGGTTAAATTAGGTCTGTGTCATTGAAAGAGGAATTTTTGAAAATTCCCAATCTCTTATCTCTCTATCGTTTACTTCTCTCCTTTGTAATTCCTTCCCTCTGGATCAAAGGAGTTTCCTTTGAAGTAATTTTCATTCTTATTTTAACCGGTGTCCTCAGTGATACCCTTGATGGTAACTTGGCTCGCCTTTTAAAACAAAGAACCTCTCTTGGGAAAATTCTTGATCCCCTTGCAGACAAAGTCTTTATAAACATGCTTTTTTTTCTCTTTTATTGGATGGGACGTATTGAGGCAAGTTTTTTTGCGGTGATAATAATGCGTGATATATTTATCCTTTTAGGAGCTATTTATCTTTTTAAAAAAGGTCTTACTATTAGACATATCAGTCCATCAATCTTAGGAAAAACCTCGACAGTTTTTCAATTATTAACTCTTGTGGTCCTCTTTGTTGATGTTTATTTAAAAGAACTACCTTCTTATTTGATTAAGGCCATACTTAACTCAACTATTTTTTTTACCGCTGCCTCGGGATTTCATTATTTTCTAATTTTCCGCAAACTCAGCCAATACCACTTCTCCCCTTAATTCTTTAAGTCTTAGCCTTACAATTTTGCCCCTATATAAGGGAGTTGTTTTTAGTTTAAGAAGGTTTATTTGAATATAGTTATCAGTTAATCCTCTATAGAGATTATCCCTCTCCTCCTCAATCACTACTTTACGCACTTGATTTAGGTTTCTCTTCAAAAAGGCTTTTCTCTTCTCCCTATGAAGTTCCTTTAAGAGTTTAGCTCTCTCTTTTTGTTCATTAGGAGAAACCTTAGGTTCCATTTTTTTAGCAGGCGTTTGTGGCCGAGGTGAAAAGGGAAAGATGTGAAGCCAGTTAAGAGGTGATTTTTGAATCAATTCGTAGGTCTCTCTGAATTCCTTCTCGCCTTCTCCTGGAAAGCCAACTAAAACATCTGCCCCAAAGGTAGCCTGTGGAGAGATATTATAGAGAAGAGAGAGCTTTTCTAAGTATTCCTCGGAAGAATAATTACGATTCATTCTCTTAAGGATTAAATTAGATCCACTTTGTAAGGGAATGTGAAAATGGGGGCAAAGAAAATTGCTTTCCTTTGCAAAGGTGAGAAAATCTTCATCTATTTCATTGATCTCTAAAGATGAGAGCCTAAGATTTAAGAGTTTACCATAAGCCTTTAAAAGCTCTTCTATCTTCCATAGGAGATCCGTTAATTTCTTTTTAGGAGTATGGTCTATTCCCCACATACCAAGATGAATGCCTGTGAGAACTATTTCTTCATATCCCTGATCAAGAAAAATGCGGATCTGGGTTAAGACATGCTCTTCAGGAAGGCTCCTTGAGGGACCCCTTGCCAAAGGGACAAGGCAATAACTACAATAGCTTGAACACCCATCTTGTATTTTGAGAAAGGCCCTTGAATGCCCAAGGAAATTTTGAAGCAAAAGGGGATAACATCCCTCATAAAAAGGGTGAGTATCTATGGCTACTGGAGAAGCATTCTCAGAAAACTGAAGATATTTTTCAATCTCATACTTTTGGTCTTGACCTAATATAAGAAAGTAGGGGATTCCTCCCTCTTTAGCCAGCCTTTCCAATTCTCTCTCATAAATCACAGCAGAACAACCAGTTATTATTACTGCCAAGGGATGATTTTTAATCCAACTTCGAAGGATCTTTTTGGTTTCCTTATAAGCCTTTTCTGTTACTGCACAACTATTAAGAATGAGGATATCCGCGGAGTCTTCCGCTTCAGAGGGGATATAACCCCTCATTAAAAGGTGCTCATGAATATAGGCACTCTCCACCTGGTTTACTTTGCATCCCAAGGTCTTTATCCAAAACCTCATAGCATAGATAATTTAAATCCTCTTTTATATTTTTTCCACAAGGGTGATCTTTTCATAATAGGAGCTTTGGGATAAAATATTTTCTATGAGTGAATTTTCTTCATTAGGCAAGTTTTTCATCATCTTGGGTCTGATTTTCACCATTTTAGGCCTTTTGTTACATCTTTTTCCTAAGATTCCCCTTTTAGGTAAGCTTCCCGGTGATATCTATATCAAAAGAGAGGGGTTTACTTTTTACTTTCCTCTAGTTACATCAATAATTATTAGCATTCTCCTCACTATCATTCTCAATCTCCTATTGAGGAGATAATTAATTTTTACCTTTCATAGACATACCAGAATTTACCCTTTTTGTAAGGATCAGGAAGAACAAGCTTAGGGGTCAAATCTTTGATCTCTGAGGATGAAATTAAGAAAGAGCCCCTTTTGAGCTCTTTAATGGAGTCCTCCTCTCTAATTATTGGACAGGGTTTTTTAAGAAGATAGAGTGCAAAAGAAGGAACTTCTTTGAAAAAGTGATAATTCTCCTTTGGTAGAAGATTTTTTTTCCAAAGGGACATTTTGAAATTTATTTCTCCTCTCTGGTGTAGATGTATTCCACTGATGAAAATGAAATTCAATAGAACCATAATTAGGCCTAAACCAAAGAGAATTCTCTCATTGTAAAGTTTTAAGAGAATATTGGCAAAAAACAAGGAGGCTAAAGGATATAAAAATAAGAGATACTTATCAAATTTTTCTCCAGTAAAACTTAGAAGAATAATTGGGATAGTAAAACTCCCAAGATAGATTTTGCCTTCCACTTCAGTTTCTCTGAATACTTTTTTCAAGGATCTAAATCCATATAGAGTCAAGAATAAGTATGGAGCAAAGTTTAAAACAAAGGCTTTTATATAATAATAAAAGGGATCACCTTTAGCAGTAAGTCTTTCTGCAAGGTCTGTTTGTAGTAAGTGAGAAAAGACCTCTTTTCCGTACACCAAATATCCATACAAAAACCAGGGTGTGATTAGGATTATAAATATAGCCCAGCCAGGTAGAAAATATAGAAGTCTAAGTAAGCCTTTATCTCTCAAGGTAATAGCTAAGAAAAGTAGGGCAGGAATTAAGAAAAAATGTAAAGGACCTCTTACTAAAAAGGCTAAAGTAAAGGAGATGTAAAAAAGATAGGAATTAAAAGGGATGGGATTTTCTCTGTGTTTTAAGAGAAAGTAGAAATTCAAGGTGGTAAAAAAGATAAAGAGAGGTTCCAAATCGATACGAAAAAGGAAAGAAAAAAAACGAAAGGAGCTTAAGAGTATGAGAAGGGTGAGAAGAGTCTTTCGAATATCTTTTTTTAGAATAAGGTAAAGGAGGTAAGAGACTCCCACATAACAAAGAATGGAAATCAATCGCATGGTAAATATTTCTCCTCCCCAAGGATACCCTATGGCAAAAAAAGGAAGAGATATCCAGGTGTAAAGGGGAGGCTTGGTGAAATATGGCTCACCGTTAAAAGTGGGAATTAAAGAGAGCCGAAGAAAGCCTTCCTGCACAATTACTATACGTCTTGCCTCTTGATAGGAAAGAAGGGGCAAAAAGAAACTAAGGGTGATCAATGCCAAAAGGATAGAACTTAATAATATAAAATAGTTTTTATAGGACATTAAAAGGTTTGGTTTCACCATTTTGTAAATTTTAGATTAAAAAAGGGACTTTACAAGAAAGGAAAAAGGTTTATCTTAAGATGGTTATGAAGTTAAGGGTAGCTATAATCGGCTGTGGCAAGGCTGCAGAGAGACATTTAAAAATATATCAGGCTCTACAAGACAGGGTAGAAGTAGTTGCCGTATCTGACATAAATACAGAACGGGCAAACCTCTTTGCCCAGACTCTGTCTGCAAAACCATATAAAGATTTCAATGAGATGCTAAAAAAAGAGCCTGTGGATGTGGTGGACTTAGCTCTTCCCTCAGGTATGCACGGAAAAATAGGAAAAATTGTTATAAAGAAATTTAAGAAACACCTGCTGGTGGAAAAACCCCTTGCCTTGACGATCAGAGAGGCTCATGAGCTCCTTAATTTATCCAGAAGGTTTAATCTTAAGTTGGTAACCATTTTTCAAAACCGGGCAAATTTACCGATCATTAAGCTTAAGGAGATTCTAAACAAGGGATTATTAGGAAGGATCATCCTGGTTTCCACAAAGTTTTACTGGAGTAGAACTCAAGCCTATTATGATAGTGCAGCTTGGAGAGGTACTTGGGCTCAGGATGGAGGTGCCCTTGCTCAGCAGGGTTGCCACTTTGCAGATATGATGGTTTATCTGGGTGGTGAAATTGAGAGTGCCTTTGCTAAGATGGGAACTTTTCTCGCAAACATGGAGGCGGAGGATCTCCTGGTGGGAACAATCAAGTTTAAAAATGGCGCTTTAGGAACCATTGAGGCCACAACCTGTGCCAGACCAAAGGATATTAAAGCAGAGGTTGTTATTCTTGGTGAGAAGGGTTCAGCTATATTAGGTGGCTTTGCCATGAACCGTCTGGATTATCTGGCAATAGAAGACATAAATGATGTGGAAAATCTTGTCGGAGGATACAGAGAAAATCCTCCACATCACTTGGGCTATGCCCATTACAGCTACTTATCTCATGCTATGGATTTCTTCCGAGAAGGAAAAAAGCAAGCCTTCATAGTTGAAGGTGAAGAGGCCTTGCCTTCCTTAGAACTTATAATAGGTCTTTATGAATCAGCTGAGAGGAGAAGGGAGGTTCATTTTCCTTTCAGGCCATTGAGATGTAAACTTGGCAGAGGAGGATCTCAGTAATGATGAAAATTCCCCTTCTTGACTTAAGAAGAGGTTTTGAAGAGATTGAGGATGAAGTTCTAAGAGGCTTCAAAGAAGTTTTTCAATCCATGAAACTTTTAAATGGGCCAAATCTGCAGGCCTTTGAAAGAGAATGGTCAGAGTATTTAGGGGTAAAATATGCCTTTGGCTGTAGTTGTGGAACTTCATCCCTCCTTCTGGCACTTATTGCCTTGGGAGTGCAAAGGGGGGATGAGGTTTTAATACAGGCAAACGGGTTCATCGCAGACTTAGAGGCCATACACTATGCAGGTGCTGAGCCGGTCTTTTTAGAGGTTGATCCCAAAAGCTTTGGACCAGATCTGGAAGATCTAAAGAGAAAGATCAACCCCAAAAGCAAGGCTCTGATAGTGGTTCACATGTATGGACATCCCTGTGAAATAGAAGATATTAAGTCCCTTTGTGATAAACATGGTATTGCCCTCATAGAGGATGCCTCCCATGCCCATGGAGCGGAGTATAATGGGAAAAAGATAGGCACCTTTGGGAGGATTGGATGTTTTAGTTGTGGTCCTGTGAAAAATCTTAATGCTCTTGGTGATGCGGGAGTCGTTGTTACCAACCATGAAGAATTAGCACACAAATTGAAATTTTTAAGAGTACACGGCCAGGTTGAAAAGAACCACTCCTTTTTCCCAGGTTTTAACTCCAGATTAGATGAGCTTCAGGCTATTGTCTTAAGGGCAAGACTAAAGACCCTGGATGAAAAAAACGAAATAAGAAGAAAGATAGCTCAATACTATGAGGAGAACCTGACAGGAGTTGGAGATCTCTATTTACCACCAAATGATCCACCACATAAAAAAAGTGTATATCATCGGTATATGATTGGAACATCCAAGAGAGAGGAGCTTGCCAAGTTTCTAAAGGAAAGAGGTATAGAGATAGGTTATTACTACCCTATCCCCTTACACAAACAAAGGGCATATATTGACCTTCATCACAGGACTTGGACCCTGCCAATAGCTGAGAAATTAGCAAAGGAATTATTGGCTATACCCATCTATCCTGAGCTAACGCAAGATGAGCTCGATTACATCATCACCAGTATTAAGGATTTTTTCAAACAGGCATAAGTCCATGAGTTTAAAATTAATCTCTCTTGTCATTCCCATGCATAATGAGGAGGGAAATGTTGAGTTTGTATACCAGGAGACCAAGGATGTTCTTGAGGAGATACAGAGAGAAAAGGGTTATGATTTTGAACTGATCTTTGTGAATGATGGAAGTACCGATAGGACTCTTGAAATCTTAAGAAAAATCAAAGAAAGGGATGAAAGGGTAAGAGTCTTAAACATGGATCGTAACCGTGGTGAGGCAGCTGGTATTACCGCAGGATTTTTTTACGCCCGTGGTCAATACATCTTCACCATGGACGGAGACGGGCAGAATGATCCCCATTATATTAAAGATTTGCTGGAAAAGTTAGAAAGTGGCTTTAAGGTGGCTACAGGATACAGAGTGAAAAGAAAAGAACCCCTATTCACAAGAAAAATCCCTTCCTTTGTCGCTAACAGAATTATAT
This sequence comes from Caldimicrobium sp., assembly GCA_025060015.1. Lineage (GTDB taxonomy): Bacteria > Desulfobacterota > Thermodesulfobacteria > Thermodesulfobacteriales > Thermodesulfobacteriaceae > Caldimicrobium. The sequence goes on along the minus strand of JANXDB010000001.1, from coordinate 11,469 downwards.
CTCTGGTTACCGGTCTAAAAGTGCGTGACAATGGATGTTCTCTTAAGGGATATATCTCAGAGATTCCAAAGAAAAGACAAATTCCCCACGGTTTTCATCGTTTTCTTCCTGCCTTTTTTGATGTTAAAAATTGTGAGGTTGTGGAGGTTCCCATAGTAGATAGGAAAAGACACTGGGGTAGATCTCATTATGGCTTAAAGAGAACCTTTGAAGTCCTAAGGGAGTTGATGACTTTTCCCTTCCTTAAGAGGGCTCAATTCTTTGAGAAATTTTTTAAGTTCTGGGGAGTTCTTCACTTGGGATTTGCCATAATAACTGGATTTTGGTTTGCAACGGATCCTACCTTAGTTAAAGTCCTTCTGATAGGAGCTGCCCTTTTAGGAGCCTTTGTAAGTTTGATAATACACCAAAACTTGCAAAGATTTAACCTATCTCAAAGAGATGGCGTTTTTAGAGTTGAAGAGTTGTAGATTATAAAGTAGGTCTTTGATTTGTCACCTTTACTTTCAAAGCTCTTAATTTGGAAACCAATACTTTTAACTTGTCTTTCCAGTTCAAGAGGAAGGTTTTTTCGTAACACCACAATTTGACAATTTTCTATGGCTTTTTCAGTGGGATCAATCTCAGGGAGTTTTTCCCTAATTCCTGCATAGAAATAAAAATTAGCCACTGGTTGGAACTCTTTCTGAAGTGTACAGATAGCCTTTTCAGATTGATCAGTGGTAAGTTTTTTGAGAAATAGGCCTGCTTCCTTTTCAGTGCTAAAGCTGTAGTTTGGCTGAATAAAGCCAAAAAAAAGAGTTTGAAGGGTTAATGAGATCAGGATCATAGAGAAATAAAAATCAAATCCCTTTAAATATTTGATTAATATCAAGATCTGAAAGGTTCCAAATAGCACCATAGGCAGGATTATCTCCCCTTTGACTTTAAGACCAAAAAACGAAAGAAAAAGAGGGATTGTCAATGTTAAAAGTGGAGAAATCAGGAGAAGCTTCTGATAGATTCTCTTGGGGAGGTTTTGGGGAACCTTCATAATATAGAAGACAATAAGTAATATAGAGAAGGGAATAATAGGAAGAATGTAGTAGCCTCTTCTAGCCTTGGCCATGGTGAAGATGACAAGTATTACAAGGTTAGTTATGAAGAAGAGCTTTCCTTCTTTTTCTAATGTTTTGTAATTTCTAATGGTATACACCAGGGCTCCAATGAGAAAAATACTAAAAGGAGCAATCCATAGAGGCCAAAAATAAAGATAAATATAAAAGGGTCTGATGTTATCGTATGGATCTGTAATCTGCTTCAGATTCTCTCGCACCCAGAGATGAAAAGGAAGATCAGTGCCTAACTCTTTAGAGGTAAAGTAATATGGTAAAAAGTATAGAAAAAGGCCTGTGATGAAGCAAATAAGGATTTTTAAATTAAAATGGAAAAATCTTCTATTCAAGATGGTATCTATAAATACGAAGGATAACAACACTGCCACTGCCGTAAGTCCCTTACTCAAGGTACCAAAAAGAAGGGACAATGTAAATAACAGGTATCCCCATATTGAGGTTTTCTCTCGATAGTAGATGTAGACGGTTATGGCGGTAACAATGCCGAAGAGTTGAAAAATTTCCTATTGTGCAAGCCTAGAGAATTGTGTAAATCCTAAAGAGGTTACGTATAACCCCGTTGCTATAAGAGCAAATCTATCTTCAAAGATCTTTTTTTGAAAGTAAAAAAAACAAATACCCAGATGCTATGGCAAGAATGGCCCCTGGTAATCTTACAGAGAATTCCTTGTAGCCAAAGATTTCACCGGTAATCCTTATTAGCCAGAAAGGAATTAATGGCTTTGTCACATGGGGCTCAAAATTTATTGTAGGCACAAACCATGAATCTCTTAGGCTCATCTCCCTTGCACCCTCTGCCCAGCGACCTTCAACTCCAAAAAGAGGCCTATCTCCAAGATTGACAAAGATAGCTATGAAGATTAATATGGCAAAGGAGATAAGATAAATTTTTTTTGTTTCTCTCAACTAAAAGACCCTTAAAAAATTTTTAGAGTTAACTTATCAAAGTTTTGAAAAAATGAAAGTCAAAAATCATATCTTGATAATTTCGATTTTGATAATATTTGGGTTCTTGCTATATATGCCCTATCTTTCAGGAAAAGAATTTCAAGGAGAGGAGGGAAGAAGAGTTCTTCTGGCCTTACAGATGCTTGAGAGCGGAGAGTTTTTTGTGCCCAAGCTCTTCGAAGAGCTCTATTTCAATAAGCCCCCTCTGTTTAATTGGGCTCTCGCTCTCCTTTTTAAGTTAACCAATGATTATAGTGAATTTACAGCGAGAACTCTATCGGTTTTAGCAGTGATTTTCACGGGTCTATTTCTGACCTACCTTTGGATGAATCTAATACCCACTAAGTCTTTTCTCATAAATCTCCTCCCAGGCTTGATTTTTATGACCATCCCAGAGGTCATTGACAAAGCTTTACGGGCAGAGATTGATGCCTTTTATACTATGATTATAACCCTTGGGCTCTTTAGCTGGTTTTACCTATCGGAAATCAGGCAGAAGAAAAGACTTGCCTTCCTGGTTAGCGGTCTTTTTTTTGGTCTAGGAGTTCTTACTAAGACCTTCCATGCCCTTATCTTTTTCTATTTTGCTATGGTTCCCTATTTGCTTTTTCAGAAAAGACTTGGAGAACTAAGGAGTTTTACCCATTTTCTGTGGTTTTTAGGAGTTTTTCTTTCCTGTCTAATATGGTTTTTGCCGGTAAGTCTTAAGATCGGTCTCAAGCCCTTCATATCATCCTGGATCGCTGAGTATCGCTCCGCAGCAAGAGGCGATGAAATGACTCTGTGGCAACATCTTGAGAGTTATACGATCCATGCTGTAGTTGGCTTCTCCCCTTGGATATTCACTCTCTTTTTTCTCAAATCTCGAGCATTTATAAGCTTTCTTAGAGAAAACACTTCCTTGCGATCTCTTTTGGTCTTCTCCCTTGCCTTGTTCCTCTCATCCTATGTGTTCCATTTTCTATTTCCGGGAGCTAGACTTCGCTATACTTTGCCTTCCATTTCAGGCCTGGCTTTTGTCTCAGCAATTGGCTTTTTTTATTTATTTATACAAAAATCAATTTTAAGGTCTTCCTTAGTTTTACAAAGAATTATGCCGTTGACTTTCATAGGGCTATCCTTCATCTTTTTATTATATCTACATAAAATAAACTATAAACCTGAAATACCATTCTACTTTCTTTATATTTTTTTCATTCTATTAAATCTGTATATCCTTTTAACAAAGGAATTTTCATTCAGAAGATATTTTTTATATCTCGTTTTTCTTGTATTCCTTTTAAAACATCTTTATATAACTTTTTATTACAACTTTCATCAAAGAGAAATGAACTACTTCAGAAAGGCATCATTTGAAATTGCAAGCCTTATTCAACCTAAGAGAGAACTTTATCTTTGTAAGGTAATACCTCATCATTTACTTTATTACATGAAATATAGATATAAACTGATAGATAATATTCATCATCTTAAAACTTGTGAAAGCTTGCCTTTAGATAAAAATATTCTTTTCTTAAGAAAAGATCTTCCCCAAGAGTTAAACTATCAATACAAAACAATTCCTTTGAAAATTCGCACAAAAGAATACGTAATAATCTCTACAACAAAAAATTAAATATATCTTTTGATACTCGTTATGAACATATTAAAGTCGTCAATAGGATCTAAGTAGTCATATAATCTCTTTATTTCAATACTCAAATATTCAAGAATTAGTCTGTCGCTTAAACCAACCATTTTAAGGAGCCTATTTTTCTATATTTTTTATGTACTTTCGCACTGCCAAAATTAGGATACGCTCTCTGGCACTTCTTGTATTACCTAAATCATACTAACTTATCAAATGGCAGGCAATATCGATAATTTTCTGAATACACTTAGACAGTCTATGCTGTAAAATCCATTGCAATTTTCTATAGTTTAACGCTTCAGGCTGGGATTTTGTTTGTCTAGCTCTTCTTAAAATTGCTAAATTTTCTACCAAAATCATAGTCCTCAAGAATTTACGAATTCCACAAATTTTTCCTCTTTAATTCTTCTTTTTATATCCTTTTCTGACTGTTCAAAAAGTGGAATATGGTCTAAGTAATTAAAAAAGGTCTATTTCTTGAGTTCCACAAATTTTCTCCTATCCCTACAAAAGATTAGCTCTCCGGTGGTGACCATTAGATAAGCTAAAGAGGAATGTTTCTCATAGGGTCCATTTAATTACAGTAGGTCAACCTCTCTTTGCAAAAGTCCTTCAAGTTCATAAATTAGACCTCCAATCGCTAGGAGAGACATCTCCCTTTTAAAAGATATGGCAAGGTCTATGTCAGAAAAAGGAAAGGTCCTCTCTGAAACGGTTGACCTAAAGAGGATCGCGAAATCTATGTCCTCATGTTTTTCAAAAAAATCGATCAGTCTTTACTTTGGTATCATAGATTTTCTATAGTTTTTTCCTTTCTTAATTTTTTAAATCGCTTAAGTTCTCTCTCATTTACGAGTTTCAAAAAGTATGAAATATATTCATCACCTAGATGAGGATAAAGCCATTGGTATTTTCTGAAAATCTCTTTACTTGCCTCACTAAATCCAATCCATTCAAGGGTCATGGCAAGAGGTGCTAAGTCTTCCAGTCTTTCTCTTAGAGATGGTGATCTCTGGGTGATCTCCACTCCATCAAGGTCGAAGACTTTGAATCCCTCTTCCTCAGTGTAATAAAAATTATTGAATTTGGTATCCCTAAGAAGGATCCCTCTTTCGTGCAGTTCATATAAAAAACCTACTAGCTCATGCAAAAGAGCAAAGTTTGGCCTATTCGATGAGATGAAATCCTCCTCTCGCAAGAATCCTTTTTCTAAGTATTCGTAGACAGCATAACCGTAAAAGAATTCACCTCTCAAGTAGGACAGTACAGGGTTTTTAAAGATAGTGTGAATAGGTTTAATAAGTGGAACCTTAAGTTCTTCTAAGCTTTTGAGATTTTTAAGAAGCCTATTCAGACGATTTCCCCTTAAAATCCCAGAGCAATAGGCCTTAAGAAAATAGAGGGGCTTTCTCTGAGATGGATCCCTTAAAAGAAAAATCATCTGCTTCTTTGACTTTTTTAAAAGCTCAAGAGTAAAATTAGAAGGAATATTCCTTATGACTTCGCTTGAGCAATTCTTAGGGCAAGGCATCATTTATATGGTTAATTAGGCAATCCACATAGTTATCCCAGGTTAATTCTTTTACTGATTCGGCAACCTTTTGTGGATCAAATTTAAATTCCATACTCTTTAGAATTGCCCCTTTAAAGGATGAAGCATCTCTTGAGATCACAAAGCCATTTACCCCTGTAGTAATAAGCTCGCTTGTGCCATCAAAGGGGGTAGTTATCACCGGGGTTCCACAGGAAAGGGCTTCTAAGGTTGCCAAAGCCCCAGGATCATAAAGAGTGGGAAGCACAAAAAGATCTGCCATAGCATAAAAGGTTTCCACATCCTTTCTCTTGCCGAAGAAGTAGATCCTGTCTGTGCTCTTTCCCTCTATTCCTACAACCATAAGTTTTACTCTTTCTGGTAAGTGAGGTAGAATTTTTAACAAAAGATCCAACCCTTTTCTTATAGCATCAAGACCAATGAAAAGCAAGAGAAAATCCTCACTCCCAAATCCCCACCTTTCTCTGAATATATCCCTATTCTTTTTCACTTCTGGATTAAACCTCTCCTTGTCAAGACCTCTTCTGCATACAACCACTTTTTCATATACCTCAGGGTAAAAACTTTCAACCAAGTCTTTTCCTAGGGTGAAGATTGAGATAATTTTTTTTGCCCTTTGCAAGGTCTTTTTCTCAAGGTAGTGAAGGATTCTATATCTCGGTCTAATGTTCTTAAGAGTGATTTTCCTTTGTTCGAAAAGATAAGAAACTAAGGGATCACACATGATGAAAAGATCTGAAGCCACGGGGCAGCGGGAAAAGTTAATTATGGTTGCCCTTTGGATTTGGGATAGGATCTTCTTTGCTTGTAAGTAAAAAAGAAGATGTTTAGGCACAGATCCGAATCCTAAGAGTGGAACATGGTAAAAATTTAACTTTCTTTGGATTTCCTTTGGGAAAGAGATTTTATGGGCAAGGATAGAAACTTTGTATCCTCTTTTTAGCAGTCTTAGAGCAACCTCTCCCGCATGCCCTTCAGCACCACCTAACCCGAATCCAATCTTAGGCCTGATAAGTATGATTTCTTTGCTAATCTTTTCAAATCCCTCCGCCAACTTCAATTTTAGTTAATCTCTATTAATCCTCTACTAATTACAGCAAATTTTATCTTTTACCTCTGAGAGGGCAACCTTGGTTCTATTCAAAGAGAATATTTCTTTTGATATTATAGGAAAGTAAAAGAAATTCAACAGATTTGATTAAAAATAAAAATTTTTTGTTTACTACTCATTAGGAAGTTTATTGTAAATTTTCTATATACCAGTAAAATATATCCAAATCCAGTATTTTTATATAGAAGAACCGAATTGAATGTTTTACTTCTTTTGTAAGCTTAAAATCAATTTAAGCATGAAATCAAGAAATGAGCAGTTTTAGTGATTATCTCTATAAAAAGCAAAAAATCTCTGTGATTGGCTTGGGATATGTAAGGCTACCTTTAGCTGTTAAACTAGCCAGGATTCAGAGAGTAGTGCGGTTTGATGTAAATCACAGGAGAATTGAAGAACTTAAAAAAGGTGTAGACATCTCAAGGAAGATCTCACCGGAAGAATTAAAAGAGGTTTCCATCATAGAGTTTTCCAGTGAACCAGATGTCCTTAAAACCTGTAGTTGCATCATTTTTGCTGTGACCACGCCTGTAGATAAACTTAAAAATCCTAAATACTCTTATTTAAAAGAAGCAAGAATGTGCAGCTCAAAAAATCACTAAAATCTTTTGTATGGAAGTAATAAGAATTAAAAATTTATGTGGAATGTTTCTCTTGAGCGGATGGACTTTACTAATATTTTCTTTTTATCTTAATTCCACAAAGGGATTGCACTGGATTAGCTCTTTGTTCTTAATAGGATTGTCATTTTTACTTTTTCGTTACCGGTGCATTGATTTTAACAGAACAAGATCCGAAATATATCCCCTTATAGCCTGGTTTTTTCTTTTATTACCCTATTGTTTAATTAGCCCGTTTTTAATTGCCTCCCTAGAAGCTTTTTATCTTAATTATGTCACAAATTTTATACTTTTTTTCATTCTCTTCTCTGCAGTATATTATCAATGGACAAATGAGGAAAGACTTTGGTATATTTTTTCTCTTATTTCCACTTCAATTATCTTCTACTATTTATTTATTGTCTTCTTTAAGTGTTCCTATAATACTACATGCTTTTTAAGTTCTTCCTTTAATTATATTCAAGATGCCCATTTGAGAGGTTTGGTGGTAATAGTTCCACCATTGGTTCTGATTTTTTTTGTAACATTGGGTTTCAGTTTCTCAACTTTCAAATTAATGAGATTTATGAACATTTTAATATCGATATTAGCTCTATTTTTTTTAATATATATAGGCCGTAGAGCGGCTATCATAGGTATCATCTTTTCGATACTTTTGTTACCTATTATAATTCCAAAGAGAAAAGTGATCATATTTTCTCTAGTTTTTGTTATGTTTTTAACTATTTGCCTTAGTTTATTTTTGCTAACACCCTATGGAAAGACGATTTTGTATAAATCAAGAGATAACTTAAATTATCTATTATCCACAAACCAAGAGGATTGGGCTAAAGCTGGATCTTTTGGCCAGAGACTTTATATATGGCCCATTTATCTAAAAAAATCCCTCGAAGAACCCTTTGCAGGGACAGGTCTTGGTAGAAGGGTGCAAAAAAGAGTTCTATCAGAAACAAACAAAAAAGCCCTCACTCTTGAGCATGCCCATAATCTTTTTCTAAATATCGCTCTTCAGGCAGGCTGGCACAACGCCCTTTTCTTCCTCTTTTTCTATTTCATCACCTTACGGAAGGGGTATAATTTGATAAGGATATCTAATGGTAATCCCTATTATACTTCTCTTTTTCTCTTTTTAATTGCTTTTTTTGTACTGTCTATGTTTGAAGGCATGGAAGAGGGAACGCGCTTCAGTCCCTTTTGGATAGCAGGAGGGCTCATCTGGGGTTATGAAAAAAGACTTCGACAACAAAGTAGCCTTTCTTCTTGACGGCTTTGGCAATAGACGACATCTCTATCAAATAGAGGCTCTCATAGAAAAAGATATCCAACCTAAAATTATTACTTTTCTTGATCCAAAATCTGCAAGTTCTCCTCTGAGAGATTATGCTTTATCACAGAATTTAGTAATATTTATGCCATTTAGAAGACAGGAGGTTACAAAGCGCTTCTCTTTTAGTTTTGCACTGAATTTACTCCATACTTTAAAAAAAGAGGATATAAAAGTTGTGCTGACACATAGATTTAAGTTGCTTAGATACCTTTGGTTTTGTAAACTTTTTCACCCTAATTTAAAGGTGATTTTTCACCTGGTAATTGCATCGGCAATCAAAGGCTGGCACCAAAGATTTCTTTTTAGGAAGTTTAGAAGACTAACAGACAAGATATTAGTAAATAGTTCAGCCCTTAAGGAAGAGCTAATCACCAAAGGATTGGTAGGCATAAATGATGTCGAGATTTTCTATTCAGGGGTAGATTTAAATGATTTCGTGGTTAATCAACCAAAGGCTCTTTTGAGAAGATCTTTCAACCTGCCAGAAAATAGTACTCTTTTAGGAATGATTGCCAATTTTCGAAAGGAGAAGGATCAAAATGGACTCCTTAAAGCTCTAAAAATTCTGAAGAATAAGAAGTATGAAGTAAGGCTTATTCTTGCAGGGGACGGTCCATTTTTCAGCGAAACAAAGAGATTGGCTGAAAATCTTAAACTACAGGAGGATGTGTTTTTTCTTGGAAGAATAGACCCTAGAGAAGTACCCTTACTACTATCAGCTCTGGATATCTTTGTTTATGCTACTTTTAGAGAAGGGATGCCTCTTGCAGTTCTTGAGGCTATGGCCTCTGGCCTGCCAATAATTGCTACCGATGCTGAGGGAATTCCCGATCTTTTTCAAGATGAAATAACCTTTGGCATTATGGTCCCAAAGGGCGATCCTCAGGCTCTGGCTTCCGCTATTGAAAGGATACTGAACCTTCCTGAGGATGAAAGGTTAGCTCTCGGAAAAAATGCTCGAGAAGTGGTTGCTAAGAGATTTTCAGCAGAAATTCTTAAACAAAATACCATTAAACTTTTTGAGAAGTTATTAAACCCTCTTTAAATAATAATTATGATTATGCCAAGCAGATAACATAAAAAGTCTTATTAGAATATTTCGGAAAAGCTTTTTATTATCCTTACTTTTAAGAAATTTATATAATCTTTCCGCTTCCCTGGTATTCCATAATGTACAAGATAATATCTCCTCTCTTACTTTGTTTTCCATCTTTAATAAAAATGCATAAACATCAAATCCGTAAGAATATTTACCCAGTTTATCTGAATCAAGTTCAAGATGTTTCTTTAACAATTCTCTGAGAGGTATCTTATTTCTAAAGGTCTTTCTATCCAAAAGGGTTTTTTCAGATAGTCTACCCACATACATAGCTATTTCAGGAGATGCCCATGGTAAAATTAAGGTTGCCCCAAAAACTTCCGCAAAGTTTAGCACCTTCCTAATTACATTTCCATATTCTACATGTGTTCCCCAAATATCCGCTTTTACATCAAAGTAATCCCAGTTTTTTCTTTTCAAACTTTCTTTTTCCCAATAGGGATGAGTCTTGATTGTCTGAGGATAGAGTTTTTTAGCATCTAAATAGCTAAGCCCTGTCATTCCAACCCATTCAGCTTTAGTTTTGGTTAGACTCTGTAAAGGGTTGCCAGTAGCTAATCTTTCTGCTATCACTCTTAATTTGTTAAATAAAGTGTATAGCTTTTGCCTTTTGTATTCAATTGGTCTTGGAACATGGCCAAAATAAACATCGTTACCACTCCCGTCAATCACATAAGTGTCCTTGAAATCTATTTCTAAAGTGTATAAAGGATATGCCAAAGAGGTCCCGTCAGGACATGGATGGGTAATCTTTTCAAAGTAATAATCAAAAAGCCTTTCAATTTCAGGGGTTATTTGAGTAGGTATATAAAGTTTTTTATGGTTGAAGCCTAATTTTTGAGAGATTTTCTCAGCAACTACACTCTCATCCCTTTTATCTCCTGTAGCTAATGTTAGACATGTTATTTGTTCCTTGAGATATGAAGTTGCTAAAGCAAGAACTATTGTATTACTATCCTTACCTAAACTTTGAAATATATATATAGGATTATTTTCTTTTATTCTTTTTTCTACTTCAATTTTTAATAAATCAAGAACATATTTTTCATCAAATTTACTTTCATTTGTTCTCAAAGAACTATGAAAAGGAAAATAATGGTCAAAACTTATTTTTATTTCATTGTTTAGCAACTTTTGAATTGTAATGGTATCTCCAAGGCCTAAAACTAAAATTTCTTCGTAGATAGTTTGTGGGGTAGGAATCACTCCACTTTGAAGATAAAATGATATAGCTCTATTGGAAGGTGTTAAAGGTTTTAAAACTAAGGGATGATCTAACAACTCCTTTAAAGAAGTGCTTGTCAGTATATAATCTTTTGAGGGTGATATATACAAATAGATATACCCTTCAAAGGAAATAGGCCCAGTAATACTACATATTCTCTTTTCTTTTAAATTCAATTTTTCTACCATATGTTCTCTTTTTTTAAGGTATGTTTTACTGTTTGGTAAAACTTGATTTTTATAATTGTGTTTTCTAACAATGATACTTTTCTATTAGTTTTTTGATATTCATTAAAAAAGATCTCCCAATAGTATAGAAATTTTTCTTTTAAATACTTAAAAAATGAAAACCTAAGTTGACTCAAATCTTTAACTAAATAATAAGAAGAGAGGGTTGGTTTAAATAAAACCCTTGAAACATCAATTATTCTTAAAGTTTTCGTCTCGTCATCAAGATAAAAATGATTTAGATAGCAATCTTGATGGAAAAATCCTGTTTTATGAAAGAGACCTAAAAATTTGGCTATTTCTAATATAGATTCGAGGATTAGCTCGGGCTTTCTTTCTAAGATTTCTGGAAAAGTTAGTCCTGGCACTTTTTCTGTTCCAAGAAAAGCAAAAGTTCCATTAGTATAAAAAAATACGGGAATGGAAGTAGGAAAACCGTTACTCCAAAGCAGTTGAATATTGTTCCACTCGTGTTTTGCTTCCTCTATGTTTTTTAGATACTTTTTGACATAGATCTCCAAGGAATTGATTTTGAAAGCTTTGAACTGACGATAGTGTTTCGAATGCCTAAAAATTAATGGAAAGTAATTTTCCAAGGTATCCCAATCATTTAGTTTG
>JANXDB010000042.1 GCA_025060015.1 Caldimicrobium sp. | reverse complement strand
ACTGGGTGTGGAGCCTGTGCTATTGCCTGTAAAACTATGAACAATACTCAATCTCCTACAAGAGATGGAAGTCCCTTTAACTGGGCGGACTATGTAATAACTATGGAGGGGAAGTTTCCCAATGTAAAGTACACAGTGGTGCCAGTTCTATGCAATCACTGTGAGGATCCAAACTGCATTAAGGCCTGTCCAGAACCGAAGGCATTATATAAGACGGAAGAAGGTATTGTTATGTATAATAGAAGATATTGTTTAGGAGAAAAGTGTAGAAAATGTTTAATTGACGAAAAGAATAAGTGTCCTTACTCCTCAGAAAATCCGGCCAAAGCGGGAACTGCCTATTCAGTAATAAGTTTTAACCGAGTGGGAGCTCGGGCTCATCCTGAGTGGGGAGAAAAGAGTGAGTATTATCCAGGAGCTACAGCTTCTCCTGAAGAGTTATCGAAAAGAGTGGGGGTTTTTCCACCCCATAGACATGAGTATACCTTTAGGGACGATCGCCCTGTAGGAGATTATCATAAACAGCCTGGAATGCGTACTATGGGAAGAGGAGAAACCAGTATCATTAGAGAGCCTGAATGGATTGAAAAGTGTCATTTTTGTATTCACAGGGTAAGGAGGGGTGAATTGCCATACTGTGTAGTATCTTGTCCCGCTGGAGCCAGAGTTTTTGGTGATAAAAATGATCCCAACAGTGAAGTCGCTAAACTACTTGCAAAGTATAAGCCTATGAGATTGAAAAACAACAAAGGAGAATGGCTGAAAGAGGCGGAAATTGAAAAAAGCACAAAACCAAATGTGTATTATATTAGAAGTTATAGTGTAAAGGGATAAAGGCCTCTTAAAAATGGAGGAGAGGTCAAAGGGACTGTTGAGAAGTAAACTTTATAGATATTTTTCAGCCTTTTTTTGTTTACCTGAAAAGGAGGTGCACGGTGACCCTGTAGTATGGCAGGATTTCCTGGAATGCGCTATGGAGTATGATTATACTCTTTACGAACAAGTTAAAACATTAAAGTCTGCTTTTGAAGAGTTTGATGAGGCGGAGCTTCAAATTGAATATACTCGTTTATTTTTGGGGGCCAGCTTAGAGGTCCCCGCTCCTCCTTATGGATCTGTCTATTTAGAAGATCGTCAAATCATGGGAAAAACTACTTTAGAAGTAAAAAAATTTTTTCAAAGAGAGGGCTTACAAGTTGACGATAATTGGCCCCATCCTCCCGATCACATAGTCTCCGAACTTGAATTCATGGGATACTTAACCTTAAGAGAAGGGGAGGATCAATTTGCAGGTAATGAAGATATAATCAATCAATTTTTTACAAAACAAAAATTCTTTTTCAATAGGTATTTGTATAATTTTTGTTTACGATTTATTCAGAGCATAAAAACCAATACTGAAAATGCCTTTTTTCTTGCCTTGGCTAACTCATTTGAAAGTTTCATAAAATGTGAGGCCAAAGTACTTTATGATCCTAACTATTTCATAACCCCCCTCTCCGTAATATCAAACTAATTCTTTCAACTTTGTCCGTCTGGATTGTTACTCTTTTTTGGATACAATTAATTTTTACACCTAATAATTGTGAAGGTTAAGCTAATCTAGTAGCAAGATTTGGGTAGATCCTTTGTGTTGTAGGTAAAAAGGTGTTAAAATTCAAAATTAATATTAAAGAAAGGAGGGAGAAAGGTCAAAGAAAATAAAAAGTAAGTTCGGTGTTCCAATGTTTAGCTTCTCACTAACACCTTCTCCCATCAAAGACTTAAAAATGCTATAAAGACTTAAAGCCATTAAAGGTGTATTTCAAAGAAAAGAAGTCACATTGGGAAATAGTTATTTATTTAAAGTAGGAGTGGAGGGGCCTTTTGGAGTAAGTTTGGGTTTGGGAATGTATCGCCTTTGGAGTGGATTTGTTACAAATTTAACGAGAACTCCCCTCAGTCTAAAATCTTATGGCACTTATAAAAAAGGTTGACACCTTGATATTATATGTTAACCTCAGAGAAGAATTAAATTTTTTTATACAAATGCCGATAATAATAAAAAAAATGTGAGGGAATTAAAATGAAGATAACAGATATAACAGCATCTAAAGCAACTTTCTCTAAGGATAAAGAAATCAATAAGGAAAAACCTGCTGATATTCAAACTCCAAAGGAAGATCAATCCTCTAAAATCCAAGATAAAGTTCAGCTATCTCTTAAATCTACCATTGAAAGGGCACAAAGAGAGTCCTCTCATCTACCTGAGGTGCGTGAGGACAAGGTTGCCCAGCTGAAGGAGAGGATTCAAAGCGGTCAATATCAAGTTTCTGATAGAGATCTTGCGCGGGCGATGATTTCCTCATTAATCTCTGAGATAGCCTAAAGTCTTACTAAGAAAGAGCTTTGATTTTCTGTATTATATTCGATGTAGAGGTAGAATAAGTGAATTTAATTCTCTCCACTCTTCCTCCGTGGCTTCTAACAAAGTCGGCACCAATTATCTTATCCTCTTCCCAATCTTCTCCTTTGACCAGGACATCGGGTTTTAAGGCTCTTATCAGCCTCTCTGGCGTTTCATCCTCAAATACTACCACATAATCTACGGTGGCAAGCCCTGCTAAGACCTCTATTCTCATTTCCTGGGAATTGATTGGTCTTTCTCTCCCCTTTATTTTTCTAATAGAGGCATCACTATTTAACCCTACTACTAAGAAATCTCCGAGACTGCGTGCCCTCTTGAGATAATCAATGTGCCCTGCATGCAAAATGTCGAAACACCCATTGGTAAAGACCATGATCTGTCCCCTTTTTCTCCTATGCTGGGAAATCTCCATAAGCTCATCTAAGCTTTTGACTTTTTGATAGCTGGGAAGAGGTGTTTTTAAGGGATAAGGAAGAGAAGGTTCTTCAATATTAAGTTTAATGGAAAGCACCTCCTCATCCTCGCCTAAAGAGAAAATGGGTTCTCCCCTGGGATTGAAGAGGCATGATCCACCACCTAGAATAGTCTCTCCAATAGCTCCTACTCCGTTTATTCCTATTACATAGATCTGATTCTCTATAGCTCTTGCCTTTAGAAGAGTTTGAAAGTGGTCTATTCGGGCCTTTGGCCACTGTGCAGGAACAAGGAGTAAAGATATGGCTTCGTTGATCATGGCTCTAGCTAACTCTGGACTTCTCAGCTCAAAGCAGATAAGAGTTCCAACTTTTACTCCCTTTATTTCAATTGTTTCTCTTCGAATACCTCTACTTAGTCCAGCAATATCATCTAATCCAGGGAAAAGGAGGTCCTTTTCTGCCACTATCAGTTTCTCTCTTTCCGATATGCAAAAGTAGGCGTTAGTTATATCCTCTCCAACATAGGGGGCTCCAAGAAAGACATGTTTTGGACCTGCGTATCTTTGGATCTCACTTAGGGCATCTTGGATGCTTTGATGAGGGATTCTTCTTAAGTCCTGATAACCAGTGAGAGAGAGTTCCGGAAATAAGATTACCTCATCCTTACTCTCTCTTACTACGGAGATGATTTTTCTGAGATTTTGATTGATATCGGGTTGAATCTCAATTTGAGCTAGCGTTAGCCTTAATTCATGTGACATCTACTTCCCCCTTTTTTCTGTAGGTTTTGCAAAGGATTTTATAATCACAGTAGGAACACTTGGGCTCTTCAATAATCATGTGAAATTCTGGTTCTTCAAGAAGGTGTTTGACAATCCAGAAGAGATAGTCCTGAAAGGTATTTTCTAAGAAATGCCTCAAGGAGTCACTCTTTTTTACGTCAAACTCACAGATCAGTTTCTCTGGTTTTTCAAAGTCTGTGATTGTCACATAGGCAGCATTTATGCCAAAGCATCCATTCCATTGTCCGGGTAAAATCATGTTTTGATTTTTATTAAGGAGATAGAGGTAAAAGAGGAGTTGAAAGTTACAAAGGTTATCACCAAAGAGGTTTCCAACCAGTTGAAGAGAGTCTAATCCCAGGGTTTCAGGTGGGGTTGACTTGATTAATTTTGAAAGGGTTTTTGGCCCAGTTTTAGTATTGAGCCCTGTTTTGAAATCTAAAATAAGACAGAATGCTTGATCATCGCTAAAGACCCTGAGCCCAACCCAATCAATAATGCCATAGAATTTTACACTATTTATAGAGGGTTTGATTGGAAGGCTTGGATTTGCCATGAATTCTAATCGTTTTTCGAGACCAGTGGTAATGGTGCTTTCAAGATAACGGTTGGTGTCACTCTGAGGAGATTCAAGACTACTAAGATAAAGAAAGTACTTTTCAATACTTGCCAGGGCAATTTTACGGGTTAGATAGACACTTAGGGGATCCATTTTTTCTTCAAAATGATAACTAAGCCAGAGTTTTTTAAAGATTTCTTTCCAAGGAGCTTCTCTGAGGATATCAGTGAAACGAATAGGCTGATGGAGGTATTTACCAAAAAAACTTTCAAAAAACTTATGAATAAATCTTCCCATCTCCTTTTCTTCATAACTTATCTCATCCCTGGGACTGATATCAAGGAGGTAGCTAAAATAGAATTTAGCAGGACAGGTTAAATAGGTCTCAAGGGCATTTCTGCTGAGGCCATTTTCCTGAAGGATCTTGATAAGGGCTTCTACGTCTTTATCTTCTTTTTTTATAGATTCCACTTCCTTGGGCACATAGGCATTTAGCTTGATTGACTCTTTGGTGATGTTTTTCTTTGCCGATTCGGCAAGCCATTGGAGCTTTAACACATATCTGGAAGGCTCTCCTAAGAGCTCTCCCCTTCCCTTTTTAGTCTCAAGATAAAAGAGGTATGCTTCATCCGTTGAGTCTAAAAGTCTCTCAAAGTAATAATCCCATAGCTCGTTTTTGAAGATTGGTAGTTTGAGATAGGTTTTCATTTCATCTGTTAGAAGGGGATTTAAGTTCGTGCTTGGAGGAAGCGCACCCTCATTTACATCAAGGAGTAGAATCTTTTTAAAAGAGAGAAGTCTACTCTCAAGAAAACCAAGGATTTGTAAACCTTTTAAGGGGTCTCCATAGAGGGGTAGTTCAAGGGAAAGTAGCAAAGACTCCAAAAGATGATAAAAGAATCTCTCCTCAAGAGGAGGTAGCTCTTCCCATAGGGAGGTAATTTTGAAAAGAGGGAGGACCTTTCGTTCAATCTCTGCAAGGAATTGTCTCGTGAGAAGGAAATTAATCTCCTCTGTCTCACTTTCTCTCTCAAAAAAGGGCCATAGGAAATCAAGAAGACTTGAGAGTGCAGTGAAAGTCCTGTTAGGAGAATCTAAGTTTTCCCAATTTTCAAAGAGAATCCTGTAAACAAGGCAGAAAGAGTCCTGATACAATGCCTCTAAATTTTCTTCTATCTCCTCTTTAGTGATAAATCGATTTCTTCTCTTTTGAGATAGATCTCTAATATTTTTTATAAGGCCCTCAAGGAGGGGGTAATCCCTTTGAAATAATCTCAAGAGGGGAAAAGAGAAAATTTGCAGAAAAAGCGAGGTAGGATAGGCTTTCATTTTCCTTTCTTTTTGGGCTTTAAGTATGAGGATAAGCCATCTGTTAAGAGGTAGAACTCTTGCTGGAAAGGGCAGGGTGATGTTTATGTGGAAGGAGAGGTCTTTAAGTCGAGGTAATAGGGGCATGAGAGTAGATGATTTTGGAAGGACAATTGCTATCTCATCTGGCTTTGAGATTTGAGCCTCTTTAAGTATTTCCTCGACTTTGTAGGCTTCACTCTCTCCATCGGAAAAGGAGATCAGGTGTAGCCTGGTTTTTCTGCTTACTCTTTCATGAAATTTTTGTGGCAGAACTTCGTAGGGAAGGCCGAGCCCTTTTAATGTCTCTTGAAGTAGTTTGGGGGGTGGGTTCTGGCTTTCAAAGAAAAAATTAACAGTTGTTGAAAGCCTATCCAAGTTTTCCATCAGTTGAGCAAGAAATTGCTTTTCTGCCTCTCTGAAGGCCACAAAACCAGCCATAACCAGGCCCTTAATGAAGGAAAAATTATCTGTCTTTTCACTAAGACAGGCCTTAAGTTCTCCAAGAACCTCAGATAGGAATAAAAATCCATTTTTTTCCTGGAATTTTTTATAGGCTTCATAGGTACTCCTCAGGTCTTCAAAGAGTTCCCTTGCCTGGAGAGGGAGATCCTCTGGCGGATAAAGAAGGTTAGTCGGAATCCTACCCTCTTTTTCGAATTCTTCAAAGACTTCTAAAAAGAGAGAACTCCAGTAAAGTAGCTTTTCTGGTTCTTCCCAGAGTTTGTTTCTCTGAGGTACTGATCTGAGGAAGATCAGTGTTTTGGCAGGCTCGGGAAGAAGGGTTTTGGGATTATCTGCAAGGTAAATGTATGTCTCTAAAAGGAAGTCTTCCCAGGGTTGTATTTTAGGTAAAAAGAAGGCTTTTCTATTGATCTTTTGGATAAGATAGTGTCTCAAAAAGAGGGTTGCCCTTTTGGTTGGTAGGATAATATAGATCCCAGAGGTCTCTGGATCCTCAAAGTTGATATGAGAGAGGAGAAAGTTAACCAGGCTATTTAAAAAGTGAGAGCTGGGTGGTACGAGGTAGGCTTGGGCTTTCATGGTAATCTCTAGTAGGAGATAAAGCTTTTATGAATTTCAATTTAGGTGGTTGGAAAATGACTGCATAAACCTTTATGGTGTGGTCTGGGAATATGGTTTTGAGAAAAGAGCAATAAAGGGTCAGCTGTTCCTCATTTAGTTGCTCCTCCTTTAATTTGAATTCCAAGAGTAGCCATTCTCTATCCCCCTTGGCAAGAAGATCTGGACGGAGAAGTTTCTCCTCTAAACCAAAATAGCCCTCTAACTCTCTGTAAATAGGGAATTTGTTTTCAAGGAGGTTTTGCAGATCTTTCCAGAGATTTGCCTTTTGTATATTTTGGAGTATCTTTGATGCTTCATCTCTGAGATGGACTCTATCTTCTAAAGGTTCATGGTGGTAGGCCAAAGCTTTGTTAATTAGAGATTGAATCTCCTTTTCTGAGGGATCAAAGGCCCTTAGGGAAAGTATGGAACCCAAACAAAAGTGTAAAATTTCACCAAGTCTTTGAGAAAAGGTCCTTTGGTGTAAAACTCTGAGAGGCCTAGAATTGATCATTACATTCAAAGGCATAGTGATAAAATAACACGTTTTGAAAGATTTGCAAAAATACATAGTTGTTTTAAGATAACTGATTTTAGATAGGAAAGGCATAGGGGATGACCGATGGAAATAGAAGTTCACCTATGTGCAGATAAAGTTAAACCTCCGGCTTTGGATAAATTGGCCTTCGGCAAGGTTTTCACACCCCATATGTTCATAATGGACTATGAAGCTAATCGAGGGTGGCATTCCCCAAGAGTTATCCCTTTCAGAAAAATTGAATTGCATCCAGCAGCCATAGTGCTCCACTACTCGCAGACCATTTTTGAGGGGCTGAAGGCCTATCATGGTGTTGATGGCAAAATTCGTCTCTTTAGGCCTTGGGATAACATAGCCAGGTTAAACAGATCAGCCGAAAGGCTCTGCATACCCAAGGTAGACCCTGACCTTGCTTTAAAGGCTCTAAAAACCCTTATTTGGATTGACAGGGATTGGATCCCCAAAGAAAAAGGGTCAGCTCTTTACATAAGGCCTTTTATTTTTGGCTCCGAAGGTGCCCTTGGTGTTAAACCCAGCTCAGAATATCTATTTGTAATCATCCTTTGTCCAGTTTCAGCTTACTATGAAGAGGGTTTTAATCCCATAAGCATTTATGTCACTGATAGATATGTAAGAGCCTTTCCCGGGGGAACAGGCGATGTCAAGGCTGGAGGTAATTATGCCGCAAGTCTCAAGGCCCAAGAAGAGGCCAAAACCTTAGGCTACACTCAAATCCTATGGCTTGATGCCGTTGAAAGAAAATATGTAGAGGAAGTTGGCACTATGAACATCTTCTTCTATATCGAAGATAAACTTGTAACTCCAGAGTTAACCGGTTCTATCCTCCCCGGAATAACCAGAGATAGCCTTCTAAAACTTGCTACTCATTTAGGGTTAAAGGCGATGGAAAGGAGAATCTCCATCGATGAGGTCATAGAGGGAGCAAAATCAGGGGCCCTAAGTGAGTGTTTTGGCACAGGAACCGCTGCTGTTATATCACCTGTTGGTAAAATTTACTACAAAGGAGAGGAAGTCCTCATTAACAATGGAGAGACAGGCCCTTTAGCAAAAAGGTTTTTCGATTATCTCACAGGTCTGCAATATGGCGAAATTGATGATGAGTTCCAGTGGACTGTGGTCTTGGAGGATCCCTTTAGGCAAAGTCAATGATCTTATTAGCCTTGGCAGTTTCTCTATAGGCAGCAACAGCCTTGTTTAGCTCTAAATCAGCAGCCTCTTCTAATCCCTTCTCTCTTAAAATCTGACTTCTGGCCATATAGGCAGCAGGATACATAGGGTCAAGATCAATAGCTTGGGAAAAGAGTTCTAATGCCCTATCCAGATCCTTTTTTTTGTAATAAACCTGCCCCAACCTGAAGTAATTTCTGGCGTTATTCGGTTCAAGTGCAATCACTTTGTTTAAGTCCTGTTCGGCAGAAACAAGGTCCTCTCTCTTTAGGTATATAGTAGCTCTGGCTGCCAGGGCTTTTAGGTGATTAGGATTAGACTCAAGAATTTGATTAAAGATCTCCAAAGCTGAGTCATATTCCTTCTTTGCAAGTTTCATGGCCCCTTCCACAAAGAGATCGTCTAGGGTTTCCATGTTCTCTTTCCTCCTTATGTTAAGTCACAACTTTAAATATAACACAGAAAAAGACATTTGTCTCTTGTAGGATTGTCTATTCGAGAAAGTTTTTTTCTTCTTGTGATTTTGGGTATTTCCTTTAAAATCTTCAATCAGGACAGGAGACTGAGGTAATCACAATCAATCAGACTAAACTTATTATAATCAGCCTTCTAAGTCTGGTCAGATTGCCTTTAGCCTTTGCTTTTTCTTATTTGCTAATCAAGCAAGATCTAGAAAAGGCATTTGTGATGGTCCTTATAGCAGGTTTAAGTGATAAACTTGATGGAACCATAGCGAGAAAACTTGGTTTGGGTGACAGTCTGTGGGGAAGAATTCTTGATCCTCTGGCAGATAGGATTTTTATGGTTTTTGCCTTTGGGTCTTTTTATTTTGTAAACCTTGAGATCAATGTCAGTTCCTGGGTAGTTTTTCTCACTGTGGTTCAGGACATCCTTCTTGCCCCACTCGGGGCTTATATTTTCTTTAAAAAGAGAAAACCTCTTGGTTCACCACTTGGAAAGCCTGTTACCTTCTATCAATACTCTTTTTTGATATTGGTGTTAGCACTAAATCTCTGGAGAATTGAAATTGATCTGCTACCTTTGGAGCTTTTACTTGTGGTCCTTAATTTCTCCTCTGCAGTTCATCATGTATTACTTTGGCTACGTGAGAAGCAGAGTTAGGTTTTTTGATTCTCCTTATGTTTTCTAGTAGTTTTTCATAGAGATCTCTTTCCTTAAAAAGGGCAGTCAAAAGTCTCTTTAACTCTTCTTTACTATTAGCCACAAGCCCAGCCTCATTTTTTTCAAGATACAGGGCGTTGTAATACTCTTGACCAGGCAGTGGTTTATAAATAATCATAGGCGTCTCGGAGGCTAGGGCTTCTGAGGTGGTAAGCCCTCCTGCTTTGGAAATAAGAACATAACTTTGTCCCATAAGCCCTGCTATTTGATCATATGAGAGAAACCCCTCTATAGTTTTTACTCTTCTGAAAATGCTCTGAGCCTTTTTGGATAGGCTCTCATCCAATCCACAGAGTAGTAAGATTTCAAAGCCATTTGGCACAACCTCTTCCACGGCCTTACATATTTCTGATATAGAGGGTGTCATTCCAAAAAGACCAGCACTGATCAAGATAAGATCTCTCTTTGAGCTCTTCTTCAGGTCAAATTCTCGTTGAATAGGGATGCCTGAGACCTCTATTCTGCCACCCTTTATCCCTTTTTTTAGAAGAAATAACTTGACCTCAAAGGAGGGAACAAAGTATACGTCAATGTCATCATAAAGCCACTGTATGTGAGCAACAAAATCTGTGATGACCACAAAGCTCTTTGGCAAAGAGAACCCCGCTTTTTTCAGATGGTAAAACATGCCGGCATATGTGGGGTAGACAGCAACTAAGCCATCCGGCTTTTCTCGTTCAATTAGATCTCTAAGCGCCCCTAGACTCGGCCTTGTAAAGAGCATGTTGAAGGGATTGGACTTTTCTAAGTCCTTGGTCTGGTTATAGAAAAGGCCGTAAACCTTAGGAGTGTATTTCATCATGTAAACATAGCCCTTAGCAGTGATGAGATTTAACCTTGGGATCGAAACTTCATATAAATCGATTATCTTTACCTCTAAGTTATGATTCTCCTCCAAGTCTCTTTTAAGGGCAGCAGCAACGCTCTTATGACCGCCACCAAAAGAGGTGGTAAGAATTAACACCTTTTGCATAGATTAGATCTCCTTCTTTATAATCGCTTCAACTCAAGTTAAAATCCCTATATTCTCTATTTTAGACCAGTAATCATTGATGTAAACACTTTTATTCTGAGTCATCTTAAAGGTTGAATTTTAATGGCTACTTGTTAAGATAAGAAACCATAGTTATGAACCTATGAAGAAAGAAATCAGAGTTATAAAGGAGCAAAGGACCTTTAAAGAGATTAAAAATCTAGAGGTCTTAAAATTGTAGAAATCTACAGACAAAGGCTTAAACATTGAAGGGCGAGCAATTTAAAAAGAGGATTGGTGCACTAAAGAGATCTCTTTCTACCTGGGGGGTAGAAGCCCTTCTCATAAGCTCACCTCCAAATGTCTTTTATCTCACTGGGCTTAAGGCCTCCTTGGCCTTTGTGCTCATCTTAGAGGAAGGTGAATTTCTGCTTACTGATGCCCGTTACTTTGAAAAGGCAAGAAAAGTCGCTCCCCCTGAAATGAAATTAGAGTTGATTACAGATGATTCCAACAGTTTTTTGAAGAGAACAATAGCCTCCTTAAAGATTAAAAGGGTTGGTTTTGAATCCGACAAGGTTTCCTGCGATACTTATAGGTCATTGAAGAGTAGTAAATACAGCCTTCTTGGAATAAGTCATCCCTTACAAAAACTAAGGATGATAAAGGACAATGAAGAAAGGGCCACTATGAAAAAAGCTATTGAGATTACCGATAAAATCTATTATGAACTCTTAAATAACTTAGATAATCAAAGCGAGCTTACCTTGAGAGGTAAGATCATAGATTTAGCTTTTAAATTTTCAGCACAAGGGGAGGCTTTTTCTTCTATTGTAGCTCTTGGGGAGAACTCAGCTATTCCTCATTGGGAAAGCTCCAAAGTGGTTATAGAAAAGGGAAAACCTCTGCTTCTTGACTTTGGTGTGATCTATGGGGGATACTGTAGTGATTTTACCAGAACACTGTATCTTGGAAAACCTCCATCGGATTTCAAGAAATACTACGAGTATGTTAAAAGTGCCTGGTTCAAAGGCTTTGAAAAGGTCAAGGTAGGAACACCTGTATGGGAGATCGATAAAACCATAAGGGAGTATTTTCATGAAAAGGGGGTTCTTTCCCGTTTTACCCATTCCACAGGCCATGGCATTGGAATCGAGGTTCACGAGTTCCCAAGGATTTATTTCAAGAGGCGGGCCTCTTTTCTAAAGAAACAGCCTTTAATTGAAGAGGGTATGGTCTTTACCATTGAACCGGGTCTATACTTCGAAGGAAGATTTGGCATAAGGCTTGAAAATATCGTTTTTGTGGAAGGAGGAGAGGGAAGGACTTACTCCAAGGTGCCCATGGAGTTACTCTCTTTGTAAGAGCTCTCCTTTAGAGAATTTAACTCTCTTTGCAGTGCCCTGTAGCTCTCCCTAAGCTTTAAGAGTAGATTTTCTGCACTTTTCAACTCTTTGAGAGTCTTTTCGATGTCTCTCTCTATCTCAAAGGCGAAACGTTCAATGTTAGAAACCCCCTGAATGATGTTGTCTCTATCCAGGGGCTTACCAAATCTCTCCCAAAAGTAGTGGATGAAGAGAGTTACCGGTAAGAGAAAAGAATATGGCACAAGAAGAATACGGTCTCTTTCAAGTTCTTCGAAGATCCTTCGTTGAAGATAGGGAAAAAGGCCATCTGGGCAGGTCATTATTGCCATACCCACAGTTCGTTCGTCCCTTAAATATGGTAGGATCTCTCTTGCCCTATTTTTGACTCTTCTAAGGAGGTCCTTTTCCTCTTCAGGGGTTAATTCATCTTTGGCGAGAATTTCTGGGGCAACGAACTTTGAGTCAATGGGAAGATATCGGCCTTCGTCAAGGGCAAGAGCAAATTCTACCTCTCCGGTGGATAGTTTTAGATCCCTTTTCAGTAGGTGGGTAGGTAATTGAGACAGGACCTCTTCCAAAACCCTTTCTCCTGCCTTGCCTGATCTTCTGCTGATAAATATTTGACTCAACTTTGAAAGTTCCTCCCTCAGGGTTTTAAGGATTTCTTCGGTAAAGTAAAGTTTCTGCAAGTCCCTTCTTATCTCACTAAGATCCTGTAGGCGCTCCTTAATACTGAAGAGATTCTCAGTCAGCCTCTTTTCCAGATAACTCCTCAGTTGAAAATAGAGCAGTAAAAGGCCAAAAATTAGAACTATGGAGAGGATGATAAATCCAAGAGCCTCTGTCATCTGAGATGGATACAATCCCCTGAAAAGACGTTTTTTATGTGTCCCTCTTTAGTTTTAACAAGGAGAGCACCATCGGGACTAAGATCTAGGGCATACCCTACGATCTCTTCTTGAAAGGTCTTGATTTTGACTTCTTTTCCAAGGGTTTCGCTAAGATCTCTCCACTCTTCTAAGAGCCTCTCAAGGTTAAAGAAGGAGTCTTCAAAACAGGAGATCAGCCTCTCGAGTAAGTTTTTTCTCGTGATTAACTCGCCAGTCAACTCCCTCAGTGAACTTGCAGGCAAAAGATAGGGCTTTCCCTCTACTGGGTTGTTGACGTTGATACCGATTCCCACGAGGGCATACACAAGTGCATCAACTTCAGCCTTGATCTCAAGAAGAATACCTGCTACCTTTTTTCCTGCAACCAAGACATCGTTTGGCCACTTTACCTTAGCTGCCAGTTTGGTTACATCAATTATAGCCTTAGCTGTAGCCACAGAGGCAAGATAGGTAAGTAAAAAGGATCTCTTCAACGGAAAGGGTTCAAGTAGGACAAAGGTTAACCAAATTCCACCTTGGGGTGAATCCCAGTCTCTATTCATTCGTCCCCTTCCTTTAGTTTGCCTCTCGGCAATTACGATGGCCCTTTGTCCAGCCTCAGCTAATGCTTTTGCAACCTCCATGGTAGAGGGAGTTTCCCAAAGGTGAACCACCTCTGTGAAGAGTTTACTTTTACTTATTAGGGACCTTAGGTCTTCCTTTAGTAGAATGTCCTTATTTTCAAGGAAGTAGCCTCTTTTAGCTGTGTCAATAGGATAACCCTTTTCTTTTAATTTTTTTATAGATTTCCAAATGGCAACCCTACTGACTTTTAACTCTTTAGCAAGGAGTTCCCCTGAAAGTCTCTCTGGTGACTCTATTAATCGTCTCAGAATGTTCTCTTCCAGATTCATAATGCAAAGAGAGCGGAGGAGGAGGGATTTGAACCCCCGGAAGGGGCTAAACACCCCTTCAGCCGATTTCGAGTCGGCCCCCTTCGACCACTCGGGCACTCCTCCTTTGAGGAAACTCTATCAAGAATGATAAAGGCTAATCCCAATGCTGTCAAGAACTTCCTTTTTTAAAGATCTGAATTATCTTAAGGTTGATGTATCTAGTTCTAACTATCAAAGCTCCGTCAAACTTGGCTAACTTCTTAGAGGAGGAGTTCTATGAAATTCCCAATCTAAGCTGGGAAACAGAGGAGAAGCCAGAGGAAATCCTCTTCAAATTCTATTTTCCTTTCAGTCTTAAAGCTGAGGATGAAGAAAAATTGGCAATTTTGGAGAAGATTACAGCAAAATTCGCGGAGGTTAAAACAGAATATCAACTCTTGGAGAGAGAAAACTGGGAAATCATTTGGAAACACCACTTTAAACCCTTGAGAATTGGCAGGAAACTTCTTATTCTCCCCCCCTGGGAAAGTCCGTCCCTTGAGGATGGCCTCATCACTATTTACATCGATCCAGGACAGGCCTTTGGAACAGGACATCACGCCACAACTCAGCTGATGCTTGAAAATACAGAAATCTACTTAGAGGAGCTTTCCGAAAAAATAGAAGAGCCTAAGGTTTTAGATCTTGGCTGTGGCACAGGAATACTTGCTATTGCTGTGGCAAAGCTCTATCACAAGGCAAAGATCTTGGCTGTAGACATTGATGAGCTAGCCCTTGAGGCCACCAGAAAAAACGCAGATCTGAATCAAGTCTTATCTCAAATAAAAATCTCTGATACCTTGGATGAGAGTTTGAGATTCCATCTCATTCTTGCCAATATTGGCCTTCGGGAATTACAGGCACTCTTACCCACCCTCAAAAGAGTCTCCTATCCCGAGGAGACCATACTCATCCTCTCTGGCATACTGAGAGAAGATCTACCTCAACTTGAAGAACACTATCTCAACCAGGGGTTCAAGAGAGTAAAAAGACAATTTTTAAAGGAATGGTCTCTTCTCATTTTGAGGGCTCCTTCCAAGTAAAAAATTTTTAAAAAAGCTCTTGACAAATTCTTGATCTCTATCTATATATAGTGGTAGTTCTTTTTAAATACTACAAGATATTGTAGGGAGGGTAACACATGGAGCCTTTAGTTAGGAAGAGAAGCGGAGAGTTGGTTCCCTTTACTCGGTCCCGGATTGTGAATGCTGTCTTCAAGGCCATGAAGGCTGTGGGAATAGGTGCCAAAGAGGATGCAGAAAAGATTGCCGATGCTGTCTCTGTCCAGCTTTATCGCACCTATTTTAAGAAGGGAGATATCCCCCATGTGGAGACCATTCAGGACATCATTGAAAAGACCCTGATGGAGAGGGGATATCCTGAGGTGGCCAAGGCTTATATTCTTTATCGTGAAAAGAGGAGAGAGGCAAGGGAGATCACTCAGGCCCTTGTTGACGGAAACACCCTCATTGAGGAGTATTTGGGACAGGAGGATTGGAGGGTCCGCGAGAATTCCAACATGAACTATAGTCTTCAGGGGCTTAATTTCCATGTAAGCTCATCCATTGTGGCACGTTATTGGCTTGAAAAGTTATATCCTGAAGAGGTGGCCAAGTCACACAAAGAGGGGGACCTCCATATCCACGATCTTGGTATCCTTGGGCCATACTGTGTTGGTTGGGATCTGTTTGATCTTTTGCAAAGAGGCTTTGGAGGGGTGGCAGGAAAAGTGGAATCTGCTCCGCCTAAGCATTTTAGATCTGCCTTAGGACAGGTGGTAAACTTCTTTTACACCCTTCAGGGGGAGAGTGCCGGAGCTCAGGCTTTCTCCAATTTTGATACCCTCCTTGCTCCCTTCGTTAGATTTGACAAGCTCTCTTATCAGGAAGTAAAGCAGTGTATGCAGGAGTTTCTTTTCAATCTAAATGTGCCTACAAGGGTTGGTTTCCAGACTCCCTTTACCAATCTCACCTTCGATCTCAAGCCTTCAAAGCTTTACTCTCAGAGCAATGTCATCATCGGAGGGAAACCAAGAGAGGAGGTATATGGAGAGTTCCATCAGGAGATGTCCATGATCAACCGGGCTTTCTGTGAGCTTATGATGGCAGGAGATGCCAAAGGAAGGATCTTTACCTTCCCCATTCCCACTTACAACATAACCAAAGACTTTGACTGGGAAAACCCTGAATACGAACCTCTTTGGGAGATGACGAGGAAATATGGAATACCCTATTTTGCCAACTTTGTGAATTCCGATATGGATCCAGATGATGCAAGAAGTATGTGTTGTAGGCTTCGTTTAGATCAGAGGGAGCTTAGAAAGAGGGGAGGGGGGCTTTTTGGGGCTAATCCCTTAACAGGATCTATTGGCGTTGTGACCATAAATCTTCCTCGCCTTGCCTATCTATCCACCTGTGAGGAGGATTTCTTCGAACGTCTGGAGAGACTGATGGAGATTTCAAAGACTTCCTTAGAGATAAAACGCAAGGTGATTGAGGACTTCACTGAAAAGGGGCTATATCCCTATTCAAAGGTCTATCTGCAGAGTATAAAAGAAGCGAAAGGTCAATATTGGGCAAATCATTTCTCCACCATCGGTATTGTGGGCATGAATGAAGCCTGCTTGAATTTTTTAGAAGAACCCATTTACACTGAGGCAGGGAAAGAATTTGCTTTAAAGGTGTTACATTTCATGAGAGAAAAGATTTCCGAATATCAAGAGGTCACTGGTAATCTTTATAATCTTGAGGCTACCCCTGCCGAGGGTACAAGCTATAGATTGGCTAAGATTGATAAAAAGAAGTTTCCAAGGATCATCTCTCAAGGCACCCCAGATGTCCCATACTATACCAACTCTGTCCATCTACCTGTTTACTATAGCGATGATATCTTTGAAATTCTGAGTCATCAGGATGACCTGCAGGTGATGTTTACCGGAGGAACAGTGGTTCATCTCTTCGTTGGAGAGGAGATAACAGACCGCACTGTGGTGAGGGAGTTAGTTAGAGCCGTAGTTTCACGTTTCAGACTTCCTTATTTTTCCATTACGCCAACCTTTTCTGTCTGTCCTGTGCATGGCTATATCCCTGGTAAACATGAGATCTGTCCCTTCCCACATAGTGAGTATGATTTACAGAGATTTGGAACAGAAGTGATAGTTCCTTTGAGTATTCTTAATAGATTGTCTGAAAAAGCTTGTATGGTGTGTTAATATAAATAAAAGGGAGGTGAGAGAGATGGAGGAGAAGGTCAAAGTCAAGGCTGTGCCCTGTGAGGTCTATTCAAGGGTTGTAGGTTATTTCAGGCCTGTTGCCAACTGGAACCCTGGAAAACAGGTAGAGTTTGCCGAGAGAAAGACCGTGAGGTTTGAAGTTCCCGCTAGATTGCGCTGTGGGTGTGGGGCTTAGAGAGGAGATCAAAAGAAAGGTAGGCAGAGGGGTTTGCGATTTTTGTGGGGAGGTTCAGCCCCTCTGCTATTTTTGTAGGAAATGTGGCTTTACTCTATGTCAAAGCTGTCTCAGGACCAACCCCAAAAAGTTTCTCTGTGCCAGTGCTATTGCCTGGATTTGCCCTAGTTGCAGCAATTGGGAGGCACTATAGAGGGAGAAATCCCGATAAGATAGGTTATCCCTAACACTCAAAGTTTGGCTACAGTTTCATAAAATTAGATATTTTCGTTAAAGCAGTTTGAGTTGAAGTTTTTAAAATTATATCACGGCTTGCAAACTTTGGTGGGTTTTGTATTTCAGTCCACAACATCATTATACGCTAGGGAAGATGTTCAGCCAAATTAATCCAAGTCTTGGATTCCTGATTTGGTAAAAGATTCAAGTGCTTGTGAATATTATAAAGCCACTAAAAATATGCTATTGAGAGAATCTCTTAAGACAAGGGCTAAGGGGCAAAATTTTAGTAGAGATAAAACTTTGAGAGAGGTTAAAATTTAGTTTTATCGTCGTGGTAAATAATTATTACCCATAATCGAAAAATAAATATTAATTATAAAATATTAAATGAGTAAACTTAAATAGTTGTTTAAAGTGGATTTTACAGGTAAAATTAGGGACATGATTGTGGAATTTGCCAGGGAGATTGTGAATTATTTTCTGCTTTTTTTTCAGAAGTCAGGGTATCTTGGTGTGTTTTTTCTTATGGCCTTGGAATCAACTATTGTGCCTATCCCCAGTGAAATTGTTGTGCCACCTGCTGCCTATCTTGCCTCAAAAGGGGAGCTTTCCCTTTGGGGTGTAATTTTAGCAGGGACCTTCGGAAGCTTGGCAGGAGCCCTTTTAAATTACTATCTTGCCCTGAAATTCGGAAGACCTGCCTTCTTGAGATTTATCAAAAGATACGGACAGTATGTGCTTCTCACCGAGGCAAGCTTTCTTAAGATGGAGGGCTTCTGGCACAACCATGGACACATCAGCACCTTTGTGGGAAGGCTTTTGCCAGGACTAAGGCATGTTATCTCTATTCCCGCAGGCTTTGCTAGAATGGCCTTAGGCCTTTTTTGCTTCTATACCACGGTTGGAGCCTTCATCTGGTGCACTGTGCTTGGGATCTGTGGATATTACTTTGGGAAGAATGAAGCTTTGCTAAAGGAGTATCTTGCCAAAGGTTCCTGGGGTGTCATTCTCTTATCTCTATTCATTATAGCTTTATATGTATTTCTGAAGGTAAAAATCACCAAAGGTAAAAAACGCTAAAATTAAAAGATACTAAGAGAAACCTGCCGGTTGGACTGGTCAGTGTAGATTGATCACATTGTGCTTATCTCTTTGTCCAGCTTTGTCTAGGCA
This sequence comes from Caldimicrobium sp., assembly GCA_025060015.1. Classification (GTDB taxonomy): domain Bacteria; phylum Desulfobacterota; class Thermodesulfobacteria; order Thermodesulfobacteriales; family Thermodesulfobacteriaceae; genus Caldimicrobium. Next base: position 19,275 of record JANXDB010000042.1, on the reverse strand, counting down.
CAAAGGTTTTGACTAACTTTTAAATAAAGGGCATAAAGATATGTTCGGAGATGACAAGACAGGGAATTAAACTGTATCTTCTCTCTGTCTCACTGTGAGAGATCGTCTTCAATAGATGGGAAGTCTTTAAGGAATATCTCTAAGAGGAAAAGAGGCGATCTTTAAGAAAATTTCAACGAGTTAGCGATAGGGTAGACATCTACTTTTTAAATCTCAAACACTGCTTTGACTTTGAATTTTTTTGTGGCAGGAAAGGCGTGGACCTTTATTTGGTAAGACTTTTCTAATCTTTCAACATAAGGCTCTAAATCACTTTTAGAGGGCAAAACCAGGGTAAACCAGAAGTTAAGGGAGTGTTCTCTGAGATAGGCATGGGTTACCTCTGGGAGGTTTGCTATCTCCTGGGCTAAATGCAATTTTTCCTCACTTAAAGAACAGGCACAGAGACAGGTAAAGTGGCCAAGCTTATGCGAATCAGGGCTTGCTCCAAGATGTCGTAAAATACCCTTCTCTTTTAAACTCCTGAGAAAATCTAAAACCTCCTCCTCTGTAAGGCCAACCCTTTTGGCAAGCACTGCAAAGGGTTTGGGATCCAAGGGAAAGCCTTCCTGTAAGAGATTGAGAAGAGCCCGATATCTAGGATCGATTTCTTCTTTCAATTCCTTTACCTTGTAAAGATTTTTAAATTATGATAATATGAATTCCTGAAATAGAAAGAGGGGGCTATTTATGGAGGAAAAAAAGGAGCTTAGTATTAGAGGGATCCTTCAGACTATACCCCATCGTTATCCCTTCTTAATGGTTGATAGGGTCTTGGAAATTGATAGGGAAAGAGCTTATATCAAAGCCCTAAAAAATGTGAGTATTAACGAGCCTTACTTTCAGGGTCATTTCCCCGATTATCCTATTATGCCAGGGGTTTTGATACTCGAGGCAATGGCCCAAACAGGTGCCATTTATCTGAAGGTTGTCTTTCCAGAGTGCGCGGATAAACTCTTTGTGCTGGCAGGCATGGAAAATGTGCGTTTTAAAAATCCAGTTTTTCCAGGAGATACCTTGATAATAGAGGCTGAGGGTTTTAAGAGGAAGGGACACATTATAAGAACCAATGTGGTTGCCAAGGTTGATGATAAGGTGGTTGCTCAGGCTGAAATAATTGCAGCTATGGTTGAGGTTAAAAATGGCTAAGATTCATCCTACTGCCCATGTGGATGGGAGTGCAGAAATCGAAGAAGATGTGGTAATAGGCCCAAATGCTTTCATAGGACCAAAGGTAGTCATAGGAAAGGGAACTGTTGTAAAGGCCAACTCCTACATAGAGAGTCATACCAGGATCGGAGCTTATAATCAAATAGGGCCCTTTGCAGTGATTGGCACACCACCTCAACACCTTGCCTACAAAGGGGAAGAAACCTATGTGGAAATTGGAAATCACAACCTCATAAGGGAATTTGTTACTATCCATAGGGGAACTGTCCAGGACAGGGGTTACACCCGTATTGGTGACCACTGTCTCCTTATGAGTTATGTCCATGTGGCCCACGATTGTCAAGTGGGTAATCATGTGATTATGTCCAATAATGCCACCTTGGGAGGGCATGTAGAAGTGCGGGATAGAGTGGTAATGGGGGGCTTTTCAGCAGTACATCAGTTTTGTAGAATCGGAAGCTATGCCTTTGTAAGTGGGATGACAGGCGTTGATAAGGATGTGCCTCCCTATGTAAAGGTCTTTGGGATTCCTGCCAAAATTCAGGGTTTGAATTTGGTCGGCCTTAGAAGGGCAGGCTTTTCCAAAGAACAGATTCGTAAGATCTCTCAGGCTTTAGGTATATTTACCGATGGACCAGCCACCATTCGTGAGGTTATTCAAGAGCTCAAGGACATATTCGATGATGATCCCGTGATTCTTGAACTCATAAGATTTTTGGAAAATCCCTCTAAACAGGGTATAATGAGAAGAAAGCCCTATGAGGGGGAAGAGGCCTTTTAGGTCCCTATGGATGAAGGAAGCTCGAAGATAGGCCTTGTTGCAGGGGAAGGGGCTTTTCCCCTCATCCTTGCTGAGGAACTGAAGACCCAGGGTTTTAGCCTTATAGCCCTCACATTTTCCAGAAATCAGGCCAAAAATCTGGAGTCTTACGCCAAGAAAGTCTATCAGATATACATTGGACAGTTGGAAAAGTTAATAGAGATTTTCAAAAAGGAAGGCGTGGTTAATCTTATCTTTTTAGGCAAAATAGAAAAGAGTTTGGCTCTGAGGTTTAACTTTCCAGACAAGAGAGCCCTTAATCTTTGGAAGAGGCTATCTAACAGAGAGGATAACACCTTACTTAAGGCCTTAGCTGCAGATCTTGAGGGAGAGGGCTTTAGAATAAGAGGCCCTGCGGAGTTTCTAAAGAAATACTTAGTGGAAGAGATGGTATATACCAAGGTAGAGCCCACTCCTTCAGAGTGGGAGGATATAAGGTATGGCATGCGGATTGGTAAAGCCATAGGCGAGCTTGACATTGGTCAGTGCGTGGTGGTAAAGGATAAGATGACCGTGGCAGTGGAGGCCTTAGAGGGAACTGATGCCACCATTCTTAGAGGGGGTAAACTTAGGTCGCAGGCTGTGGTGGTAAAGACTGCCAAGCCCAATCAAGACATTAGGCTTGATCTACCGGTGGTTGGTCTTCAGACCATAGAGATCATGATCAAGGCCAAAGCCAAGGTCTTAGCATTGGAAGCCGAAAGGACATTCTTTCTTCAAAGATCTCAGGCTATAGAGCTGGCTGATAAATACCAGATAACGATTGTGGGGGTTAAGTAGAGAATGAGTTGCAGGGTGGTTCTTGTGGGAGTGGGACATTTAGGTAAATTTCATGCAGAAAAATTGGTGGAGCTCCCTGAGGTTGATCAGCTTTATCTTGTGGACCTAAGGGAAGATAGGTTAAAGGCTGTGGTAGAGGAGTTGAAGAACAAGAGTAAAGTGTCTCTTAAGATCGGAGATGATTACAGGAAGGCAATCTCAGAGGGAGATCTTTTTGTGGTGGCCACGCCCACTTATACTCATTATGAAATAGCTAAAGAGATTTTATCTGCAGGCAAGCCCCTATTTTTGGAAAAGCCAATTGCCCATGAGTTCTCCATGGCAGAGGAGTTGGTAAGTCTTGCAGAAAAAAAGGGTATCCCCTTTCAGGTGGGCTATGTGGAGCGATATCAAAGTGCGGTGAACTTACTCTTAAACAGGGCAAAAAGACCCCTTTTTATCGAGGTTCACAGGCTGAGTGGTTTCGTTGAGAGAAATTTAGACATAGATGTGGTGCTGGACCTGATGATACACGATTTAGATCTTGTTTTTTGTCTTAAGGGAGGTTTTGACTTGGAGTTTTTGCATGCCGTTGGTGCACCCCTTTTCACAGACAAGCCAGATATTGTTAATGTCAGGTTAGTCTTTAAGGATGGGACGACCTGCAATCTTACGGCAAGTAGGATCTCTCTATCGAAGCAGAGAAAGTTTAGAGTTTTTGAAAAGGGAGTCTATTATAGTGTAGATACGGTGGAGAAGAGCTTTCTTGAGATAAGACCAAGGTTTGATGAGAGAGACTTTGCTGTTCACAAGAAGGACTTTCCACAGGATGATCCTTTAAAGGAGGAGCTTAGGGATTTTATAGGGGCTGTGAAAGAAAGGAGATCAGTGAGAGTCTCTGGGAGAGAGGCCCTCGAGTCTCTGGGATTAGCGCTGAAGATCAAGGAAGAGGTATCCAAGAACTTGCAGAGATTTCTATAACGATCGCCATGAGAATTCTTATAATTACTGGAGAAATCTCTGGAGACCTTTATGGTGCCCTTTTAGTCAAGAGGATAAGAGAGATAAATCCCAGCTTTCACTTTGTTGGCATAGGTGGACCAAAGATCAGAGGAACCGAGGCAGAGATCCTCTTCTCTGCTGAGAGCCTTTCTCTTATTGGTATACCCAAGCCATCGGATATAAGAAAGTACTATTTTATCTATCGCAAAATTGAGGAGTTGCTTCGGAAAAGAAAGGTCGATCTGGTTTTGCTCATTGACTTCCCTGGTTTTAATCTAAAGATAGCTAAGCTTGCCAAAACCCTAAATTACCCTGTTATCTACTATGTTGCGCCGCAAGTTTGGGCCTGGCATCGTAACAGAATAAACATCATAAAAAAATGTGTGGACCTACTTCTTGTTATTCTGCCCTTTGAGGAAAAGTTTTTCAAAGACTATGGTATTAATGTGAAATATCATGGCCATCCCCTTCTTGATGTAATCAAGCCCTATCTTTCAAGGGAGATGTTTTTTGAAATATACCGATTGGATCAAAACAAGCCTTTGGTGAGTTTTTTCCCTGGAAGCAGAGAGGGGGAGGTGGAGCGTCATTTGCCTCTCTTTTTGAAGGTCTTTGAAGATCTTAAGAGGAGAAATCCATCTTTTCAGGGTATTATGGTGAAAGCTCCAGGGTTAAAGGATTCAGCTCTTTGGGAAAGGGCCAACAAGATACTATTTGTCATAGAGAACAATCAATACGATGTTCTGAAATACTCTGATGTTGCCCTTCTTGCTTCTGGGACCATAACCTTAGAGGCTGCACTTTTGAGGACTCCGGCGGTGGTGACCTACACCCTTCCCCGATGGCTCTATTTTTTAGCGAGACATCTCGTAAAGGTGCCGTATATAAGTTTACCCAACCTAATCCTCGGAAAGGAGATATATCCTGAAATTCTGCAAGACAAAAGCACACCACAGGAGTTGAGCCTGGCTTTGGAGAGAATGGCCCGGTCAAGAGACAAGATATTGGTTGATCTCAATGAAGTCACTCGGCACCTTGGTGGGCCTGGGGCTACCTGGAGGATAGCTGAGGAGGTCCTCCGCTTTGCCCAAAACCTAAAAAAGTAGCCTTGACAATTCACAAAAATCTAAACATACTTAGTGAAACAAAGCATTGGAGGTGACTCATGGCTGAAGATCTAAAGAAGATGTACAGAACCATTGTGAGCGATCATTTTCCCTCAGAACTCAGGATAACCTTTGGGGATCAAACTCTAATATATAAAAAACGAACCTGGGATTTAGAGGTGGAACCAGGTGTTGTAGAGAGAAGAGGGCTAAGATATGGCGAAAATCCTGATCAGGAGGCGGCACTTTATGAACTTGTCGCCGGAAATCTCCTCTTGGGAGAAATTGAATTCATTCAGCCTGGGAAAGGTCTTGTATCCTCTCTCAGAGAAAGCGACTTCATCCAGTTTGGAAAGCATCCCAGCAAGACCAATCTCACCGATGTGGACAACTCGCTAAACATACTTAAGTATCTCACCGAAAAACCCTGCTGTGTGATAGTGAAACATAACAACCCCTGCGGAGTAGCCTATGGAGAGACCTTGGAGAAGGCTTTCCTTAGGGCTTGGAGCGCAGACAGGGTAGCAGCCTTTGGTGGTGCTATTGCCCTGAATAGACCTGTTGACAAGGCCTGTGCTGAAGCTATAGCCCCTCATTACTTTGAAGTAATTGCTGCACCGGATTATGAAGAGGGAGCTATTGAGATCTTAAAGAAGAAAAAGGACCTTCGAATCATTAGGATAAAAAGAATGGATAAGCTTGAAGAGTATGCCAATCAATATATCATAGAGTTCAAGAGCCTGATGGACGGGGGCATAATCCTACAGGTATCTCAAAAGAACAGGATTAGAAAGGAGGAGGATCTCAAACCTGCGGTGGCGGTGAAGGAGGGTGTGGAGTACAGGTGTGTTAGAAAGCCCGATGAGAGAGAGATAAGAGACATGCTCTTTGGCTGGGCGGTGGAGCTTGGGGTAACTTCCAATTCAGTCCTTTTTGTCAAGGAGGAAAGAACAGTTGCCATTGGAACAGGAGAACAAGACCGCGTAGGATGCACTGAGATCGCTATTTTTAAAGCCTACAGAAACTATGGAGATTGGCTTTGCTATAGCAAGTTTGGTATCTCCTACAAAGAACTGGAACTGGAAATAGAAAAAGGCTTGAGATCAAAGGAAGAAAAAGAGGCTATTGATGAAGAGACCAAAAAAGCCAAGGGTGGCTTAATTAACGCTGTGATGGTTTCAGATGGCTTTTTACCCTTTAGGGATGCAGCAGACGTGGCAATCAGGCAGGGCATAAGTGCCATATTACAGCCTGGAGGCTCGGTGAGAGATTGGGAGGTAATCCAGGCTTGTAACGAGGCCTATCCACCTGTGGCCATGATGTTTACAGGTCAGAGGGCCTTTAAACACTAAGGAAAAGCTTTACCCCTTGAGTGCCCCTCCGCTTTGCTAAAAAACTTTGTAAAGGTGATCCCTTTCCAAAATTCTTAAATGATATACCTATTGGTATTAGCAAGAGCAAGGTGATTATGGTATTTTATAGACTTGTTTTGTAATTGCACTTTGTCTAAGGTGAATTATACTTTGGAAAAAAATCAGGAGGTGACTAAGGGGTGAGCAAGATTCCATTTACACCAGAGGGGTTAGAGCAGCTGAAAAAGGAACTTGAGCATCTCATTAAGTTTGAAAGACGTCAAGTGGTGAAGGCTATTGAAGAGGCAAGAGCCCATGGAGATCTCTCTGAGAATGCCGAGTATGAGTCAGCCAAGGAGAGACAGGCCTATATAGAGGGACGCATACAAGAACTATCCGGACTTTTGGCCCAGGCAGAGGTGATTCCTCCCCTAAAGGAACCCCCGGAGCGAGTACAGTTCGGAGTTAAGGTAAAGCTACTGAATTTAGAAACCGAGGAAGTGGTTACTTACAGAATCGTTGGTCCCTATGAGGCCGATCCAGGGGATGGTAGCATTTCAGTTAATTCACCTCTAGCAAGAGCCTTAATTGGAAGAGAAATAGGTGATGAGGTGAAAGTTCAAACCCCTGCAGGGCAAAGAAGATATGAGATTTTAGACATAGAGTTGTAATAATGGCATCCGCTAACCCATCTATACATATATCAATCAACTTATTTGAGAGTTTAACACACTTTTTAGACCGGCGCACTCTTTTTTTAGAAAATCTAAGAACGTCTAATAGTTATAAACGATATCTTGGTTCTCCTTTGCGTTATGCAGGTGGAAAAAGCTGGGCAGTAGGATACGTTATTGAAAGATTGCCTAAAAATCTAAAAAGGCTTATATCTCCCTTTTTTGGTGGTGGCTCAATTGAAATTGCCATTGCTAAAGAGTTAGGAATTGAGGTAATTGGATTTGATATCTTTGACGTTTTGGTAAATTACTGGCAAGTGCAAATTAACTATCCACAAGAGCTGTATTTAGAGTTGAAAAAGTTAAAACCAGATAGAGAAACTTACCATAAAATAAAGGAGGAATTAAAAAAACACTGGCAGAGAGAAATAAATTTGCCTTCTATCAAATTAGCAGCATACTACTTTTTCAACCACAATCTCTCCTATGGGCCTGGTTTCTTAGAGTGGATGTCAAGTGTTTATGCCAATGAAAAAGTTTATAATAACCTTTTACAGCGGGTAAAAAGTTTCAGAGTCAAGAATTTAAAAGTTTGCTGGGGTGATTTCAAAGAGATTATTCCAAAGTATGAATATGATTTTCTCTATTGTGATCCTCCCTATTATCTTGGAGATGATAGTTCAGTTTTTCGAGGGCTTTATCCACAGAGAAACTTTCCTATTCATCATCAAAATTTTGAACACCAAGTATTAAGAGAACTCCTTTTGAAACACAAAGGTGGATTTATTCTATCTTATAATGACTCTCCTACAATAAGGAAATGGTATAAAGATTGCGAAATAGTTGAACTTCCCGTTCATTACACTATGGGTCAGGGTGAGATTAGAATAGGAACTAATAGAATCAAGAAAAATAACACACATATTAAAAAATCAAGGGAACTACTGATAATTAAGTATCCCCAAGAGGGATAACCTCATGTCTGCTCGAAAGAGAGCAATGACATCGGAGAAGGCAAGTGCAGTGAAGAGAAGAGGGCATGAGGATGCAAGGGAGTTTGCCATTGCCTTAGGTATCGCTAAAGAGTTCAAAAGTGATCCAAGAGCAAAGAAAGATGTTATCGATGAAGATGGTTTTAGTTATTCAGTTAAGAGTGGAGAGAAAAAGTGGCAGATTTTTCTGTATGGAGAAAAGCACTTTGTAGAAAATTCAGTCTTCAAGGGTATGTTTGATATTAGCGAGATTTTTTTGGAATGCATTAGGGTTTTTTCCTAAGGAAAGAGAGGAATATGTTAGAAATAAAGCTATTTACAGAGAGATGTTGAAAGCTCACATGCGGGCTCTCGCCAATTTACTAAAAAACCCAAATGTTTTAGAAGCCTTTTTAGATAAAGCAATCTTTAATAGTGGAGAGGTAAATTTTTTGGCAATTAAAGATAATAGATTTTTCCATGTTTTCTGGCACAAGGATGTTGTCAAAGTTCTTAGTAAAAGTTATGAAGTTTCCACATCTAAGGCCAAAAGAGAGGGGCAAATGGATGATCAGAAGGTTTTGTTTAGAGTAGCGGGAATAACACATGGGGAGATTGAAATGAGAAACGATAGTAGCATGCATTATAGAGAGGTTAAGTTTTGGTTGAGTAAACCTTTGACTTTGAATTTATTAAGGGAGAAAATTGAAAAGAATGAAACCATCGGAAGAATTGTTCTCTATGGAGAGGCTATTAGAAAATTACAGAGAAGAATCCAAAACAGAAATATAATAGAGGAGGAATTCAATGGCTAAAATAGAACTCAGAGAAGATTTTACTCTTCAGGTTCCAGATGATCCTGAAATTGCATACATTGAGGGTGATGGCATAGGGCCAGACATAACCAAGGCCATGCTTAAGGTAGTTGATGCAGCGGTTGATAAGGCCTATGAGGGAAAGAGGAAAATCATTTGGAGAGAGGTCTTAGCAGGAGAGAAGGCCTATGCCGAGGTAGGCAACTATCTGCCTGATGAAACTTTAGAGGCAATTAGGAGCTGTGTGGTAGCCATAAAGGGGCCGCTTACAACTCCAGTTGGTGGGGGTTTTAGAAGCATAAACGTGACTCTAAGACAGGTTCTTGATCTCTATGCCTGTGTTAGGCCGGTGCGCTGGATACCAGGGACACCAACTCCTGTGAGAGAACCTCACAAGGTAAACATGGTCATCTTTAGAGAAAATACGGAGGATGTTTACGCAGGAATTGAATATCAAGCTGGGAGTAAAGAGGCAAAGGCTCTTATCGAATTCATTAGAGAGAACTTCGGAAAGGCAATTAGAGAGGACTCTGGAATTGGAATCAAACCCATTTCTGTCTATGGAACAAAAAGACTGGTTAGGAAAGCCATCCAGTATGCCATAGCTCACAAACTTCCCAGTGTAACCTTGGTGCATAAGGGTAATATTATGAAGTTTACTGAGGGGGCTTTCCGGGCTTGGGGATATGAACTTGCAGAAGAGGAGTTTCCAGAGATAACCGTGGCAGAGGAGGAAATTCCTCAGAGATATCCCCAGGGGGTGCCAGAGGGAGTGGTGGTGATAAAAGATCGTATTGCCGATGCCATGTTTCAATGGGCCTTGCTTAGGCCTGAGGAATATAGCATTCTTGCCACACCTAATTTAAATGGTGATTATCTTTCTGATGCCTTGGCGGCCCAGGTTGGAGGATTGGGGATGGCTCCAGGTGCAAACATTGGCGATGGTTACGCAGTTTTTGAGGCAACTCATGGTTCTGCCCCTAAGTATGCTGGCCTTGATAAGGCTAATCCCTCCTCCTTGATTCTTTCTGCCAAGATGATGTTGGAATACATCGGTTGGACGGAGAGTGCCGATCTTATTTGGGATGCCCTGTCAAAGACCATTCAGAGTAAGATTGTAACCTATGATCTGGCAAGGCAGTTAGAAGGAGCAAGGGAGGTAAAGTGCTCGCAATTTGCGGAGGAAATTGTAAAGAATATTTACGAGGGATAGACTCTTTCGGAGAGACTTACTATGAGGACCTATGAGCCTTCTTCTATAGAAAGAAAGTGGCAAAGTATTTGGGAAAAGAGAGGTGTTTTCAAAGTATCCACTGATCCCACGAAACCCAAATATTATGTGCTTGAGATGTTTCCCTACCCCTCAGGTAAAATTCATATGGGACACGTGAGAAACTACACCCTGGGGGATATCGTTGCCAGGGTTAAGAGAATGAAAGGCTACAATGTGCTTCATCCCATGGGTTGGGATGCCTTTGGTTTGCCTGCAGAGAATGCTGCTCTAAAACACGGTGTTCATCCAGCAAAATGGACTCACTCTAACATTGAACACATGAAAGCTCAATTAAAAAAGCTTGGCTTTAGTTATGACTGGGAGAGAGAATTTGCCACCTGTGATCCCGAATATTACAGGTTTGAGCAGAGATTTTTCATAGAACTCTATGAGAGGGGTCTAGCCTATAAGAAGCAATCCCTGGTGAATTGGTGTGAAAGCTGTCAAACAGTTCTTGCAAATGAACAGGTGGAAGAGGGAAAATGTTGGCGCTGCGGAGAAGTGGTTACTACCAAGGAGATGGAGGGATGGTTTCTTCGGATAACTCAATATGCAGAAGAACTCCTCGAGGATTTAAACAAACTTGCTGGTTTCTGGCCAGAGAAGGTCCTTGTCATGCAGAGAAATTGGATCGGTAAAAGTGAGGGAGCTGAAATAGAGTTTTTCATACCAGACCTTGGTAAAACCCTTACTGTGTTTACCACAAGACCTGATACCCTCTTTGGAGTAACCTATCTCGCTCTTTCTCCGGAACATCCCTTGGCCGTGGAGATTGCCCATCAGAAGGGCTTTGAGAATAGACTCCTCGATTTCAGAGAGAAGGTTCGTAGAGAGAGAAAAAACATCGAAGAGGGGCTTGCGGAGAAAGAGGGATTTTTTTTAGACACTCACGCTATACATCCCCTGACCAAAGAGGCTATCCCTCTTTACACTGCAAACTTTGTGCTAATGGAATACGGAACCGGTGCCATAATGTGTGTGCCTGCCCATGACCAGAGGGACTTTGAATTTGCCAGAAAATACGGTCTTCCTATAAAGGTAGTTATTCAGCCTCAAGAGGAACCTTTGAGTCCAGAGACAATGGAATCAGCCTACGAAGGTCCGGGTTTGATGGTAAACTCCGGAGAATTCACAGGCCTAAGTAACGAAGATGGAAAGAAAGGGGTTACGGAAAAGCTTTCTTCCTTAGGATTGGGTAGAAAGAAAATTACCTACAGACTGAGAGACTGGGGAGTTTCGAGACAGCGTTACTGGGGCTGTCCAATTCCCATGATCTATTGTGAAACCTGTGGAGTGGTTCCAGAGAAATTAGAAAACCTTCCGGTAAGACTACCTTTAGATGCCCAGATTGACCCGCGGGGAAGAAGTCCACTTCCAGAGTTGAGGGAATTTGTGGATACCACCTGTCCAAAGTGCGGTGGAAGGGGCAGAAGAGAAACCGATACCTTTGACACCTTTGTTGAGTCTTCCTGGTATTTTGCTAGGTTCACCTGTCCTCATTCGCCAGAGCCTCTCAATAAGGAAGATGTTTCCTATTGGCTTCCTGTAGACCAGTATATTGGTGGTATCGAGCATGCTATCTTACATCTCCTCTATGCTCGCTTTTTTACCAAAGCACTGCGCGACCTTGGTTATCTTGATTTAGATGAACCCTTTAAGAGGCTTTTAACCCAGGGAATGGTCATAAAGGAGACCTACAGGTGTCCCAGGCATGGATGGATCTATCCAGAGGAGGTCTCCGACGATGGAAGCTGCCTAAGGGATAATTGCGGTGAAAAGGTAGTGATCGGTAAGCCAGAGAAAATGTCTAAGAGTAAGTGTAATGTGGTTGATCCTGATGTGATGATAGAGAAATATGGTGCAGATACTGTAAGGCTCTTCATAGCCTTTGCAGCACCACCTGAGAAGGATTTAGAATGGAGTGACCATGGCATAGAGGGAGCACATAGATTTCTGAGAAGAGTCTATAACCTTGTAGAGGAGTATGCTGATACTTTAGCAAATTTAGAATACAGAGAAGAGGATCTAACAGGACTTTCCGACTCCGCAAGGAAGCTTCGTCGCAAACTACATCAGATGATTAAGAAAGTGCATCAGGACTTTGAGGAGAGGATGCATTTTAACACTGGGATTGCAAGGATCATGGAATTTTTAAACTACTTACAGGATTCTCTTAAGGAGATGGACTTGGGGGAGGAGAAGAATCTCCGGTTGTTAAAGGAGGTCTTTGAGAAGCTAATTCTCTGTCTATCTCCGGTTTGTCCTCATATTTGCGAAGAACTCTGGGAAAGGATAGGTAAAAAGACACTGGTTGCAGAGGAGTCCTTTCCGGATTGGATTGAGGAGCTAACAAAGGAGGAAGTAATAAATTTGGTGGTGCAGATAAATGGTAAAGTGAGAGATCAAGTGGAGGTTCCCTCTGGCATAGGTAAGGAGGAAGCCTGGGAGATTGTCTCAGGCCTTCCCAAGATCCAAAAATACCTTGATAATAAAACTATCAAAAATGTGGTTTTTGTCCAGGATAGGCTTATCAACATCGTTGTTACTTAGTATCCTCCTCTTCTCCTGTGGATACTCCCTTCTGGAAAAGCCTACATACTTTAAACCTCACTGGCAAAGGGTTTTTATACCACCTTTCAAAAATTACACTCAGGAGCCTGAATTAGGTGAGATGATCGCCTATGATCTAAGGCATAAGTTTGCTCAGGGAAGATTTTTAATGCCGGTGTACAGTGAAGCAGAAGCAGATTTGATCTTGAAAGGTGAGATCTTGCGTATATACATTGAGCCTATCTCCTATGAGGTATTTCTTCAAACAAGAGAGCGAAAGCTTCTATTTGAGGGTAAATTTGAGCTGATTGAGAGGCAAACTCAGCAGAAGGTCCACGAAAATCCAAAGCTTTCTCGTTTTGAGACCTATAGGGTCTCCCAAGTTACCACAGGTCTCTTGGAGCCAGGAAAAACAGAGGCGCTAAGAAGGTTATCTAAGGATATAGCTGAGCTGATTTTTCAGGACATTTTGTTTAGGTGATCTATTTACTTACCAAACTTTAAATCCCTCTAAGGTTTCCTTTATCTCCTTTGGTTCCCAGAACCTAAGTCCCAAGGAGTCTGCCATGGTGAGAACGCCTCTATCTGCAGAAAGCACCACTCCGTCCAATTCCAAGGCAAGAAGGATGATTTCTAAGTCTTCCTTGCTATCAATAATGCCCTCTCTTAACACCTCACGATATTTCCTTCTCAGGGATTTAAGCACCTCTTCTGGCACCTTTTGGCTTAGGGCCTTGACTGCCTCCTCTGCTACCCGTAATCCCTTATTTATGCGGTTCCTGATCTCTTCAATGAACTCATACATCAAAAAAGCAGGAATATAGAGCTCGTATTTTTTTGGTGATTTTACTTTTAAGACAGAGCGGGCTCTTGGAGGGACCTTTAGATGGGGAAGCATCCGTTTGAGTTCTTCGTAAACTGAGGTGGGGAGATAGACTCCTACATCACCTTCAAGCTCTGCCACTAAGAGAAGAAAGTTTTGAAAAGCTATTGAAGGGTCCTCACCAAATTGTCGATAAACATCGGGATTAGTGAAAATGCTGGTATCAGGAATGAGACGTTCCTTTTCCATTAAGGGGAATTTTATTTAAAAAATCTTTAAGGTCAAGTAATATAATTGGATATTAAAGCTACTATTTGAGGGGGATGAGCCTATGAAGAGGAATTTGGTTAAGATTCTTGCCACACTCGGACCAAGCTCTGAGGATAAGAAAGTCATTGTGGATATGGTTTTTGCAGGGGCAGAAGCCTTCAGGATAAACATGAGTCACAGAGACAAAACCTACTGGGATAGGCTTTTAAAGGCCTTTTTTGAGGCAGAAGAGACGGTGGGTTCTCCTTTGGGTCTAATTGCTGATCTTTCGGGGTTTAAGATCAGGCTAGGAGACTTTGAGGCCGTCGATGTTACCCAGGGGGATACTATTATTATTGCCTACGATCCTGAGAAGGGCGTTCCCCTGAGAAATAGGGAATTTTATGAGGCCCTTGAGCGAGGTGATATAGTCAACATAGACGATGGAAAGGTTTTGCTTTTGGTAGAAGCAGTTGAAGGCTTGCAATTTAAGGCTAAGGTGCTCCGGGGTAAAAGGGTGGAACCTCGAAAGGGAGTGGCCATAAGCGGTAAAGACATAGAAAGCCCACTACTTACCAATAAAGATATGGAAGACCTGCTTTATATTTCGGAGAGACCCTTTAGTCATGTAATGGTTAGCTATGCACGTAAAGCAGAGCAGATTGATATCATCAGGTCCTTTTTGAGGGAGAGTGGTAGAAGAGATATAAAAATTTGGGCAAAGATCGAGGTGCCCTCTGGTGTAAAAAATATAGAGGAGATAGCGGAGGTTTCAGATGGTATTGTGATAGCAAGAGGTGATTTGGGGATGCACTTTCCCCTGGAGGAGATTCCAGTTATTCAGCGAAGACTGGTTAAGGTTGCAAGAGAACTCCATTGTCCAATAGTTTTAGCAACGGAGTTTTTATCGAGTTTGATGGAAAGGGATACCCCAACCAGAAGTGAGGTTGTTGATATTTATGAGGCGGTGAAATTGCAGGTAGACGGTCTTTTATTGACAGGTGAGACAGCCATTGGTCCGGATCCTGTTAAGGCAGTGCAGTGGATGTACAGGATTATCTCAAAAGCTCAGCAGGAGATTTTCATCGATCGTCCGCCAGTTGACATTCCGATGTCTCGTTTAGCAAAGGGCCTGGTGGAGCTTGTTGATAGTCTTAGTGCTAAGCTTGTGATTTACTCTAAGACAGGTCGTTTTGCTGAACGGATTACCTCTTTCAGGCCTGCTAAGAAATTCTTCGTAGGTGTTCCGCATGAAGGCATAGTGAGAATGATAAGACCACTCTGGGGTTCTGAACCCCTTTTAGTCGGGGATCTGAGTTACGAAGAGGGGCTTAAGACTACCTGTAAGATATTGGAAGAATACGGTAAAATCGGGGTTGGAGATTATCTTGTTGAGGCAGCCTGGTCAAGGGACAGGGATTTCTTTCTTATTATAGTGAAGAATCTTCCCTTTCCAGAGGTTTAGAATTTTCTCCGTTCCTGAAAGAATTTTTTAAGAAGTAAACTCGCCTCCTCCTCGTAAAGCCCCCACCTGATTTTGATCTGGTGATTAAGCCTTAGATCACTGGCTATCTGATAGAGACTTTTACAGGCTCCAGTCTTAGGATCCGGTGTGGCAAATACAATCTCATCTAAACGAGCAAGAACTGTAGCATAGGTGCACATTGGACAGGGCTCTAAAGTAACATAGAGTTTACAGCCTATTAGACGGTAATTACCGCATTTTTTAGCGCCCTCTCTTATAGCCAAGATTTCCGCGTGGGCAGTTGGATCGCAAAGCTTAAGGATTAGGTTTCGTGTCTCAGCTAAAATCTCTCCTTCTGAAGAGACCAACACCGCACCCACTGGAACCTCATCTTCCTCAAAGGCAAGCTGAGCCTGATACAGGGCCTTGGCCATAAACTCAAAATCATCCTTGGTAAAATAAAAGGAATTCATGCTCTGTAGAGATAGATTCCTAAATTAAGCAGGAGGAACCAGATATGAGGAAAGATGGTCATGCTCTCTAAGTAAAGGATCTGACCAAGAGGCCTTTGTCGCAAGAGATAGAGTAACATCCCATAAAGGGGTAGCATAAGGATTAGGAAAAGATAGGTCAGGTCACGAAAGGAGAGAATTAAAAAGGGTAAAACCAAGATAATCAGTCCATAGAAGAGGAGCTTTTGCCATTTCTTTTCTCCAAGAGGTAGTGATAGGATGAGAAAACTCTTTGGCAAGAACCCATCGCTTTGAAGATATATGAGCTCCTTGTAAAGGTGACACCAGAGTAAACTTGTCATAGCAGAGACTGATAACATAATAAGGGTCTCATTCCAGTGGGGATATAAAAGCAAGAGCAAACCAGAAAAGAAGAGAAAATCACCTAAGATAGCAAGTGGACTTTTAAACAAGAGCCAGTCAATGAAGATGATGAAAAGAAGCCCCAAGACAAGCCATGGATTGTAAAGAAAGCCTGAAAGAAGAGCGATGATGAATGAGATGGCAATGATGCCAAACACAAGACCTCGGTGTTTAGAGATAGCTTTTTCCTTCAGAGGATAGTAGGTCTTAAAGGTGTCACGGAGAAGAAATTGCATGGCGTTTTTTCTAAAAAGTTGAGTGAAAAAGACAAAGGCAAAGAGGGGAAGTGCAGCTTTCAAGCGGAGATCGGGAATCCATAGAGATAGAGCCATGAGGAGGAGAAGAATGCCAAGGGCTTCGTGAAAGGCCAAGATATGAAAGGCCTTAAAGGCGCGATAGAAGTTGCTTGTTGAGCTTTTAAGCCTATCTACAACTTCATTTATAAGCCAGTTTGGAGTTGAAGCACCTGCAGTTACTCCTACCCTTTGGTGCCTTTTCAACACCTCCAGAGGTAACTCCTCAGTTCTCTCGATCAGATAGGCCTCTTTTCCTTCATCCCTTGCTATTTGTGCCAACCGCACCGTGTTGGCGCTGAATTTTCCACCGATAACTACAATAGCTTGACACTCTTTACAGAGCCTTCTTACTTCGCTCTGTCTGACCTCCGTTGCGTTGCAGATGGTATTGACTACCTCACCTCCTGGGTATCGAGAGAGAATCTCCTCGGCAAGAAGGTCAAAGACCTCCTCATCCTGGGTTGTCTGGGAGAGAATAAGATAATCTTCCAATGGTGGGAGTTTTTCTATATCCTCATAGGAACTCACTACAAAACCATGTCCGTTACAGTAACCTAGAATCCCCTTTACTTCAGCATGATCCCTGTCTCCAATGATAATCACCTTTTTACTCTGTTCTTTTGCCCTTTTTGCCAAAGCCTGAACCTTTTGGACTCTTGGACAGGTTCCATCAATGACGGTGTGCTTTTTTTCTAAAGCTTCCATTTCCTTAGGAGGGACCCCATGTGCTCTAATGACACAGGTTCCCTTTTGGACCTCATCATTGACATGTTTTAGAATTTTAACTCCAAGGGAGTTTAGAAGCTCAAGGGTTTGTGGGTTGTGAATCAATGGTCCATAGGTGTAGAGGGGAGTCTTATCTTCATTCAAAGCCTTGAGAACCAGATTGACAGCCCTTCTTACTCCCATGCAAAAGCCTGCTTTTTTGGCTATCTTGATTTCCATAAGTCTTTCCACTCCCTTTCGATCTCCTCCATAATTCCGTCTTCGGCGAAACTGTAATATCCCTCTGCCCCAACAATAAGGTGATCAATAACTCTGAGATTCAACAAGAATCCAGTAAAGGCTAGTGTGCGGGTGATTTTGAGATCCTCTTTAGAGGGCTTGAGTTTTCCAGATGGGTGATTATGAGCAAGAACCAGATGGCTGGCGCCATAGGAGTAAGCCTTACCGAAGACCTCCCTTGGGTAGACTGCGCTTTCGTTGATAGTTCCTTCAAATAGCCTTTCCAAGGCAAGCACTCTGTGATCACCAGCAAGGTATATCACCATGAAGACCTCTCTCTTTTCACCTTTGAGCTCATAGATCAAATACTGATAGACATCCTGAGGAGATTTGAGGTAGTTTGTATGAAGACTCTTACTCTTTAAATATCGCCTTGCTACTTCATGCACCACTTTCAGGGGAAGGATAGCTTTTGAACCCAACCCTGGAATCTCATTTAGTTTCTTTATATCTGCGTCTAAGACTTGATCTAATCTTCCTTGATAGCGCTTTAGAAGCTCCCTTGCCAGGACCCTGGTGTCTCTGCGAGGAATCCCGAAGAAAAGCAGTAGTTCTAGGAGATCTTCATCAGAAAAGCTCTCTGGGCCGTCTGTCCAAAATCTCTCTTTTACTCTTTTTCGGTGCCCCTGAGCTTTTCCTTCAAACCTTGAAAGCCTTTTCTTCAGAGTTTCAAGTTTATCCCTATGTTCCATTTACAGTTTGAATTGTGCCTTGGCACGCCTGTGAAGTTTAAAATCCCCCATAGATAGCCGATAGGTCAGCCCTTCACCGCTTATCTCCATGGTGCCTTTTCTGATAACTACGATCCCTGGGGCCTCTATTAAATCCTTTTCCGGATAAAAGTGAAGTTCTTCTGTTTGCACTTCACCTTCCTTTTCAGTTTGTAGTTTGATTTGTCCTTTTAAGAGAAATCTCTTCTCTTTGACAGAGTAATGGCCTTTTTCTGCGTTAATTTTTATTCCTTTGGAGATATTTTCGATGTATAGTTTTTTAGCCTCAAAATATTCCTCTCCCTTTTTGATAAATTCGCTGGCAAAAAGCTTCCAGCTGAGGTTGGGTCCTATGTAACGCTGATAGGTGAGCCCTGTAGCTCGTATCTCGATAACATCTTTAGCACAGAGCCCTTGTGTAGTTAAAGAAAGGATCACAGAGATGTATAATACCGCAAGTAACTTTCCCATAGCCCTTTGGCCTTAAGTATAAGCTCACAGATTTCTCTTACCACACCTTTACCTCCTTCTTTCGTAGTAACATAATGGACAAAATCGTTCACTGGTGGCCAGCCGTTTGGCACACCTATTGCCAAACCTACTCTCTTGAGGATAGGTATATCCAACCAGTCATCTCCTGCGTAAGAGACTTCTTCATCCTTTAAGTTAAGTTCCTTTAATATTCTTTCATAAGCTGGCACCTTAGCAAGCTCACCTTGGTAAACAAGTTCGATTCCCAATTCTCGAGCCCGATGTTTCACTGCGGAGGAGATCCTTCCTGAAAGAATCCCTACCATTATCCCTGCTCTCTGTAGAAACTTAATCCCCGTTCCATCAAGCACCGAAAATACCTTTATCTCCTCTCCTTCCCCAGTGAGGATGATACTTCCATCAGTTAGAACCCCATCTACATCGAGCAGTAGAAGTTTAATGGGCTTAGCTTTAGCTAAGACTTCAGGAGGGAATCTAAACATGGGAAAGAGCTTCAAGAAGGGCTCTAATTTCTTTGAAGATTTGCTCTAAACCCTTTAAAGGCAAAGAATTAGGTCCATCACAGAGAGCCCGCTCAGGCTCGGGATGCACTTCCATAAAGATGCCCTCAACCCCTACTGCCACAGCTCCTCTTATTAAGTAGGGTATAAACTTTCTCTCCCCACCTGATTTTCCTTCTCCGCCACCGGGAAGTTGCACACTATGAGTAGCATCAAAAATCACCTTCTGAGCATATTCCCTCATGATAGGCAAGGCCCTGAAATCTACCACCAAGTTTCGGTATCCGAAGGTTGTGCCCCTCTCCGTTAACCAGACCTCTTTTGCACCA
>JANXDB010000050.1 GCA_025060015.1 Caldimicrobium sp. | reverse complement strand
CTCCTGTAACTCAGGATAAATTCTATTACCTCCTTTCGCCACCTCTTTGAGCATTTCCTTTTTGGTAAATAGTGGCCTCTATGCCAAAAGAGTTCTGAAATTCGATGAGCCTTAGTCTAAAGGCGACTTCATTTCTTTGGGATGCATCTTTAATTGCTTCAAGTCTTTGCAGCATTTTTAAGTCTTTGATGGGAGAAGGGGTTAGTGAGAAGCAAAACATAAAAGACCTTGAACTTATGCAACCGGGCTTTTCAAAAAAAAACCTTGTCTTTTTACGAATCTTTAAAATAATATTAAAAAGACTAAAAAATAGAATTAAAGCTTTAAAAGTTATTCACAAAAGGAGGTCTTGGCTATGAAAGGGCGAGTAATAGCTGTCTTTGGATCCTCAGAGAGTGGTAAAACTCAGTTTATTGAGAAGGTCCTATTTCTAACCCAAACAAAAACAAAAAGTGCCAAAAAAGGTCCCACCACCTCGATTAACGTCTATGGTTGCCTTCTCAAAGGGGAGCCCCTTTATCTCATTGATACCCCGGGGGATGAAAACTTTATCGGAGAGTTGAAATGGGCTTCAACGGTAGCAGATCTCGGAATCCTTATCGCAGACTCCACAGCCCCTGTTAAATACCATGCTTACAGAATTTTTGAGATCTCCCGTGAGGCAGGGCTTCCCTTAATAACCTTTGTGAACAAAATAGACTCCGAAAAAAACCTTTGGGCTCAAACCATATGTGATCTACAAGACTTAATAGAAACTCTACAAATCCCCGTGGTCTATGGCTTTAACAGTGCTATTCCTCTTACTTTAGTAGACCTTCTGGAAAATGCTTCAGTAAAAGAAGAGGGAAAGGATATCACCTTTGGCATGCCTCCTGAGAAATACAGGGAAAAGATCAAGACCCTAAGGGAACAACTGATGGAGGTTACCGCTGAAGCCAAGGATGAATTCATTGAAAAGTATCTGGAGACAGGGGAGCTCACCAAAGAGGAAATCACTGAGGGGTTAAAACTAAGCCTGGAAAATCTTAGGATAATTCCCATCTTCATCGGTTCTGCTTTGACAGGAGCCGGCATTCCACTATTTTTAAAGAGATTGACTGAGTTTTATCCCTCAAGAAGGTTCTTTGAACTCAAAGAGCAAAGCTCCTACGGCTTTGTCTTTAAAACCCTCTATGATCCCTATGCAGGAAAACTATCCTTTGGAAGAGTTTTAAAGGGCGTCATCAAATCTGACAATCTTCTTTACACCTCCCAAGGAAAGGAAGAAAAATACACTCAGGTCTTAGTTCCCAAAGGGGACACTTTAGAGGCTTCAAAGGAGATAAACGAAGGAGAAATAGTGGTCTTTTCCAAAGTTGAAGCTCTAAAAACTGGCGATACCTTTTCCTCAGAACCCCTAAAGGAGGCCCTACCCTCCCCTGATATGCCAACTCCCATGTTTACCTTGGCTCTTATTCCTGAAACCAGAGCAGACGAAGACAAAATAAGCGGAGCCATTGCTAAGCTTAAGGAGGAGGATCCCTCCCTTTACTTCTTTCGCCATGATGAAACAAGGGAACTTTTGGTTTCAGGTTTAGGTAAGATCCACATAGAAAAAACCGTAGAAAAGCTTAGGGAGAAATACGGCGTGAAGGTTAAAACCAGTCTTCCTAAAGTGCCATACAGGGAGACCATTAAAAAGGGCATACAGGGAGTGATATACAGGCATAAGAAACAGAGCGGGGGCAGAGGTCAATTTGCAGAGGTGCATTTCCATGTATCCCCCTTGGAGAGGGGAAAGGGGTTTGAATTCATCGAGACCTTGACAGGGATGAATGTTCCAAGGAACTTTGTGCCTGCAGTGGAAAAGGGGGTGAGAGAAGCTATGGAAAAGGGCATTTTGGCAGGATTTCCTGTGGTGGACATTAAAGTGCAGTTTTATGATGGTAAATCCCATGAGGTGGACTCTTCAGATCTTGCCTTTAAGATCGCAGCCTTTCACTGTCTCAAAAAGGCTTTAGAACAGGCAAATGCCGTGCTTCTTGAGCCTTTTATGGAGCTTGAAATCTTTGTGCCTGACGATACCGTGGGAGAGGTCATCGGGGATCTCAATTCAAAAAGGGGAAGAGTCCTTAACCTTGAAAAGAGAGGAAAACACACTAAAATAAGGGCTCAGGCACCTATGGCTGAACTTCTGGAATATGTGGTTACTCTCAACGGTCTTACGGCAGGTAGGGGCTATTTTGTCAGCAGGTTTTCCCATTATGAAGAGGCTCCACCTTTCGTAGCTGAGAAAGTGATTGCTCGTGCCAAAGCGGAAGCTGTGGAATGATAAAATGCGCTGTCCTTGTTCTGAGTGATAAGGGAAGCAGAGGAGAAAGGGAAGATCTCTCTGGCAAATACCTCGTTGAGTTTTTGAAAGATCAAGGCTGGGAAGTCTCAGCCTACGACCTTTTGCCTGATGAAAAGCCTCTCATAATCGAAAAGCTGATAGATCTTTGCGATAACCTAAAGGTGGACCTCCTTCTTACCTCTGGTGGTACTGGTGTTCATCCCAGAGATGTCACCCCTGAAGCCACAAAAGAGATCCTTGAAAGGGAGATACCAGGCATAGCTGAGTTTATCAGGTATCTCAGTTTTCCCAAGACCCCTCTTTCTGCTCTTAGCAGAGGCCTTGCTGGTATAAGGGGTGGGACCCTTGTTATCAACCTTCCAGGAAGCCCCAAAGCCCTACAGGAGATCATGCCTCATCTTAGGGAACTCATTTCCCATGCGGTAAGCAAGATAAAGGGAGAACCCAGTGAGTGCGCCAGAACTTAAGCTAACCCAGATGGTTACCGCCTCAGGCTGAGCAGCAAAGCTTCCTCAGGAGTTCCTGGAGGAGATTCTCAGAGAGCTTCCCCTGCCCTCGCATCCTGATCTCCTGCAGAGCTTTGAAAATGGAGCTGATGCTGCAATCTTTAGGCTTAGTCCTGAACTTGCTTTAGTCTTTACTGCAGATTTCTTCACCCCTGTGGTAAACGATCCCTTTGTCTTTGGCCAGATAGCTGTAGCTAATTCCCTCTCAGATATCTATGTCACAGGGGCAAAGCCCCTTCTTGCTCTGAATCTCATATCCTTTCCCAAGAAGGGTCTGTCAAGAGATGTCTTAAAGAGAATCCTTGAAGGGGGTCTTTCGAAGATTAAGGAAGCAGGTGCTCTCCTTGTAGGAGGCCACAGTGTAGATGATCCCCAACCAAAATACGGTCTTGCACTGATTGGAATTGCCCATCCTGAGAGAATAATAACCAATAGAGAAGCTAAAGTTGGAGACCTTCTTTACCTTACAAAACCTCTAGGCACTGGGATTTTGGCAACGGCCTTTAAGGCAGGCCTTTTTGACGAGAAGAGCCCTCTTTATCAGAGGATGGTAAACATCATGGTTGAGCTAAATAGAGTGCCTGCGGAGGTGATGGTTGAGGTAGGGGTCAGCTCTGCAACAGACATCACAGGTTTTGGCTTAACAGGCCATGCTCTGGAGATGGCAAGAGCAAGTTCCAAAAGATTTATCTTCTATCTCCATCGAATTCCCTTTATTAAAGAGGCAAGGGAGTATGCCCGCATGGGTATAATCCCGGAGGGAGATTATCAAAACCTTGCCTTTTGTGAGAAGCTACTATCGATTCACCCCTCAATCCCTGAGGAGGATCATTTCATCCTTGCCGATGCCCAAACCTCAGGAGGCTTACTTATAGCCTGCCCGAGGGAGAAAAAGGATCTCTTTGAAAGGAGGAATTTCGAGAGGGGTTTTTACTCTCTATTCCTTGTGGGAGAGGTTGCCGAGGGAGATCCAGGGCTTGAGATACTCCCTTAGTTACATTTGACGTATTTGCTTAAAGCCTGGGTCCACTCTTTGTAGTTCTTGTATCCCACGAACTTTTCAATTCTCTTGCCCTGTGGATCAAGAAGATAGGTAGTGGGTGTTATGGAGAAGTCGGAGAAGAGCTTTAGGATATCCTGATTGGCAAGCCCAACAGGATAGGTAAGGTTTCTTGAGGAGACTATTTTGGGAAGAAGAGGTGCTCCGTCACGATCGATCATAAGAGAGATGATCTGAAGGCCGTTGTTATCGCAGGTTTCGTTTAGTTTCTGCAGGACCTTTAGCTCAACCATACAGGGAGGGCAATAGCTGGAAAAGAGATTGAGAAGGATGTATTTCCCTTTGAAATCGGCAAAGTGGTATTTCTTACCATCATAAGAGTTAAAGGAAAGATTTCCTGTTGAGGCTTGAAGGCTAAAGGGAAATGTGAGATAAAACATAATAAGAGATACACCAAGAAATAGCGCAATCTTTTTCTTCATATTGGCCTCCTTTTAAGTTCAAACTTTTTGATTAATATGTTATATCAAATTTTGGTTATTTCAATCTTTAAAACGAAGGCTTGAACTTGAAACTTCTGCTAAAACTTAAGTATCAAAAAACGGCTTATTACTCTTGACTTTTAACCGATGTAGTGTTATAAAGAGATTTTAGAAAGGAGGCTTGTAATTTTTTTATGGAACTGAAAAAAGATGGCTTGAGAATAAAATCAAAAGGAGGTGTCCTATGAGTAGAGTTAGTGAGTCCAAGGTTGGAGGTTTTACCTTGATTGAGCTTCTCATTGTTATTGCAATCATTGCCATCCTGGCAAGCATTGCCATCCCCCAGTACATGAAATACCAAAGAAAGGCTAAAGTAACAAGCTATGCCCTGCCTGCTGCAAGGGCCTGTGCTATGGATATTGCCTCATGGTGCGTGGAAAACCCAAATGGTCGATTCTCTCCAAGCAACACAAACTCACCTAATTGTCCTACCACGAACCATATAATATCAACAGCAGGTGGAAATGTTAAAATTACCGAAATAGGTAATCCCACTTGTCAAAGCGATGGCTCAGTATCAAACGAAACAACCACTTTGTCCGTAGCTACACTCGATGGAGTAGATGATTATCAGGCTAAATGTGAATACAAAGATCAATCCGTAAGATGCACAGTTGTGGGCAAGTAAATCAGTATTATCAGAGGGGTCATAACCTGTTTACTCCTATGCTCTTCCCATTGTCAGGGCCTGTGCAAAGGAGCCCATTGCCCATTGTATGAGCAAGCGTGCCATGGATGCCTCCAATGTCACCATTGATGATACTTTTCTTCCCAACTGTAGAAACGCCACAGCCACGGGCATTATAAATCTCACCATCGAGGGGTCTGTGACCTGTGAAGAAACGGGCCATGTCTCTAACTGCACTGCCACCGGAAGGCTTGAAGGAGTTGATCTCTATAAGGCAAAATGTGAGCTAAAGGATCAATCTCTTCACTGTAATGTTGTCCCATCTAGACACCATGAAGGCCTCTTGAATAAAAAAAGGAGATGATTAAATTATTCCAAAATCCTTAACTATAGACAAATTTTGAGCAGGATAGTTTACGGAAACCTTCAAGGCTTAAAACCAAGCGAATTAAGAAGATTAGAAAGGCTTTACCTCAGAAAAATCTCCCCTCAAGCCATAATCACGCCAGATCTTGCCTGGGAATTAGCGGAGATCTCCTCTCAACTGAATCGTCAAATCGGTCTCCTTATAAACAGAAAGGGAGAGATCGACTATGTCATCGTGGGAACTCATAGTCAAATCGAAATCCCCGAACTAAGGGGATACCGAGACTTTGCCTCAAGATTAAAGGGCCTTCGCCTTATTCACACCCATCTTGTTAAGAATAACAAGGCTTCAAGCCTTGATGACGACGACCTTCTTGACCTTGCCTTCCTTAGGCTTGACTTGGTTGGGGCCCTGGAGGTCAATGAAAGAGGAGAGCCAGGGAAAATTCACCTTGCCCACATCCTGCCCCATCAGGACTTCTTTCAGGCTTCCCTTGCAGAGAAAGACAGCCAATTTTTCTTTTTCTTTAAACCTCGCTATGTCTGGGACTTAAAGGAAAACTTTATAGAACTCATCAAAAACCTTGAAGCTGAATTAGAAAGGATTCAACCTCTCAAAACCATTAAAGACAACGAGGACAGAGCCCTCATAATACTTGTCAGAGAACCTCATACCCATGACTGGGAAGAGCGCCTAAATGAACTTCGGGAACTGACAAGAACCGCAGGGGTCACCATTGTAGGAGAGATCATCCAGAAAAGACCATCCCTTGATCCCCGCTACCTCATAGGCAAGGGAAAGCTCCTTGAGGTGATGATTCAGGCAATGAGAACTAGGGCAAATCTCCTTATCTTTGATAGGGAGCTTTCTCCCTCTCAGGTTAGAGCCCTCACCGAGGCAACTGATCTGAGAGTTATCGATCGCACCCAGCTTATTTTAGATATCTTTGCCCAGAGAGCCAAATCTCGCGAAGGTAAAATACAGGTGGAAATGGCCCAACTACGCTATGCCCTTCCAAGGCTTAGAGCCAAAGATGATGCCTTTTCCCGCCTAACGGGTGGCATCGGGGGAAGAGGGCCAGGAGAAACAAAGCTTGAAGTTGACCGAAGGAGAATTAAAGACCGCCTGGCTAAACTTGAAAGAGAACTTGATAAGATCTCTTCTGAAAGGGAGCTTCGAAGAAGCAGAAGAAAAAAACTCAATTTCAAAGTGGTTGCCCTCATTGGTTACACCAATGCCGGTAAAACCACCCTTCTTAACAGACTTTCAAAGGAAAATTACCTTGCTGAAGATAAACTCTTTGCAACCCTCGATCCAGTTACCAAGATCGTCAGAACTGAAAACGGCAAAATCTTTCTTCTCACCGACACTGTGGGGTTTATCAGAGATCTTCCTGAGGACTTAAAAAAAGCCTTCAAAGCCACGCTGGAAGAGCTTTACAACGCAGATCTTCTTATTCACCTGGTAGATATTAGTCATCCTGACTGGGAAAATCATGTGCAAACAGTGGAAACCGTCTTAGAGGAGATGGATCTCCTCAAAACTCCTCGCCTCGTTGTGTTCAACAAGGTAGATCTTCTTAAAGAGAGGGAGGACTTTTCCCCAAGACTTTTGGAGAGAGTCATAAAACAATACGGAGGCCTTGAGATCTCTGCTAAAACTGGATACAACCTAGAAAAACTTCTTGATACTATTGAAAGGTATCTCTTTCCTGAGAAGGGACTTCCCTCCTTCGAGGAAGATATTCTGCCCACAACTCTTCCAGAGCATAGAGGGCTCTAACAGGTTCAAAAAAAATATGCACAATAACGGTGTTATAGTCAAGAATAATCCAATTACCGGTTTCCCAGCCCTCAACTCCCAAGGGTTTTAGATTTAGCTTTTCCAGTTCTGAAATCACATAATCTGATATACCCTGGGCATGCCTTGTGGAATGGGCACTACAGATGATAAAGTGATCGGTGTAATCAACCTTGGATCTTACATCTAAAACAAGGATGTCCTCTGCCTTCTTATCGGAAAGTAGCTTGACAATTGTCTCTACTCTGCCTTCCATATCAGGCTTTACCCTCCCTTACAAGTCTTGCAAAATGTTCAAAACTGCGATCATAGGTTGCCTCAGCCTCCTTGGGGAAAGCACAGGCAGGAAGCTGACGCATCCTTAAGTGATAGTGCAAACACTCACAGCATATGCCTTTTTTAGCACAAGGCTCATAAGAGCAGTTACATCTCTTTAAATTTCTCTCCCTCATACACTCCATGACTTTACCTCCTAAAGCCGATTTATCTACTCAACAGTTACGCTTTTTGCCAGATTTCTTGGTCTATCAACATCACAACCCCGAAGCACTGCAATTTCATAGGCAAGTAGTTGCAATGGCATAACGTAAAAAAGTGGCAAAAACTCATAGGTAGTTTCAGGGACCTCCACAAAGTCTTCACAGAGGTTTTGAAGCTCTGAAGCACCCTCAGTGAAAACTCCTATTATAGGACCTCTTCTAGATCTGATCTCTTCAGCATTGGAAAGGGTTTTTTCAAAGATGAGTCCTGTCTCTTTGGCTGAAAGGATGACCGTTGGGACCCTTTCTTCAACCAAGGCTATAGGGCCATGCTTCATCTCCCCAGCTGCATAGCCCTCTGCATGAATGTAGGCTATCTCCTTTAATTTCAAAGCTCCCTCGAGGGCAATGGGATAGAGGATATTTCTTCCAAGGTAAAGGAAATCAGAGACATGATGCCAACGCTTGGCTATCTCCTTTAGCCCTGGCTGAATCCTCTCTAAAAATTTACTCATCT
Source organism: Caldimicrobium sp. (assembly GCA_025060015.1). Taxonomy (GTDB): domain Bacteria; phylum Desulfobacterota; class Thermodesulfobacteria; order Thermodesulfobacteriales; family Thermodesulfobacteriaceae; genus Caldimicrobium. The sequence continues at coordinate 39,691 of JANXDB010000050.1, read as the reverse complement.
GAGAGGAAAGCGAAAGGAGCCTATCCACGATATTGCTCTCCAAAGACCAACCATTGAGCGTTTTCCAGTAGAGGGAGAGAAGCAAAAGGATCAACACCTGTGTGGTAAAGGCCTTGGTAGAAGCCACGCTGATTTCAGGCCCTGCCTGGGTGTAGATCACTATCTCACTTTCACGGGTAATGGAGCTTCCAAGGACATTGCATATGGATAGAATCTTTGCCCCTTTTTCCTTGGCAAGTCTTAGACTTGCCAAGGTATCTGCCGTCTCACCAGACTGGGAGATCCCTATGAAGAGTGTCCTTTCGGTAAGGTGGGGATTTCTGTAGCGAAACTCTGAGGCAAGATCCACCTCTATGGGGATATTAACACTCCTCTCAAGTAGATACTTACCCACAAGCCCAGCATGATATGAAGTTCCACAGGCAACGATGTAGATCTTTTCAATGTTACCTAACCACTCCTTTGATAGGCCCTCACGGGAAAAGTCGATTTCACCTGTTGCCAGATTAACCCTACCCATCAGGGTATTCTGCAGGGCTTGAGGCTGTTCCATGATCTCCTTTAACATAAAGTGGGGATATCCTCCCTTTTCTGCCTGGGAGATATCCCAATGGATTTCCCTTATCACATATTCCCTTGGGGTTCCCTTGAAATCAAAGATCTGTAAGTTATTCTGCTGTAAAAGGGCTACCTCTCCATCCTCTAAAAAGATCATTCTCTTCGTGAAAGGCAGAAGGGCTGGAATGTCTGAGGCCAAGAAAACTTCTCCCTCACCTACGCCAATGATAAGGGGACTTTGATAGCGGGCAACGAGGATCTTGTCAGGTTCATCTGGTGATATTAAGGCAAGGGCAAAGGCTCCCTGTAAGTCCCTTAGCGCTTTCAAAAAGGCCTCCCAGAGTGAAAAACCCTCCTGCTGATAGTCCTCCACCAGATGAACAATGACTTCCGTGTCTGTCTCCGATAAAAATCTATGTCCCCTTTGGATGAGTTTTCTCTTAAGAACATAGTAGTTTTCAATTATTCCGTTGTGCACCAGGGCCAGTTTTCCTCGACAATCGAAATGGGGATGGGCATTCTCATCCGAGGGCTCACCATGGGTTGCCCAACGAGTATGTCCTAAACCAGGGGAGGTGGTTCCGCTTTTATCCATGTAAAAGAGCTTCTCCTCAAGGTCATATACCCTACCCTTTACCTTCTTTATCTCTAAGGCCTTATCTCTGAGAAAAACCACGCCTGCAGAATCATAGCCCCTATATTCAAGTCTCCTCAAGCCTTCAAGAAGAACAGGAAGCAAAGGCCGATTGCCAAGGTAGCCAACTATTCCGCACATAAGATCTCTTCTCCTTTGAGATGTTTCATATACTCTTCCCATTCCCAAGGTGTCATATACTTTTTTTTGGTATTACAGTCCTTACAGGCTGGCACAATGTTTTCTCTACTTGATGTCCCTCCCTGGCTTAAGGGTATCCTATGATCCATGGTGAGAGAATCTGGAGGGACTCTCTTACCACAGTAATAACAAATTCCTCGCTCTACTTTCCGTCTCCACCAGCGGGTCTTTCTCAGGGCTCTGGCTTTAGCTCGTTCCCTCTGAATGTGCTCTTCTATAGTTAAAAGGCCTTCTCTATTTCTCATCTCTTGAAAGACTCTCCAAAGACATTATCATATTTACCACTTCTTCCACTGTAAGGTTGGTGGTATCTATAACAATGGCATCCTCTGGTTTCTTCAAAGGTGCAACCCCCCTTTGGGAATCCATGGTGTCCCTCTGAGTGAGATTATGAAGAACGGCTTCAAAGTCCCTGTCATTGACATCCCTATAGCGCCTTTTGGCTCTAACCTCTATGTCCGCTGTAAGATAGATCTTAAGCTTTGCCTCTGGAAAGACCACAGACCCCATGTCTCTACCTTCAGTAACAACCCTTTTATCCGCAACAAGCCCTCTCAAAAAGACATTTATCATCTCTCGCACAATGGGATTTGCTGAAACCAAGGAGACCCTCTCTTCTACCTCCCTTTGCCGTAGCTCCTCTGCAAGTTCTTTTTCCTGGTAGATGAGCTTTGTGCCCTGGGGAGTCAATTCGACTATCAAAGTTGATAGGAGAGCTAGCAGATACCTCCGAAGTTCATTCTCAGTGGTAAAATCCTTTATATCTTTACCCTCCCTCCACAAACGCCAGGTTAAATAGCGATAAATGGCCCCAGACTCCAAAAGGTCAAAATTTAACCTTTGAGCTAAGGCTCTGGCAGTGGTTGTTTTACCAGATCCAGCAGGACCGTCGATGGTTATAACAAAGCTATCCATTTAAGCTTCAACCTTGTAGCCATAGATCTCAATGGCACTTTTTATCTCTTCTACGGTGAGAGAGGGATCTCTCTCAAAGGTAACCCTTCCCGTTGCCAAGTCCACCTTTACATTTCTTACCTTTCCAGTAGAAAGAAGGGCCCTTTCTACTCTTCTAACACAGTGCTCACAGGTCATGCCTCTAACAATGATCTCCATTATCTCCATTGGTTCCCTCCTCTTTTCTTAAAAACAAAGCACCGATCCTAACCTTAGTTTTGGTCTCTATGAAACCATCCTTGGTTCTCTTTTCTAAAAATTTCATAATTTCCTTTTCCTTTTTTGGATTCACTTTATAACCCTTTGCTTCCAAGCGGAACTTAAGCCTCTTCCAGAATTTTTCAAGGGGACTTTTTCTCTCAAAGAAACCCTGATAAAATTTTATATCTGCAGGCATCCCTAAGGTGTAAAGATAATTAAAAATCAAAAATGCCCCCAAGTGTTCCTCTCTTTTGCGGTCCTTAAAAAATAGCTTCTCTATCTCTTCAGCTAAGGGATTTTTTCTCAAGCCAGCCCATTGAACAGCTATAAAAAAATCTTTGGCAGCGTTGATTAACCTTCTTACTTCCTTTAGATCTCTTAACACAGGAGTCATGGACACAAAGACAGTGTTGTATTTCTGAGGGGGCTCGTAGGTCCTCCAATCCGCTTCAATAATCTCTATGTTTTGCAGGCCTTTTTCTTGAATCTTCTTTGAAAAGATGGCAAGCATGGAAGAGGAGATATCAAGGGCATAGATCCGGAAAACCTCTGGGGCAACTTTCAGGGCATAAGAACCTGTTCCACAACAAACATCAAAGAAGGTGAAATCTCTTCGCAGGGCACCTCTCTTTTTCATCTCCTGAAGGATGTCCTCCTGCATCGATCGGTAAAAAGAAGTCTCCTCTAAGGCATCGTAGTCCTCTGCTACCAAGTCCCAAAAATCTCTTTTTAGATAAGCACCCTTAGCCTTGTCCTTTGAACTAGAAAGCCCCTCCCAAAAGGAGGGACTTAAGATCCTATCTAAAAGAGAGCTTTTCTTGAGGTTGGATCTCATTTTTATATATCTGATCTAAGATTCCGTTGACAAAGGAAGGGGATTCATCGGTGCCAAAGGTCTTAGCAAGCTCTACCGCTTCATTTATGCTTACAACACAGGGTATATCGGGACAGTATAGGAATTCATAAAGGGCTATGCGTAGGATATTTCTATCGGTGATATTGAGCCTCTCAAAAGGCCAGGTTGGGGTATATCTCTTTATGTAGCTATCTATACGATCTTTATTTGCTACTACGCCCCGCACAATCTTTTCGCCAAAGAGGTAGGCCTTTTCATCCTCGATATTTAGATGTTTATGATAGCTCTCTAGGGCCTCATCCACTCCCAAGCCTACCACATCGATTAGATACAGTATCTGCAGGGCTATTTCCCTTCCCTTCCTCCTTATCATATTTTAGAACATCTTTTCAGCGATAAATACAGTGAGATCTCCCATAAGATGGGTGTATGAAGCAAGTTCGTTATCATACCAGCCATAGACAACCACTTGAGTTATTGGAATTTCGATCTGAGAGCAGGAAAGCCCCTGAATCTCCTCTTTGGAGACTTCTCCGCAGGCCTTTTGTAAGTCCACTCTGGCAACAGCTGTTCTGGTATGGGTCTCCCTTCCCTCAATTATGGCTGCAGCCTTAGGATAGCCTATAATATCGGTTGAGACATTCTGCTCCATGGAAAAGAGGAGATAATCCTTATATTTGGTGTTGGAGGCCTCTCTATAGATCTGATTAATAAGATCTCTGTTGATGTGTTTTTCCACACTTTCATCCTGAATGTTTACCGTGAGAATGATCAAACTGCCCGTAGTTAGGGGGATTCTTACACTTTCTGCCATAAAGCCTATTTTCTTCATCTCTGGAATAACCCAAGCTAAGGCCTCTGCTGCCCCTGTAGAGGTTAAAATGATGTTGTTAAAAACACTACGTGTTCTTCTGAGATCCTTTTCTCCTTCCTTTGGTACTCTATCAAGTATTGACTGGGAGGCTGTTGTGGCATGAACTGTTACCATGGAGGCAGAGAGTATCCTCTCTGGGCCAAAATAATCTAGGAGCGGTTTAACCATGTAAGTAAGACAGGTAGTGGTGCAGGAAGCTGAAGAGATTACATGATGTTTCTCAGGTTGGTACATCTCATCATTGATGCCGTAAACAAGCGTAACTGCATCTTCAGGCAAAGTCTTGTCCTTGTTTTTCACCTTAAAGGGTGCTGAGACTATGACCTTTTCAGCTCCTGCTAAGAGATGTCCTCTCACAGAGCCTTTAGGGTCCTCGGGGTCAACGGTTGGATCTCTGAATTTTCCAGTGCAGTCAACAACAAGCTTAACACCCTCATCTCTCCATTGGATATCCTTTGGATTCCTGTTTTTTCTTAGGAACTTGACCTTGACTCCGTCAATCATCATGGTGCCTTCTTTTTCATCGAGGTTCTCAATCACCCTTTTAGCTCTATATCCATACAACCAAACGGGAAGCCATCCATAGGTACTATCCTTTTCTATGTATTCTGCAAGATCGGTAAAGGAAGTTCCCACCTCTCTACCGAGATTTACTACAATCTCGGAAAAATACTTTTTAGCAACATGATGCCAGAGGGTCAGTTTACCAATCCTACCTAAGCCGTTAATTCCAAGCTTCATAGGTCCCTCCTTTTAATCTCTAATTTTCCTTTGTAAATATCTCCAGATATACCATTGAGGGTGATCCAATCACCCAGATTCAGGATTTCATCCCTAAGTTTAGCTGATTTTTCTAAATCATCAATTCTTAAATCCTCACAACCAACAACAGAAACCTTGCCTAATCTACTTGCCACAATGGCGGCATGTGAGGTTTGCCCACCTCTTGCAGTTAATAAACCCTCCACAAGGGATATCTCCTTGATATTTTCAGGCACGGTATCATATCTGAGAAGTATAAGGGGATCACCTGCTTGTTTCAGTTCAAGGATATCCTCTAGAGAAAAGACGATCCTTCCTGAAACCAGGCTTCCAGAGACACCTATTCCCTTACCGAGGTATTGAAGATTTTCTAGGGCTCTTTTTTGAAAACTAGGCAAAATCTTTTCTTCCCGGAGAATAATGTCTCTAATCTGTAAAATGTAAAGATCCTCCGGATTTTCGCTTTCAAAGGTAAATTCAATCTCCTGATGATCCCAGCCCTCATCATATACAAGATGATAGGAAAATTCAAGGAGTGCTTTATATATCTCTGGAAAAGCCTCCTCTAGGGAAGGCCCCTCCCTACCCTCAATTTTCCTCTGTTCTATAGAAATAGGTAGTGCATTGACCAGCCCTGAGACAATGTCTTCTCCCTGGTTGTATGGAGTATAATCTCCCCATAGTAAAATCCTTGGAAATTTACCTAAAGGTGAGGTGGTGAAGGTTACGCCAGTTCCTGATTTAGGTCCTTTATTTCCAAAAACCATCTCTTGAATTATAATGGCAGTTCCCCACTCCTCTGCAATTTCCATTATCTCTCTGTAAAAAACAGCCTTTTGATGATACCAGGACCTAAGGATGTGTTCTATTCCTTTGAAAAGCTGTTCCCAGGGATCATCAAGGACAGGGATGCCTAACTTCTCCACCTCTTCTCTATAAAGTAACGCCAATTCCTGCATCTCTTTACCGGAGAAATCCCTTTTGAACTTTACTCTGTATCTTCTCTTGTGCTCTCTCATGAGTCTGTTGAAGAAATCTCTGGGCACACCCTGAGCCATGGCCCAGCTTTGAATAAATCTTCTATAGGTATCCCAGGCAAACCACGGATTTTGAGTCTTCTTTGCAAGACCTTCCACAATCTCCAGATTCAACCCCACATTCAAAAGGGAACTCATCATACCAGGCATAGAGATGGCAGATCCACTTCTGATGCTTAACAAAAGAGGATTATCAGCGGTGTTAAATCTTCTTCCGGTTTTGATCTCTATTCTCCTCACTGTCTCTCTAACCAGAGCTTCATATTCCTTCCAGATAAGGGGATATTTTTTGAAGAGTGGATAACACCTGAAGATCTCTGTAGTCAATACAAAACCTTTGGGGATTTTTACCCTTTGATGGGGCATCTTTGCTATCTGAATCAGATTGTAGGCCTTCCCACCAAGATAGATAAGATCGTTTGCCTGAGGATTACCCTCATCCAAAAAGGATACCGCCTTTTGCAGATCCAAACTGAGAAGCAAGTTGAGATCCTCATCTTTGACCTTTTCTTTGCTGTTGATAAGGGCATAATAGACCTTTTTCAGAAAATTATCCAGTGATCTGATAGCAAAACCAGAGGTAAGTAGATCTTTGATTACAGCCTCACTGATACAGTAGTATATCTCCTCTTTTTCCCGATGGTTCAAATACTTCCTGTATTTATCCTTTAAGGCTTTGTAATTCATAGTTTCAAAAACTAAAGGAAAAACCTTAAGATAGGGATTCACATAGTAGGATTTGATAATGTGCTGGACACCATCCATAAGGCCCTTGAAAATATCCAGATACTGATAGAAGGAAAGGGGATAACTTCTCAAAGAATTTTCCAGGAGATCTAAATACATGTTAAATTTCTGTGAGGAGATGCCATCATTTTCCAGGGCCTTTTTAAAGAGATAGAGTATCTCGAGAATGGTGTAAAATTTCTCCTTCGTCAAAAAGTCAATCTTAAACCTTTCAACAAGCTCCTCAAGGAGGTTCTCCACCAGGAATTCCAGCCTATAGGTAAGACCTAAGGCATCAAATTTTTTCTCACGGTATCTTCCATACATCGAGGGAATGTCCACAGCTACATGTCTCTTAAGGAAGATTTCCTCAAGTGGTGTAAATTTCTCTGGAGACAGAAGATATTCCTCCTTCAGAAACTTAAGCCAGTTAAGAAGGGTTTGTATTTTTTTAATAGGGTCCCTTTCGCTAAGTAAAGAGGGGATTTCAGTGACAAAGTCAAAGCCAGAGTTCTGGTACTGTTCTAAAAAGGTCTCAAGATCGGTGAGATATCCAAAGTATTTCTGTTTTTCCAGTTTGTATAGATGCATTAGCCAGAGAATCTTCTTTTTATGATCCTCTTTGTCATCGATATTATCAATCTGTTTTCTTATGAGGATGAGATCCAATTCTAAAAACTCATCCAGATCGTATAAAGAGAGAGTCCTAAGGAGGTCAACTAAGATCTTTTGAGTGGCTATGTGAGTGGCTATCTCATCCCCTGTGACCCTTTTCCAGACGGTCTCTGGTAGATACCTCCGTATATAGGAACCATCTAAAGTATACCAAAATCTGAAGATATCTTTGATGAAATCTATGGCTAAACTTGAGTTCTCAATGTGAATGAACTTTCGTAGAAAATGAAGAAGGCTATCTTTCCTTTGAAAGAGTTCGTCAATCTCTGTGGATATATCTCTTATCAAACCCTCAGCCCCGATCTCATTGAAATAAACAGGAAAGACCTTACAAAACTGCTTTACCAGATTGAACACAGGTCTTATAGGGGCATTGAGGAGGGAAGTGATTTCTCTCTGGAAGAGATCAGTATCTTTGATGGATACTCCATAGAGTTTAAGATTGAGAAGCAAGGCAGAAAGTAAACTACTACACCACTCTGGGTGTGCGTTGAAGATCTCAAGCCAACTTTTGATGTTTAAGAGATGATAGGGATTCTGTTTTATTCTCCAGTGTTCGTCAATACCCTCTACCTCTGGTGGGAAAAATCCATACTTTATGATCTCGTTCATTAGGACTTCTGCCAGGTAAACAGCCCTCTTATTCAAAATGGATATGCCTATGCCTTTGATACACTCAAAGGCTGTCCAGGGATAGAGACTAGACTTTTCCTTTAAAATAGAGAAGAATTTGATCAGAAACTCCTCTAAGTTTTCTGAAGGTTGCCCCTCAATGGATTTCAAAAGAATGATCTTTATCTCCTTTATTAGCTCTTCATGAAGAAGAAGTAGAAGGGGATTTTCTATGAACTTAAAGAGAAGAGACAACCTGCCTTCCAGGGTCAGGGAGCTTTCCTCATCACTGCTTATTCTTCGCACATAATCCTTAACCTTTCTGAGAAGATCCAGGTGGTCTGGCAAGATAAGCAGATCGGAAAGTTTTAGATTTTGGGGATCAACAGTTATGCTCTCTGGCCATGAAATGTCTAAGTTGTGAAAACCCTGTTTTTTCCATATACTGTAGACACTTTCGTAATACTTTGCCAGTAATCGCTCTAAAGTAGCGGTAAACTCTACGTCAAGGGGAAACTTAGTAAATTTTTTTGCAAGTCGTTTGAAAGAGTAATAATTTTCTAAAAAAGCTGAAAAGATGTGATCAGGTAACTCAAGGCCAGCTCTGATTATCTCTCTTAAAATCGGGGATAGCTGAGAAAATTCCTCTTTTTGCAGAAGATCTAAAGTTCTATCCAGTATGGCGTAATAGGTCTCAGAGGTCCTGATATTAAGGTGTTTCTCATCGCCAAAGAACTTAAAAAGCAACTCAAAGACTGCATAAAGACCCTTTTCCTTTTTGGGGCTTCTGAGCAAGAGGGAGAGGTTCTTTAAGAAAAAACCTCTGAACTCCTCCAATACCAGGAGATTGTTGCGATAGGGATGAAAGATCTCTCGCAAAAGGAAGGTAATCTGCTTTTTTAAGGCCGGAAAATCTTCGAATATATCAAAAAATACCTCATACTTTGGATCATAGCTTATCTCTGCAACTTGAGTTTGAGCTAAGTTAGCTAAAAGGGCCTTAGACGTATAGGTAGAAAGGGCCATTACAGATTATTGATTTTAAAATTCCTTACTTATCATGTGGTTAGTCAGGTCAAGGAGTCTCACAGAGTATCCCCATTCGTTGTCATACCAGGCAAGAATCTTAATGAGGTCTCCTTGAATTACCTTTGTTGACAGGCCATCTATAATGGCACTATGGGGATCACCGATGAAATCCTGAGAAACAAGAGGCTCTTCACAGTAGGCAATGTATCTGCTTTGGTTTTCTTTAAAGATTTTGTTTACTTCCGCTGTGGTAGCTTCTCCCTTAATTTTGATAACAAGATCTAAGAGGGAGACATCACAGGTAGGAACCCTAACAGAGAGCCCTTCTATCTTATCTGCTAGACTTGGCAAAATCTTCTGCAATGCCTTCATAACACCAGTTGAAGTGGGGATCATGTTAAGGGCAGCAGCCCTTGCCCTACGAAAATCCTTAGGATGAACCATATCAAGAAGACGTTGGTCATTGGTATAGGCATGCACCGTGGTCATGAAACCCTTTTCAATTTCAAAATAACGAGAAAGAAGCGCAAGAATGGGAGCAAGACAATTGGTGGTGCAGGATGCGTTGGAAACGATAAAGTGTTTAGTGGGATCATAGGCATCTTCATTGACACCCATGACTATAGTGACATCTTCGTTTTTAGCAGGTGCTGAGATTATAACTCTCTTAGCCCCCGCCTTAAGGTGTTTTCTTGCTAACTCACCATCAGTAAAGAGTCCAGAAGATTCGATTACATAATCTACACCTGCCTCCCTCCAGGGAATCTTTTCAGGGTCTCTCTCCTGAAAAATGCGAATTCTCTTTTCATTAACAATTATGTAATCTCTTTCCACATGGACTTCATAGGGGAGCTTCCCCAAAACAGAGTCATGCTTAAAAAGATGGGCTAACATCTCAGGAGAGGCCAGATCGTTAATGGCAGTGATTTCTATTTGATTGAACTCAGGATATTTAAAACGAGCTCTTAAAAAAGCTCTACCTATTCTACCAAAACCATTAATGGCAACCTTGATCATGGCAAGCCTCCCTAAGTGAAATATAAAAAATATCTGCGTGTTCTCCTAATTTATAGTAGTCCTTTCTCTTATACAAAAACTTAAAACCAGTTTTTTGATAGAGCTTACGGGCCTGTTCGTTTTTTTCCCACACTTCTAAATATAGCCCATTTATTCCATCTTTAGCAAGTTTTTTTAATAAAGAGTTGATTAATAATTTACCACATCCCATACCCTGAAACTCAGGCTTAATGGCTATTCTCAGAAGTTCTCCCTCCTTTTCAATAACCCTATACAAAAGATATCCAACAGTCCTACCATCGATCAGCAAAACCAAAGCTTTGGAAAAGGGATTTTTAAGCTCACCCTCTAAAATGTCTGTACTCCAGGCGATATCTCCAAAGGCCTCCCTCTCAATGGAACTCAGAGACTCAACCTCAGATAGGTCATTAAGGATTGAAACTTCAATCTCTTTCCACATCTCGGATGGTAACTACGACTTCAATTTGAGGAAGCTCCCTGCTTATTCTTTCAGCAAGAAATTGGGCAATAGCTGGGCTTCTGTGCCTTCCACCAGTGCACCCAATTCCAAAGATAATCAACTTTCTTCCTTCTTCAAGATGCATGGGTATAGCCCATTTTAGATAATTCACCAAGTGGTTTAATAAATCTGTGGTCTTTGGACTTTGCAAGAGAAAGTCCTTGATCCTCTGATCCTCACCACTAAGTGGTTTTAACTCTGGCACGAAATACGGATTAGGAAGCATTCGCGCATCAAAAAGATAATTTACCTCAGGAGGAATACCATATTTGTAACCAAAGGAGATTATATGCAACAGAGGCTTTTGTATATCCTTATGTTTTCCAAAAAGGATGAATATCTCGTGCCTAAGTTGATGAATATTAAAATTAGAGGTATCAAGAAAAATAGTTGCATATTCTTTGAAGATAGAAAGCCTTTGTTTTTCCGCTTCGATGGCCTTCCTTAAATCCTTCAAATCTTTGAAAAGAGGATGAGGCCTCCTTGTTTGACTAAATCTGGTTATAAGAACCTCGGTATCAGCTGTGAGGTAAAGGAGGTCATAAGAAATTGAGTGCTCTCTTAACTTTGAGAGTATGTCTGGACCCTCTTGCAGGAAATGGGGATCTCTCAGATCCATAACCAAAGCTACTCTATCAGTATAACCAATACTGCTAAGTTCTTCCAAATAGGGAAGAAGAAGTCTTGTGGGGAAATTTTCAATAGCTAGATAGTCTAAGTCTTCTAAAGCCTTAAGGACTGAGCTTTTTCCTGCTCCAGACTCGCCAGTGATTATTACCGCATGAAGCTTCATCAAAATATCTCTGGGATTAAAAGGATGATATCCTCTCCTTCTCTGTAAAAGCAGCAGATCTTATCTTGATCAGTATTAAAAAAGAGAAAGACCCTATCCCTACTCTTTTTAAAGAGCTCAAGAGCATCCTGAGTTGCCAGGGGAGATACCTTTGCCGTCCTTACTATCACTCCTTCATCACTTGTTGGTATGATCTGACTTTGGATTCTCGGAGGTCTATGCTCTTGCCTTTTTTCCTTGAGTTTCTTTACCTGTTTTTCTAAGGATTCATAGGCAAAATCTATGGAAGAATAGACATCATCGGTCTCCTCTTTTACTACAATAGTTTCGCCATCTCCTGTGAGGATAACCTCAGCTATTTCTCTAAACTTTTCTCGTCTTAAGATAACATGTGCATGCACCGGACCGTAAAAATACCTTTCTAGCCTAGAAAACTTTTTCTCTGCATACTGAGCTATAGCTGGTGAAGAATCCATACCCTTGAAGGTAAAGTTAAACTCCATCATGCTTATCCTCCTCCTGCTGCTGATTTTTTCCTCTTTCTCTCCCTTATGGAAGGAATACCCATTTCTTCTCTATATTTAGTTATAGTTCTTCGTGCAATTTTTAAACCGTACTTCTTGAAAAGGAGCTGACTTATCTCATTATCGCTGAGGGGATTTTCTGAATTCTCTTGAGATACTATTTCTTTTATGTAATTCTTTATGGCTACAGCTGATAGACTCTCTCCCTTTTGGGTTTGATATCCAGTAGAAAAGAAAAATTTTAGAGGGAGAATTCCTATGGGTGTGTCCACATATTTTTGACTTACAACCCTACTCAAGGTGGACTCATGGAGATTAGTCATTTGAGAAAGTTCCCTTAAAGTCAGAGGTTTTAAGTATTGGAGGCCTTTGTCTAAAAATTCACATTGTGTCTCTAATATAGCCTTGCCAACTTTGTAAAGGGTTGTGTATCTGCTATCAAGAGCCTTAAGTAGATGTTCAGCATTTTTGATCTTCTCCTTGAGAAACTCCTTGGCCTTCCCGCTGTTTATAGTTTTCCTGTTATTCACGATCTTGTAGTACAGTGAACTAAAGCGCACGCCAAAATTTTTCTCCCTTAAAACCTCTACCTTCCACTCTCCCTCCTCTTTGTAAAAGCGTATGTCAGGTTCGAAATATAATCCTCGAGTGGAGAAGTAATTCCGTGCTGGATATGGCTCAAGATTCTTAATAACCTCTAAAGCCTCCTTAAGAAAATCCAAAGCATAGCCATATCTTTGCGCTAAAGCCTCTGGACCTTCAGGAATTTCCTCTAAGTGTTTCTGGACTAGAAGCCACGGAAGAGAATCATTGGCATAACCAAGAAATTTAAGTTGTTCAAGAAGACACTCCTTTAAATCAACAGAGGCCACTCCCACAGGATCAAGGCTTCTAATCAAGGATCTTACGCTTTCTACCAGCTCCAAAGACACCTTTAAATCCTTTGAGATCTCTTCTGGAGATATCCTGAGATATCCTCTTTCGTTGAGGTTCCCAATAATGTAGTTGGCAATTTCTAACTTAAGGGGAGATAGCTCATGGAAACCTAACTGCCATAGAAGATGTTCTGTAAGGGTTTCCTCGGTACCGAGGCTTCGCTCTATTATAGAGCCCTCGTCCTCTGCTTCTTCCAGGGGTATCATCATCGACCTTGGCTCAAAGAGAACAGGCTCTTCCCAATTGAATTCTTCAACCAAACTTATCTCCTTCTCCTCATTCTGAGGCTCCCTTTCCACAAGGTCATTAAATTCTATGTCAAGGAAGGGATTGCTCTGGACCTCTTGCAACAGATACTCGTTAAGCTCTAGGTTGTTGAATTGCAATACCTTCAGAAGTAATTTGAGCTGTGGTGTTAAAATGAGCTGTGGCGCTAATTGTAGTTTACTCTTTAATTCAATCATATTTGAAAATCCGATCCCAGATATTTCTCTCTAACCTCTTTAATCTCGACTAAATCCTCAGGAGCTCCTTGACCGATAATTAGTCCTTCAGCCATTACATAGGCTCTGTCACAGATCTTAAGAGTGTCTCTCACATTATGATCGGATATAATTAATCCGAGCCCTTCTTTTTTGAGAGTCTTAAAGATATCCTTTAGCTGGGCTATACCTAAAGGGTCTATACCAGCAAAGGGCTCATCCAAAAGAATGATATCTGGCTCTATAAGTAAAGCCCTCAAAATCTCTACCTTTCTCTTTTGACCACCGGAGAGATGTTGGGCTTTGATATCTAAAACCTCTCTAAGGTTGAATATGTCTAAATAAAGTTCAATCTTCTCCTCCATTTTATTTACTCTGTCCCTCCACTTTTCCATAACAATTTGAAAATTCTCCTTCACCGTCAATCCACGAAAAACAGAAGTTTCTTGAGGGAGATAGATAAGGCCGAGACTTGCTCTTTCAGAAACATCACAATTTGTGATATCCTTACCATCAAAGGTGATCTTTCCATTGTCTGGCTTTAAAAACCCAGCTATCATATAAAAAGAAGTGGTTTTTCCAGCACCATTAGGACCTAAAAGCCCTACAATCTCACCCTTTTCAACAAAAAGGGAGACATCCTTTACAACTTCTCTTTTTTTTAAACTCTTCTTTAAATTTTGGGCTTCAAGCCGCGAGGACTCATTTTTCATAAAACCTTACCCTTACCCGTCCACCTTCTCGTGAAAATACCTCGCTTCTGTCCTCATTAAAGTAAACAAACACCAAGTCACCTTCAACTAAATTATCATCATGCCACACCTTGGGCATTTCTTCAAGAACAAGTTTTTCTTGATCTCTAAAATATGTAGCTTTTCCAGCAACGGCCCTCCATTTACCCCTTTCTATTTTTACCCTTCCTAAGGCGATTACCCTTTGAATATTTCTCTTTGTCTCGCCTTTCACGTAGTACACATAGAGTTTATCAGCCCAAAGCTTAATCTCCTTGCTTTGAGCAAATACCTTTCCAGTGAAAACCGCCAATCCCTCATCTTCAAAGACCTCCATTTTGTCTGAAGTAATGTTGATTTCCTTTAAGGCAAAGAGATCTTCCTGCATCGATAAGATAAAGTAAAACAGGCAAAAAACGAGTATTAATAAAGCTTTCATGCCCTTAAGTATAATCCAAAAAGGTATTAAAACAAGCCTTTACTTTTTACTCCAAAGGGCTAAAATATAGCCACATGAAAAAAAAGAGAAAAAATTCCCTTTATATTCTTCTCTTTTTACTATCCTTAACCCTTATACTTATCCTGCTTGAGTATTTTCTCTCTCAATACGATAAAACCCTTTGCCTTGATAAAGGCTGTGAAATAGCAAGGTTAATCTCTCCGATTCCAAAAACAACTTTACTCCTGATAGGAGGGCTTTTCTTTACTGTATTTCTCCTTACAACCATTATCTACTATAAGACAAAGGGGTCTTTTTTCAAAAACTTTCTATTATTTCTGGCTGGAAGTGGGGTTTTCGCAGAGGCTGTATTTATCTCAAGACTTCTTTTGGAGCTAAAGGCAACCTGTTATTTTTGCATCTCTGTTGCCATTCTTACATCATTGATTTTTATCTTCCTTCTCTTTGTCATAAGAGATGACCCTTTTGGGCTATCCTCTCTTTTATCTCTATGCTTTGGTTCGATAATTGGTTTTTCAGTGGCTTTCTTCCTCACGAGTCTTGATTTAGATAGAGTACTAAAGGATACATCAAAAGGTTATATCATATACTCAGAAAATTGCCCGCGCTGTCTGGAATTTTTGAAAAATCCCCTTTATGGTGATTGGGAAAAGATTCACCTAAGTAAGGTCTATCCCCTGTTAAGGGCCTTAAATATAACTACCCTACCTGTTTTAATTGAAAGAAGGGAAAATCAGATCTTGATTAATACCAATCCAGTAGACAATGCTACCTGTCAACTGCAAATTCATGAGAGAGGAGGAGTCTGTGTCGTCCCTTGAAATTTTCTTACCCACAACCCACATTGGTAGTTTACCTTTCACTGAAGTAGAAAAAGCCCTTGAAATCTCTTTAAGTTTTGACATCCCTGCCTGGCCCCAGCTACCAAAGTTCAAAGACGAAGGCATGATTTGGCAATTTGTTAGGAGTTTTCCAGGATTTCACTTTGAAAAGGAGAGAATCCTCCTAGATAGCGGAACTTTCGAAGAGGAATTAGTCAACTTTTATGAGACTTATGTTGAAATTAAAGAAAATAACCGCCTCGATCTGTTAAAAAGGTTTTGGGAAGACTCATCATCAAGAGCTTTTATCCCCTTCATTGAGCGATTAAGAACAAAAAAACCTCCCCTTACAAAAGGACAGATCACAGGCCCCTTTACCTTGGGAACAACTCTTAAGACTAAAGAGGGAGAGTGCATAATTTTTCGAGAGGACCTAAGGGATCTCTTAATAAAATTCGTAACTCTTAAAGCCCTTGCCCAAAGCATGTTCTTAAAGGAGGTGTCTTCAAAGGTCATTGTCTTTCTTGATGAACCAGGGCTTGCAGGCTTTGGCAGTAGTAGCTATATAACCCTGGGTAAAGAACTGGTCCAAAACATGCTTAATGAGATCTTTGAGGCCCTCCACTCCTTTGACATTATGACTGGGGTTCACATCTGCGCAAATACCTCATGGGATTTAGTTTTAGAAACCCAGGTCAAAATAGTGAATTTTGATAACTTTTCTTACTTTGATCGCTTTATAATCTACGCAGATTCCCTATCTAAATTTTTACAAAGGGACGATACCTTCATAGCCTGGGGAACAGTGCCCACCGATATCGCTCTTCTTGAAGCAACCAATCGAGAAGAGATTCTTGAGAGATTTACAAAACAATTGACAACAACTGCCCAAAAATTAAATATGGATCTCCAAAATATCCTAAAGCGAAGCCTCATCACACCAGCCTGTGGCATGGGTAGTCTCCCTGAAAAGGCGGTGGGTAAAGTAATAAATCTTTTAAATTCAATTAAACTTGCTTTTAAATGAAAATGCTATACTTTATTTAGAAAAAAGGGGGTAGCGTCATGGGAATCAGAGCTTATGTGTTAATTAACACCCAGATTGGACAAACACAGAAGGTTGCTGAGGAGTTAAAGAGAGTGCCAGAGGTTAAAAAAATGGACATTATCATGGGACCTTACGACATAATCGTTGAGATTGAAGTGCCAAATTACGAGGATATCTCCAAACTTCTCCTGGAAAAATTCCAGAATATTCCTGCAATCAATCATACCATGACCTGTCCTGTGGTTAGTTAAAGGGGGTGGTCAAAACCAGTCTTCAAGAAAAGATCTTAGTCCTAAATAAATTTTATCAGGCAACTCAAATTACCACTCTACAAAGAGCTATCTGTCACTTAGTAAAAGGCACAGCTAAGGTTATCACCTCCGATTGGACAACTCATACCTTTGAAGAATGGATCAAAATAAGTAAATTCTATGAAAATGGCCCTAGTTCAGATCTAAAATTTATCAGAAGTCCCTCAATTACCCTTCTCATACCAGATGCTATCTATTTGCCCTTCTATGAATCGCTGCCTCAAAGTGAGGTTATCTTCTCTAGACAGAATCTCTTTTTAAGGGATCGGTTCACCTGCCAATACTGTGGCAGGCTTTTAAAAAATCCTAAAGAGCGAACAATAGATCACGTAATCCCAAGGAGTAGAGGTGGTAAAACTGTCTGGTCCAATGTGGTGCTTTGCTGTAAGAAGTGTAACCTTAAGAAGGGAAATAGAACCCCTGACGAGGCAGGACTCAAACTCTTAAAAGCACCCAAAACACCACGCTGGCAAGCCTTAATATTAGAGGAATTCCCCAAGCACAAAAAGGATAAATGGAGAGTTTTTCTTAATTTCGCTGGTCTTTTTGACGATGATGGGGGTCAATGATCGAAAACTTTATCAACATTCAATACTATTAGTAACCGATCCGGCAGTTGATATACCTTTTCCACAAACTCTCTGCTAATACCTTCGATCTTTTCCGGAGGCTCCTCAAGCTTATTAACAGGTATCTCAAGGATGTCATCGATTTTTTCAATAAGAAAAGCAGCCACCTCATCCTGATGACGCAGAATCAAATTCAAACGAGGATTTACAGAGAACATTGTTCTGATCTTTTTTGAAAGGTCTATAACTGTTATAATTTGACCTCTTAAGTTCATGATTCCGAGGATATAATCCTCTGAATGGGGTACAGGAGTTATATCTAAATCTTTATTTATTTCCATAACCTTTTCTGCTTTGATTCCAAAAAGATAATTTCCAAGATAAAAGGTAACCAAAATGATTGTATTCTGTATAGCCTGAGATCTTGATAAATCTTTTTGAGCAATTGAGGCCTTCTCTAACATAGTCGCTCCCTCTCTATTAAGTTTTTAAAATTATATAGTAAGGTTTCTGCTTCTAATGATAGTGTCTTAGGAAAAAGTGTTTTAAGATTCACAATAAGATCTCCTCTCCTGAGTCTGCTCTCATCTGACAAAAATGGTCCTCTTCCAGTGAATACCACTGGTTCTCCATCAGCAAAATAGCCAGTGGGGACTCGTTCTATTCCCTCAAGGGTTTCAACCTCAAGAGTGTCCCGAAGAAGGATCTCATAGAAAGGCACTTTTACCTCACAGATCAAGTTATCTCCCTCTAATCTCCAAAAGGGATGAGGTTCAACCTCAACCTCTATGTAAAAATTCCAGCACACACCCATGGTTTCACCAGAGATACATAGAATATCACCTTGACGCAAGCCAAAGGGTAGTTTTATCTTGAGAGGTATCTCCTCCTTAATCTTTCCTTTTCCAAAACAGTGTGAACACCTTTCAATGTTAATGTACCCAACTCCGGCACAAAAAGTACAGTTGTGGATAACTTCCTCATTTCCAGAAACCAGTTTCAAGATACCCTCTCCGTGGCAGTAGGAACAAGTCTTTTTAAGACTATGTTTATTTATACCTGAACCCTCACAGTAGGGGCATGGGTTCTCTTTAAGAGGAAGAGTAAGCTCTTTTTCCAAGCCCAAAGCAAGTTCTTTTATTGTAAATTTCTGTGTTTTGTAAAAGGAGTTTCCATAGCCAACATATCTATCACTTATTTTAGAAATCTTGATCTTATTCTCATTTCTAAATTGTTCTAAGGCTTGCTTATACCAATTCTGCAGAATAAGATATTTTTCAATACATCCACCTTTATCCGGGTGAAGCTCTTTGACCTTCTGTCTAAAGAAAGCCTTGATTTCTTCTTTGTTATTAAAGGACAAGATCTTCATCATTTAATTACAAGACCATGGCTCTATTTAATTTTTTCTCGAGTAGTTTTTCAATGGCAGAGAGGACCCTCTCTCTTTCTAATTTCACCTCATAGGCATTTGCACCGAGTTCAAAGACTTTTCTCCTAATATCCTCACCTGTCAATGATGTTAAAACCATAACGGGTATATCTCTGAATTCATTTTGACTTCGAAGTTCTTTGATAAACTCAAAACCATCCATCACAGGCATTTCTATATCACTGATAATCAAGTCAGGCTTAAAACCTGCTTTCAATTTTTTAAGGGCCTCTTCACCATTTGGAGCAATTTCAACATGAAAGCCACCCTGTGTTAAATAATTACTTATCATATTTTGGAAGAATGGCGAATCCTCAGCTAATAGGATGTTTGTCGGTCCTTCTCTCTCTAGGCTCTTCACAGTGAACCATTCTGGATCATACATTTCAATGATCTTATATATATCAAGGAATAAAACTGTTTTATTGTTGATAATTCTGTATCCTAAAATCCCAGGCTGAACGTAAAGATCGGTCTCTACTTGAAGACTGGTCTCAATTGTGTCAACAATCCGTGAACAGATAATGGCGCAGGTCTTTTCCCTCTCTGAAAAAAATAGAACACTGTATTCCTCCTGTGGTAAAACTCCCTGAATAGGTAAGTAATTTTCCAATCGGATCACGGGAATAACCTTATTTTTATAGAGTATTATTTCTTTTCCCCCCACGATTTCGATTTTATCTCCCCTGATTTTATCAAGCCTTGAAATTAAGGCCAAGGGGAGGGCAAGGGTGGTATCCTCTACATCGAAGAGAAGAATAAACTGTGTCTCTTCAGTGATAGTTTTAATTTGTTTTTCTTCTAGGGCTCTTTCTACCTCTTCTGCCTTGAGACCAACAAACTTACTTAGTCCAACTATATCAAGTATTAAGGCAAGCTTCCCATCACCCATGATAGTTGCCCCACTGTATAGGGGTATACCTTTAAACCACTTACCCAGAGGCTTTACCACTATCTCCTCTGAATCGTATATTCTGTCTACTAACAAACCATAATATCTCTCTCCAGTGGTCAATATCAATAGGTTATGTTCCTCCTGGGTCTTGTTCTGATCTAAAATATTTGATAGGGATAAAATTGGTATGATTTCTCCCCTTAATCTATAAAATTGACTCTCACCAAGATATAAAATATCCTTTTGCGGATTGATGCTTACAATTTCCTTGAGATTTACCTGGGGGATGGCGTATCTCTGTTCATTTGATGTGACAATCAAAGCGGGAATAATGGCCAAGGTTAAAGGTATTTTAACCCTGACAGTTGTGCCTTTTCTAAGTATGGTATTAATTTCGATGGATCCACCTAATTTCTCAATATTAGTCTTAACAACATCCATTCCCACCCCACGGCCTGAAACCTGGGTTATCTTTTCTGCTGTGGAAAAACCAGACTTGAATATGAATGAAAGAATCTCCTTTTCAGAGAGACGATCTATCTCCTCAGGAGAGACAAGCCCCTTCTCCACTGCCTTTCTCTTGATCTTCTCTAAATCGATCCCCTTTCCGTCATCCTCTATTTCTATTACAACCTGTCCTCCCTCGTGATAGGCCCTTAAAAATAGATTCCCCTCGGGAGATTTACCAACCTGTGCTCTGATCTCTGGAGCCTCTATGCCATGATCGATGGAGTTTCTAACAAGGTGAGTCAATGGATCTTTAATTGCTTCAATGATGGACCGATCAAGCTCAGTTTCAGTCCCTTCTAAGTGAAGGTTAACTCTCTTGTTCAGACTCTTTGCAAGATCTCTCACTATACGAGGAAATTTATTGAAAACCACCCCAATGGGTTGCATCCTTGTTTTCATAATTGTCTCTTGAAGTTCAGTTGTAACCATGGATAGAACCTGAACACTCCTCTGCAGATCAGAATCTGATAATCTATTTGCCAATTGAACTACCCGGTTTCGGGCCAAGACTAATTCACCAGCAAGATTCATCAGGGTATCGAGAAGTCTTACATCTACCTTGATGTGGGTTTCTGTAAGCTCCTTTATGCCAGGTGTTGGTAAGGGCTTATCGTCTTTGACCCTCTCTGAAATCTCCTCTGGAGATGGTTTAACAGGGAGATCAGTCTTTTCAACGGCCTCGCTGGGTTTTATCTCTTCGAGTGTCTGATCACCAATTGATCTCTCCTCAAGCTCCTTTGGAGCTATCTCCTCTTTTAGCTCTGCCGATTCTACTTTCTCCACTTTCTCTTCTTGAATCCTCTTTTTCAACTTATCATTAAATTTTGAGAGATTCACTAAAAACTCTAAGATCCTATCATCTAGGGGTTCAGTTTTACTTTCCTCAAGATAAGCCACAATGAACTTTATTTCATCCAAACATTTAAGGAGAATATCAACAATGTCTTCGCTAGCTTCAATCACTCCGTCTCTCAATTTTGATAATATATCCTCAGCAAAGTGAGCTATACCCTCTAGAGATTTAAATCCAAAAAAACCAGCAGCCCCTTTAAGGGAATGCATAGTTCGAAAGAGACTTTTTAGAATCTCAACGTTATTTTTATCACGTTCTAATTCTATAAATTCCTCCTCCATTTTAGCTATTCCATCCTTTGCTTCAACCAAAAAATCCTTCAAGATATCATCCTCTATCATACAGATCTTACCTCCCTATAAGTTATGATTTGTAATAAACAACTGTATTTCCAAAGATTTTCTTTTCCATATCAGGCATATTTAGCGGTGGAATCTCTGTTGCTCCCAGAATAAAATAGCCACCTTTGTTCAAAATATTCCAGAGAGATTGAAAGACCCTGTTCTTAACATCTTTGCTGAAATAAATAAGCACATATCGACACAGAATAAGGTCAAATTTTTCTCTAACTTTGGTTGAGACATCAAGAAGGTTTAAAAATTCAAATTTGACCAAATTTCTAACCCTCTCATCTATTCTCCAATTTCCACCATCCTGTTTAAAATACTTTATCAGAAAGGTTACCGGTAATCCCCTATTTACCTCTATTTGATTGTAAATCCCCTCTCTGGCCTTCTTCAAGGAGGATTCTGAAATATCAGTAGCATAGATACTTACTCTGTAATTTGATAGATAGTTAGAAAAATACTCCAATATCAAAAGCGAAATACTATAAGGTTCCTGTCCAGTTGAACAGGCTGCTGACCAGATCTTAACGATTTTTTCTTGACACCTTTTTTGAAACAGATCTGGTAATATATTTTTTTTTATTGTCTCAAAGGGATGTTGATCTCTGAAAAAATAGGTCTCATTTGTAGTTAGGGTGTCAATAATCTGGTTTAAAACCTGAGGTTTGAGATTTTTCCTAATACTCTCGTAAAAATCCTTCAAATCTCTGTATCCTAAACTTATTGCCAACTCTCTAAGCCGGCTCTCTAAGAGATATTCTTTACCCACTTGATAAGAAATACCACTTGCTTTTTCTACTAAACCTGTAAAAAAATTAAATATCTCCCTATCCATGCCCAAACCTTTTATACTCTGAATAATTCCCTTAATCTCTTGGGTATATCTTCCAGGTTAAGAATTTCATCGGCTAGGCCAGCTTCGATTACTGCCCTGGGCATACCAAAGACTATGGAACTTTGAGAATCCTGTGCTATTACTCCTCCCCCTTTTTGTTTGATCTTCCGAGCACCTTCTGTTCCATCCTTTCCCATCCCGGTGAGAACGATTGCCAGACAAGCACCGTTATATACTTCTGCTAAAGATTCAAAGAGGACATCTACTGCGGGCCTGCAGTTGTTTATAGGCGAGTCTTGGGTAAGAGTTATGGTTCTCTCTTTGTTGTTTAAGGTGACTTTCATGTGATAATCGCCTGGTGCGATGTAAACGTGACCTTCTTTGACAGGTTCTCCGTTTTCAGCTTCTTTTACCGTAAGAGGGGTTAATTTATCAAGCCTTTCTGCCAGTTGTTTTGTAAAAAGAGGAGGCATGTGTTGGACTATAAATATTGGGACTCTTAAAGTGGATGGAATATTTTTAAAGATCTCCATCAAAGTTTGAGGGCCTCCGGTAGACACCCCAATTCCCAAGACTTTGTATATTCCAGTTTTGAGTTTAGAGGTTTGAAAAGAGGGTTTAAAGTGCTTGATATCTCTGGGGGCGTTTACTGATCTAATCTTAGGCACTAAATCCATTTCGATTTTTTTGACACTCTCCAAAAAAGACTTCGAGGAAGGCTTTGGAACAAAATCATAGGCCCCAAGGGACAAAGCCTCTAATGTAGCTTTGGCCCCCTCCTGGGTTAAAGATGAAAACATTATCACTTTGGTCTGTGGCACCTCTTTTTTCAGAAATTTAAGTGCAGTCAAACCATCCATTTCTGGCATCTCAATATCAAGGGTTATAACATCAGGTTTAAGAAGCCTAGCCTTCTCTATGGCTTCTTTTCCATTGGTAGCCTGTGCTACGATTTCAATGTCCTTCTCTTTAGTTAGCAAATCGGATATAAGCTTTCGCATAATTGCAGAATCGTCAACAATCAGTACCCTTACCTTTGACATGTTAACTTAAAAACCCTCAAGAAGATATCTTATTTTAGTCTCGAGCATTTCTTTGTCAAAGGGCTTCATTAGATACTCGTTAGCCCCTGCCATAATGGCATCGATAACACTTTTTTGCTGATTTTCTGTCGTTACCATCATAACCTTGATATGAGAGTAAGCGGAGTTTTCTCGCATTTTCTTAAGAAATTCATAGCCATTCATAATAGGCATATGCCAATCAAGTAGAATGAGGTCAAGATCGGAGTTTTCCTTTAATATTTGCAATGCCTCTTCACCGTTTTCTGCCTCTAAAACATAGAAACCTAGCTCTTCAAGGTACTTTCTCTCTATCTGTCTTATGGCCTTAGAATCATCTACAACTAATGCCTTTTTCATCACCAATCCCTTGGCTTTGCTAAGATTTCTCGAACCTTTATGTTAAAAAAAAGATTCGATGGTACAGCCTTTATGATAGCTACAGTATCTGCACCTCTTGCTGTGCCGGCAACGGCTAAGACGTCCTCTGGAGGAATCAGTCCAGCATCACAGCACATTAAGACAATCTCTATGCAAACCTTTAGACCTGGACCAAAAATTCTTAAGGTTTGAGCAATCAGGGCTTCCTCTGAGTAGTGAAATTGTGCTTTGATGGAGGCCCCGATGTTTCTAAAGACCATAGTACCAGTATAGACCTTGGCACCAAGAAAATTTAACTCTCTCTTTGTGTCATCAGTCATCTCTAAAATCCCAGGTTCTCTAAATCCTACATTATGAGTAACTACAACTAAATTGACCTCCTCTCCTTGGAGAGCTCTGGCAAACTTTAGAGCAGTCTCACCAAAAGTTGAGGCAACTACCAGATGCTTTATTCCCTTTTCTTTTAAAGCTTTTCTCACTATATCAAGACAAGCTTTGGTATTGACAGGACCTGGTTTGTCAAAATATATGGACATACCTGTTACCCAATTTTCTCCAAAAGCTGACCTGGTAAAACTTCTTTCTTTTCAAGTACTATCTTAACAAACTTTGCAGAAAAGGAAAGATCTTTTTTTAGCTCATTTATATACTCTCTGACATACTCTAACACTTCCTTTTCAGAAAACCAAAGTTCAACTTCAATTAGGTTATCGCGATAGCTAAAGAAAGCCTCTAGGTATCCCAAATAATCCAGAAACAATTTTAAAGCAAAGATTCGGATTTTCTCTCCCTTTTCTTCAGGACTGAAAACTTCAAGAAACCCCCAAGATTTATGATCCTTAAAAACAAAAGGTAAAAACAACCTATCTTCCTCGAAAATCAAATTACTGGCTTTGATGTCCTCTCCAAGGATATCCTCAATGAGACTTTTAGAGGTACCTCTATCTCTTGAGTGAGTTTTCTCAGTTAAGCCCTTCAAAAGGTCTGCTAAAATACTGATCTCTTTAAATTTGAGGGAAGAGTCAACCACATTGGTCTCTCTACCTTTACTAAAAAGATATAAAAGGCCTGTCTCAACCTTTCCACGTGGAGACTCAATCACTTCTAACACAATAGGACCTTCACTTTGGGCTACCCTCACCTTAAGGAATTCACCCACTCTAAAATCTTCGGGATTGAGCGTTCCTGTGAGTCGGGCATTAAACCTGTGGCCACCAAACTCAAGATATAACATCTTACCCTCAATCTGGATTATCCTCACGGTCAATTCCCGTCCAGGCCTGGTAAGAAGTGCCCAAAGATTTTCTGGTAAATAGTAGATAGGTGATGGAGCAGTTACCTGCATATTGTTTTAGGGGAGTTTTTTTCTCTTCAAGAGGATCTCAACCTCTCCTTCGCTGATACCCAATCTCTTGGCAATTTCCTTTGGACCCATACCATTTTTGTGCAGTGCATAAACTTGGTCTCTCATGATATCTTCGGTGCTATGTGATTCATTCACAGTAGAACTTCTTAGTTCCTGCAGTTTAGTGACTAGTACTTGAGCCCTCTCCAATGAGGCTTCTATATCCTCCCAGGGAAAACTAACAATCTTTCTGAACTTTAAATAAAGGGTAATTAGAAAACCAAGTATTATTAGGTCAAGAATTAAGAGAGCGTAAAGAAAGAGATCCTTAGGCATTCCCTCACTCTCCTAGGTCTTGAGCAAGACTCCTTCAAGGACAATTTTAGCTGAAAGGAAACCAAAGCTTCCTTTATTCAGGTTATCTTTTAATCTCTCCTCAAGAGTTTTAATCTGTTCCTCTTTTTTCCAGACATTTTTATCTAATCTTTTAAGTTCATGGGTGAAAAATCTTCTCAATTCAAATTCTCGCCTCTGAGCTTTATGATATTCTTCATAATTTTCAAAATAAACCAGGACATCTACTTTTAAAAAGGTTCGCTCATCCAAGGGAAAAAGAAAATCGGAAAGTTTTAGGTAATAATTATATTTTTTCTCCTCAACCCTTTTGCCAATCAAAGCCTGTCTGGTGTCATTAGCAGGAGTTACAGAGGCATTTTCTTGCGCATCTCTTTTTTCATCAGATTTGGCCTTCTCAATAGTATCCGTTGTTTCAGATGTCTTGGTCTTGTTTCCAGGAGTTTCGGTAAGTAACCTCCATATCAGTATCAGGCCTATAATCAAGATAACTACTAAGAATATAGACGCTCCAAGAAATAGAAATTTTTTATAACTCCTTTCAAGTCCTTTACTGTCAGTTATAGCACTCTCTCTCTCCTTCAACAACTCATGAATTAATTCTTCTGTTTCTTCCTGGGGGCTTTTTTTTAAATAGGGCCTTTCTTTGGACTCCCCAGAGACTAACTCCTGCAATTCTTTTTTAGTGTCCTCGTCCAAATTAACCTCCAAAAACCTTTTCTAACTTTTCCTTAAGAGTTTCAGGGGTAAAAGGTTTGACGATATACTGACTCACCCTATATTTGATAGCCTCAAGGATGTTTTCCTTTTGAGCTTCTGCCGTAACCATGATAAAGGGTAGATCCTTTGTTTGTTCATTGGATCGAACAGCCTTTAGAAGTTCTAACCCGCTCATTTTGGGCATATTCCAATCAGATATAATCAGATCTATCTTCTCTTTGCTCAATATTTCCATGGCCGAAGTCCCATCATCTGCTTCAATTATGTTCTTAAACCCAAGTTGGCTCAAGATATTCCTTATTATCTTTCGCATAGTGGAAAAATCATCTACCACAAGGATTTTGATATTTAGATCTAAAGCCATACAGAAGCCCTCCTTTTAAAGTTCTTTATTCATAAGTGACCTTAATTTCATAATGGCTTGATTGTGTAGTTGTGAAATTCTTCCTTCTGTATACTCGAGAATTTTGGCAATTTCTTTCATGTTTAGATCTTCGTAATAGTAGAGAGTAAGAATTAATTTCTCTTTTTCCGATAGATAATTTAATGCTTTCTCCAATTTCGCCTGAAGTTCTTTTAAAACATAGTTTTCGAAGGGATCAGTCTTTGCAGTCTGACTAGGGATAAATTCAAAAATATCTTCATCTTCCAGATCAGGCATTTTTTGCTTCAGGGATTCAATGTCCAAAAAAGATATGCCTTTAACATTTTCAAGGAAACGTTGATACTCTTCCAGTGTCAATCCCATAGCCTCTGCAATCTCCTCCTCTTCAGGCATTCTACCAAGTTTTAGATGCAGAGACCGAATCTTTTCTTCTAATTCAGAGATCTTTTCTCTAGTACTTCTTGGTATTATATCTATTTTTCTTATCTCATCAAGGATAGCACCTTTGATTCTGAACTCCGCGTAAGTTCGAAAATTGACCTTTTTTGAGGGATCAAAACGGTGGTAAGCTTCGATCAAGCCAATTATTCCTGCAGAAACAAGATCTTCCTTTGACAAAACAGGATTACCCAAATAGGCATACTTGTTAGCTATTTGATTTATTCTGGGTAAAAACTCCTCTATAATCCTTTCTATAGGTGGTTTTAAGTCTGTAATTTTTACCATTATAGATTTGTTATAATTGCGTAAATCTCTCTAAAAATTCTGCCAAATTGTTACTATCACGTAACCTTTTTAGATTTATCAACTTATAGGCAATCTCCTTTACTTTCGTACTTATTTTAGCATCAGGACAGTATTTTAAAAAGGGGATTTGTGACCTTATTGACTTCTTTACACATTCATCATAGTGAAGGATCCCCAAAAGTGATAGCTTAATATCTGGAAGAAACTTTTCACAGACATATAGCAGTTGCTGGTAAATTCTTTTGCCTTCAGAGTCATCCTTTGCCATATTGATTACAATGTTAAAGTTCTTTATTCTGCATTTTCGATAGGCTACCTTTAAATAGGCATAGGCATCTGCCATCGAAGTTGGTTCCGGAGTTACCAGAACAATGCGTTCATCTGCCAGTTGAGAGAAAAATAACACGTTATCGGATATACCAGCTGAGATATCTATGAACAGAAAATCGTATGGCTTGAAGGCTTCTTCCATTTGTGTCTTCAATATTAGCTTTTGTGCAGTATTGAGCTGTGTCAGTTCATTAATTCCTGAGCCGGCAGGAACTATTGTAAAACCGTATTCCGTCTCTAAAAGGATATCTTTCAGTTGAAGTTGTCCACTTAAGACATAGCGGATATCAAACTTCGGAGCCAATCCCAACATTATGTCCACGTTGGCAAGACCAAGATCAGCATCAAGTATCAAAACCTTTTGACCAAGATACTCAAGAGCTAAAGCAATGTTGATCACAAAACTCGTTTTTCCAACCCCACCTTTACCACTTGCTATAGAAAAGCTTCTCATAGTACCTCCATTATATCATAAATTTCTTAGATCTTTTATTCCTCTTGTAAGAATTTCAAGTAACTTATCATCAGTGACTTTTTCTATATCCTCAGGAATTCTGTCTCCATTTGAGATAAAAACTGGTGGAGGAATCTCATCCCGTAAAAGCCAAAAGAGTCTATATCCCTTTTGGTATTTATCGACAAAGGTCAAAATCAATCCCTCAATAGGGAGGGCCTTCAATTCCTCCCAAATCTCAAAAGTATGCTCCCAATGATCAGTCGTTCTTGCTACCCAGTAAAATCTTAAAGAGGGAAATAAATTGTATATTTCTTCAAGTTCCTGTAAACTGAATCTTCTACCAAGATTTGGGGTATCAAAAAATATGAAATCATAGTTCTCCAAGAAAGTGGAAATATCTCTGCTAAGTTCATCCCAGTCTGCCTGATAAAGGGGAATCTCTAAGAGTTTAGAGAGTCTTTGTGCTTGTTCTCTTGCCCCAACTTTGTAATTATCAGTCTCAATTACCGCCACTTTTTTCTTTCGATAATATTTGAACCAAAAGGCAACTTTGTAAAGGGCGGTGGTTTTGCCTACACCTGCCTCTCCGATGAAAACCTGCAAACGAGAAATTGGATTTACACCTTTTTTACGCCACTTATTCAGGATAAAGTCTCTTAAGCCACCATTAAAACTGTTAATCTCCTTGGCTAAGTCTTCTGGAACCCCTTCTCTGAGTAAGTTGATAATACCCTGATCTTGGTTGACCAGGAGTTTTTTTAGAATTTCTTTAATATCTTGAAGCTCTCTTAAGATATCCTGATTACCTGATATTTGAGATGCAGTAACAATGGCACTATTGAAATCACTTTCAGAAGTGGATATCTTCATCTCTTTATCTTCTATGGCGGCGACCACTTCGTATAGATCTTTACCATCTTCTTTGACTTTTCCAGAATCGATTATAACAGCCTCTTCTCCAAATTCCTCTTTTACCTTTCTCAACGCTTCAAACATATTTTTAGCTCTAAATTTTTTTATCCTCATAGAACTAATCTCTGACCAATTTCACAACCTCAGAGATTTCTACTTGTACTTCACTTGGTATCTCTGCCTGAGATATCACTGGCACATATCTTAGCGTCCTCTCAATCAATCGTCTGAGATGCCTTCTTATTGTTGGTCCTGCTAATATAACTGGTGTTATATTTCTTAAGGCTAATCTTTCTACGGCCTGTGAGAGGGCTGTTACAATCTTTGCTCCTATCTTTGGATCTATCATTAAGAAGACACCTTGGTCCGTCCTCTGTAAACTCTTTCTCATAACCTCCTCAACATCATCACCTATCAAGATACAGGGTAATTTTCCATCAACTAGGTAAGGTTTAATGATCAGTCTTCCTAATCTTTGACGCACATACTCTGTAAGCACATCGCTATCCTTGACATTTGCTCCATAGTCACTGATAACCTCAAAAACAGTAACCATATCCTTTAGAGAAACACCCTCTTTTACCAGATTTTGTAAAACTTTCTGTATGGTGTTCAAATTGACGCTATTTAGGGTTTCTTCAACAAGTTTTGGATAGTACTTGTTTAAAGTATCAATGATCTTCTGCACTTCCTGTTTAGTTAAAAGTTCATCAGCATAAATTTTGATAACCTCCGAGAGGTGAGTGGTGATCACTGTGGACAAACTGACTACCGTAAAACCAGCCATTTCAGCGGTTTCTCTTAGATCATCAGAGACAAAATATGCCTTCATTCCAAAGGTGGGTTCTGCGGTTGGAATAAGTCCCTCTGGAGGTATAGCGTCAGGATAAGGGGGAAGAGCAAGGTAGTAATTTGGTAGAAGTTCTGCTTTGGCTACCTCCACACCCTTGATGAGGATCTGGTATTCACCAGGCTTCAAGGCAAGATTATCCCTCACATGAACAGAAGGAATGATTATACCCATTTCATGAGCCAGCTGTCTTCTCAAACCTTTAATTCTCTCTAGAAGATCTCCTCCTCTGGTCTCATCGGCAAGGTATATGAGGGCATAACCCAGTTCTACAGCCAGCAACTCAACAGGTTTAACCTCCTCAACCTCAGGAGGTGCCGTTGGCACCACTTCCGTAGGCTGAGGTTTTTCTCTCTTGAGATATCTGTAGGATACATATCCCATCACCGATAAAAAGGAAGAAAAGACAAAAAAGGGAAGGAAGGGAAGCCCAGGTATTAGTCCAAGGGCTAAAACTGCACCGCTTGCTAAAAACATAGCTTCAGGCTTCAGAGCAAACTGCTTAGCTATGTCTTTTCCCATACCTTCTTCTGCAGCAGCCCTACTTACGATAATACCTGCGGAGGTTGAGACCACAATGGCAGGGAGCTGTGACACTAGGCCATCTCCAATAGTTAGTATAGTATAGGTTTTAGCTGATGTGGTTAAATCCAGGCCCTTCTGAAGGGTGCCTATGAGGATCCCACCGATTATGTTGATAACGGTGATAATTAGACCTGCTATAGCTTCTCCTCTTATGAATTTTGAGGCACCATCCATAGCACCGTAAAATTCAGCCTCTTTAGCTATCTCCTCTCTTCTCCTTCTTGCCTCTCTCTCGTCAATGAGCCCAGCGTTAAGATCAGCATCTATAGCCATCTGTTTTCCAGGCATAGCATCTAAAGTAAATCTTGCTGCTACTTCCGCTATCCTTCCAGCTCCCTTGGTTATCACAACAAAATTTATAAGTACCAAGATTAAGAAAACTATGAAACCAACAACAAAGTTTCCACCTACGACAAATTCACCAAAACTCTTGATGAGATAACCTGCGGCTTCAACACCCTCGTGTCCTCTGAGTAGAATTACCCTTGTAGTTGCTATGTTCATCGTTAGTCTAAAAAGAGTAGTCAAAAGAAGTAAAGAGGGGAAAGCTGTAAAATCAAGGGGTTTGTTTACCTGCATAGCCATTACTAGAATTAAGAGACCGATGGAAAAGTTAAGGGATAGAGCTAAATCTATGAGAAACCTTGGAAGAGGAAAAATGATAAGAGAAAAGAGAAGAATTATGCCTAAAACAGCGCTTATACTATAAAAATCGAAAAGACTTTTAAGGGTTAAACTTCTTTCCATCAGGCGTGCTTAGCTCCTCTTTTTTTTAGTTTATAAACATAGGCTAAAACCTTGGCAACAGCCTGATATAGATCCTGTGGAATGATTTCTCCCACCTCAACTTTCTTATACAAAATCTGTGCCAGTGGTGGATCTTCATAAATAGGAATACCATGGCTCATGGCTATCTCTTTAATCTTCTGAGCCAGATGATCCAAACCTTTAGCCACAACCACGGGTGCACTCATCTTGCCTAACTCATACTTTAGAGCAACGGCGTAATGCTCTGGGTTAGTTATCACCACATCCGCCTTAGGCACCTCAGCAAGCATTCTCTGTCTACTCATTTCACGTTGCTTCTGTCTTATCTTAGCCTTGATCCAGGGGTCTCCCTCTGTTTGTTTTAGCTCTTCTTTCAACTCCTGACGAGTCATACGCAACTTTCTCTCTACATCCCAACGGTTGTAGAGCCAATCAAGAATAGCAAGAAAAGCAAGGATGAATAGCATTTTCGTCATTAATTCTTGAAATAGAACTTTCAAAGCAAGTAAAAGATGATAGGAATTTTGCCCCAACAATTTGATTATAGTGCCAAATTTTTGACTTAAAACCCAGTATGCAATACCAACAATTATAATGAGTTTTGTCAGAGATTTTAAAAGCTCAAATAGAGAGACCAGAGAAAAAAGTCTCTTAAATCCTTCAACAGGGTTTAACCTATCGAATTTAAAACCTAAGGTTTCTGTTGCCCACACACCTCCTCCAGTTTGAAGAAGATAGATAACCACGGCAGAAATAACCAATAATCCGAGATAGGGAAAAAGAAACTTTAGTAAAGACTTAGTGCAGATTTTAAAAAAATGAAAAAAATAATCAAGATCTGCTATTTCAAGATTGAAGCTAGAGAAGCTGAATTTTGTGATAAAAATAAACTGTTGAAAAAATATAAAACTCAAAAAAATCAGAGAAAGAAATCCCGTAGATAGAATAGCCAACGAAGATAGTTCTCTACTTTTTACAACCTGTCCCCTACGACGTGCCTCCTCCCTTCGCCGCGGGGTTGCCTCCTCAGTTCGTTCTTGAGCTTGTTCTTCTGGCATAACTACCTCAATACTTCAAGATCTGAAACAAAAATTGGTTAAATTGGTTAAAATATTGATTAAAAATCCTCGGAACAAGAAAGAGCATTATACCAAAAAAGAACAAGCCTAATCCCAAAGTGAGAGGAAAACTCACAAATAACACATTGATCTGAGGAAGTAATCTTCCAATAATCGCAAGGACGATATTTATTAATAACATAAAAACCATTAATGGTGCCAAAATTTTGACAGCTATGTCAAAGACAAGATGACTTTTTTTGATAAGAAATTTAAAAATATTTTCCTCTTTCAGTAACACTCCAGGAGGAAGCTCATAGAAGGATTTCACCAAAAAATAGAGAAGAAAATGATGAATATCGAGGGTAAAAAAGAGCAAGAGAAATATAAAGTAGAGAAATTGAGCAATGACAGGCATACTTACTCCACTTGAAGGATCAAAGGTTTGAGATAGACCAAAGCCCATCTGTAATCCCACCAACTCCCCACCTAATTGTAAACCACCAAGGATGAATCTTAAAAAAAGTGCAATTATAAACATCAGAAAAAAATCTGAAATCATATAGTATATTAACTCAAATGGATTCATTGATATAATTAGATGGTGGCTTAGATAAGGAGTAAGTGAGAGAGCTAATACCAATGATAAAGCTAATTTAACCTTTGTTGGAAAGAAGGTGGCGGCAAATACTGGGAAAATCATGAATAAAAAGAGAATTCTAAAAAAAATCAGTAGAAAAAGGTAGAAATGTTTCTCAAGAAGGTAGAAAATATCAGGTGTCATTTTAGCATACCAGGGATGTTGAGAAAGATGTTTTCAGTGAATTCTGTTAACTTTTTCAAAAACCAGGGCATAGTTAAAAACAATACTAAAACCATGGCTAGGATCTTGGGGACGAAGGTGAGAGTCATCTCCTGAATCTGGGTTACAGCCTGAAAAATGCTGATGGCAAGACCTACGACTAAGGCTGTGATTAAAAGTGGTGCTGAGAGAAAAAGGCTCAATTTAATCGCCTCTTTTGCAAGGGTTATCACTGCAGAGTCAGTCATGAAGACCTCCTTTTAGTAGAAACTTTTAACAAGAGATATAATTAAAAGGTTCCATCCATCTACCAAGACGAAAAGCAAAAGCTTTAGGGGAAGAGAGATCATCATGGGTGGAAGCATGAGGACTCCCATGGATATTAACACACTTGACACCACTATATCAATTACCAAAAAAGGAACATAAAGGAGAAAGCCAATCTGAAAAGCGGTTTTAAGCTCACTAATCATAAAGGCAGGAATCAGAGTTAGTAGAGAGACCTCATCTTTACTTTTTGGTCTTTCTTCTCCCTTTAACTTTATAAAGAGGGCTAGGTCTTTTTCGCGGGTATTTTTGAGCATAAACTCCTTAAAGGGTGCACTAGCCCTTTCAAAAAGGGTTTTCTCATCTATTTCTTTTTTCAGATAAGGTTGAATCGCCTTGGTGTAGGCCTCTTTTAGAACAGGACTCATGATAAAAAAAGTCAAAAAAAGAGCTAAAGAGATGAGAACTTGATTTGGTGGTGTCTGTTGAAGTCCTAAGGCATGTCTTAAGATGGAGAAAACAACAACCAATCTGGTAAAGGATGTTAACATTAGTAATATTGCGGGTGCAACAGATAAAACAGTCAAGAGGATAAGTATTTGTAAAAGGGTGCTAAATTGAGCAGGGTTCTGGCCAGTTTCTACGGTGAGTTTCACAGCTGGCAAAGCTAAGAGATACAAATTAGCTATCATTTTTCAGTTCTCCTAAAAAACTAAAGCCTTTGTCTGAGAGACCGATAAGTAATTTCTTACCTTCTATTTCAACAAACAGAAGTTGAGCCTTGTAGGCAATGGGCTTGATTTCAAGGATCTTTATGTGAGAATTTTGCTGTCTCTTGTTCTTAAGCCTCCCATTGAGATAGGAGATCAAAGGAAGGGAACTTAATATGAGTAAGATAATCCCTAAACTTTGAAGGTAACTTAGCCAATCCATAGCTTTATGACCCAAGTTTTTTGATTCTATCTTGAGCACTTATGATTTCAGTGACCCTTACACCAAAACGATCATTTACAACCACTACCTCTCCTTTAGCCATAAGTCTTCCGTTTACATATATCTCAACAGGTTCTCCGGCCAGCTTTTCTAATTCAATGATTGCACCCTGATTGAGCTTTAACAGATCCTTAATTAGCATTTTGGTTCTACCTATTTCAACAGATATCTCCAGCGGTATATCCAGTATAAAATCAAGCTCAGGATGAAACCCCACTTCCTTTGTTGCAGTTAGTTCCTGTAGTTTGAGAGGTTGAGTTTCTCTGGGAATTTTTGGTTGATCCTCTGGAATGTTTTCCTGAGGGTATGAAACTTCTTCCTTTGCAGATGGTGTCTGGGCCTCCTTTAAGGCCGATTCCCACATTGCCATCAAATCATCAGGATTGATAATTTCCTCTTGGTTATCAATCTTTTCTTCCGTCATAAAACTCCTCCTTTATTCTTCAGCTAAAGTAATAAAGTTCTCTATTCTCAGAGCCATGTGTCTTTTGTAAACGCCGAGCTTCCCAGACATTTTAGGTACATCTTCAATCAAAACCTCCACTGGTTCATCTGCTTTTTTATCAAGCAGTATTACATCCCCTATCTCCAACCTAAGGAGATCCTCTAAGGTAATCTGTCCCTTACTCAAAAGAACTTTTAGGGTAACCTGACTGTTAAAAATGGCTTGCTCCAAAGCCCTCTTCCACTTGGCATCAATAACCTCTTCGATCTGGTATGGGGAGTAAAGTTTATCCTTAATAGGTTGAAAGGAACTAAAAGAATAACAAAAGAGAATTTTCCCGCTCAAACTTTCCAAATCTACATTAAAACCCGTTACTAATACAGTTTCCTCTGGTTGAAGCACTCTGGCAAATTGAGGGTTAACCTCACCTCTAACGTATTTTGGCTTCACAGGGTAGATGTTTTTCCAGGCCTTTTCAAGCTCAAGAAAAATCATGTTAACGACCCTTCTAATTAGCCTTTGCTCGATGGGAGTAAACTCTCGACCTTCAACCTTTATAATTCTCCTTTCTCCGCCTCCTAAAAATCTCTCCACAAAGATAAAAACCAAAGGAGCATCAATTATCAAAAGGGCGTTCCCCTTTAGTGGCTCAAGCTTAAATATGTGAATGGAAGTTGGAACAGGTATCTTATTCATAAAGTCCTTAAATCTTTCCATTTGCGTAGGAATAGAAGTGAGATCAACCATTTCCTTCAAGAGGGTGGAGAAACCTAATCTTAAGGATCGTGCCAGATGGTCGTTTACAACATCAATGCCTGGTATTTTAAGCCTTGTAGAGATAGAATAATTTTTAAAATCAAAAGAACGAGCCTCCTTCTCTTCTCTCCCCTCAGGAGTGGTATCTATTTTCCCACTATCTAAACCAGATAACAGAGCATCAATTTCTTCCTGGGAAAGAACCTTTTCCATAAAACTCTACTCCACTATAAATTGGGTTATGTAGACATTTACGATTAAATCTTCTCCAATCTCCTCTTTAAGTTTTTTCAGGATTTCTGATTTCATTTTATCCTTGGCGTCGGGAATTATTACCTCCTCAACAGTTTTTCCGCTAAGGATAGTGAGAATACTATCCCTTAACTTGGGCTCTTTTTTCTTGATTTCTCCCTCAGCTTTTTTATCAGCAACTTCAAGACTTAATTTCACTTGTAAATATCTCCTTCCAGAGGGATCAAGAAGATTAACGATAATGGGATCAATTTCCATAAAGACTGTCTGTTGAGCTTTGTTTGCCTTTTTTCCTTTTGTGCCCTCTTCACCTTCCTTTTTTCCAAGGATAAAAAATGCTCCTACACCTGCTATGGCAATGATGAGTATTCCTAAGAGAAGAAAGATAAGTAGTTTGTTTTTACCTCCTTTTCCACCCTTTCCTTCCGCTTTGACTTCCTCTGCCATAACACACCTCCTTTGGTTGTTTGTCTACAAAAATCGTGCCTATTTAGTGTTAGGTAGTTTATCAGATCTTACAAAATTCTAATCCCGAAATAACATGTTAATACAGACCTAAAAGTCAATTTTTTGACTACGATGGTGTCAAACTTTCTAAAATCTCTCCCAATACAATAACATCCACTTTGTAAGCGGACCTTGAGAATAACCTCCTATGTGGTTCATACCTACGATTCTGTGACAGGGATATATCAACGGTAAAGGATTGTGGGCAAGAATCTGTCCTATGGCTCTTGGAGAGGTGCCAAATCTCTTGGCCAGATTACCATAGGTTTCAACTTTTCCACTGGGTATCTCTCTTAAATAAGTTATCACTTCCCTTGAAAGGGGAGTGACTTTGGAGAGATTATGTGGTATATCGAGATATCTCTTGAGACCTTTGAAGTATGAAATCAGTTCTCTCAGGATTAAGATAGATCCATCTTGTAACTGAGGGATACTATCAATTTTAGGTCTTTCTACTTGGAGATGCCAATTGATGATAAGTTGTGTTACCCTGTGATATTCATCAAATACAAAGTCAAAACAAAAAGGAAAGAGTTTAATAGTAGCCTTAAGGGGCCTCTGCCTTTCCAACTTTCTTTTTTGGAAGGGGTAAATACTCAACTGATGGAACGCCTCTTGTTGGCTGAGGAAAGAGCTTCATAAGCTGGTAAATCTCCACTGGCATCTCTGTAGAGACCGGAAGTCCTAGTCTTTGGGCTTCATCAAAGGTTATAGGATGATCATGAGTAAAATAGCCCTGAGAGAAAACCTCTGCCAACTTTTCTATCTTTTCTTCTGATAGTTTCTCATTGAGAATAAGCCTAAGATTTTCTTTCATCTGTCTTAAGGCCATTTCAGCCACATCTGCCAAGATCAAAGTTTTGTCATCTATCCTTTCAAGAGGTTTTTTCTTTAGTAGTCTTAGGATAGACGCTGCTGGGTATCCCTCAATTTGGGGATCAACAGGACCAAGAACTGCATGTTCATCCATTACAATTTCATCACAGGCAAGAGCTATGAGAGTTCCGCCACTCATAGCATAGTGGGGGATGAAGGCAGTTACCTTGGCAGGGTGTTTTTTAATAGCAAGTGCTATCTGAAGGGCAGCCAGAACCAAGCCTCCGGGAGTATGTAAAATTATATCTATAGGCACATCTTTGTCTGTTAGGTGAATAGCCCTAATGACCTCTTCTGAATCATTTATATCAATAAACCGCATGATAGGAAAACCCAAGAAACTCATGGTTTCCTGACGATGAACTAAGAGAATAACCCTTGAACCTCTTTTGGCCTCGATTTTTTCTATCATCTTTGCCCGAGCCATCTCTAAAAATTTTTGTCTCAAAAAGGGTTGCATTGCCAAGACCAACAAGAGAATCCAAAATAACTCCAATCCTCCCATAAAGTCTCTCCTATGTTTTATCTAAATCAAAAAGGGATCCAAAAACACCAAATTGATCCTGGAAATACCGGCAACGCTTTTTACAGAAAAACCTGTAAAGAAGTGCCCCTGCAATAAAGCCACCCAGATGGGCAAACCATGCCACTCCACCCACTGAGCCTGGTAAGGCAAGAGAAAAAAGACCACTATAAAATTGAAGAAGAAACCAGACTCCCAAAAATATAAAGGCTGGAACCTCAACAAAAATCGGAACAAAAAATACAGGCACGAGCACCAGAATCCGTGCTAAGGGATACATCATAAAGTATGCTCCCATAACGGCTGATATGGCACCACTTGCTCCTACGAGAGGTATAACTGAATCAGAGTATATCAGGCTATGAACAAGGGTTGCTGCAATGCCCATGGAAAGATAAAAAATAAAAAATCTGAAGGATCCGAGGCGGTCTTCCACATTGTCCCCAAATATCCAAAGGGTCCACATGTTTCCGATAAGATGGAGCCAGCCTCCGTGAATAAATAGATGGGTTATGATAGAGAGATAGGGCTCCCAGGGGGCTCGCCCTGTCAAAACGGCAAAATAATCATCAAAAAAGAGCCCTGGCACGAAACCATAGGTCTTAAAAAAAGCCTCTCTCGCCTCCTGCGAAAGAGACAACTCATAGAAAAATACTAGAACATTCACAATTATGAGTGCCCAGGTGACTATGGGGGGCTTTAGTCGTGGATTTAGATCTTGTAAAGGGATCATCCTAAGGCACCTATTGCCTCGCCCCTTATTTTCTTTCGAAAAGCCTCGCTTTTTTCCACAAGTTTATAAAATTTGGAGGAACCCTCAGGAGGGATTTTACCAAATTCAAAGGCATTTCTCACTACGTTAACTCCCATGTCCCTCAACCCTGCCACACCCTTTGCTAAAAAAACTCTAACCAAATCCTCAAAGATGTATCCATGGTCAGCCAAGGCATAAAACTCGGCACTCCTTAGGGCGTAACGATTACCATTAAAGGCAAGGCTTACTCCTCCCTCCACTTTCAAAAGGCCTAAGGCTTGCACATCGGTTATGCTATCTCCACAGTAAAAACCCTCCCTTAACGGAACTCCAACCCTTTCTGAAATTTCCACACAGGCCCTGGCCTTTTCCTCCCCACCAATGGGATTAACCTCACGAAGAAACACACCACAGTCAAAATTCCATATGTGCTCAAAGAATATCTCCTCTAATCGATCAAGAACACGCCTTTGATCTGTATCCAAATCCTCAGAAGATTTTGCATCTTTGGGAAGAGCAATGGGTGGAAAACTAATTATCTCTCGATAAAACCCTTCCAAAGCTTTTCTTTCCTCTCCGCTAAGTGTAACCGTGTTTAAATCTACCTCTGTGCAAAAGATCTGAGAAAGGGGAAAGTTTAGTTTTTTGGAGAGAGCAATTAGATAGGGCTTATAACTGGTACTGATAATGAAAATTGGCACATCTTTATGGATTTTTGTCAAGACCTCGGGAATACCTCTCAAAAATAGTAAAGTCCTCTCAGAGAACTCCTCTAAGAGCTCATTTGTAGCTCCAAAAAGTCTTAGGAATGGGAGTATTAACTTCAGGGTATCACCTGCCTTATATCCCTGCCTACGTTTAATGTCTGCAAGATAGTCATCAAAACGAGATATTTGAGTAAAAAAGTAGTCGCCTTTAGGGACTATTTGGGCAGTGAATTCAAAGGCGTTGTCGTTGAGAGTAAGAGGTCCCTCACAATCAAAGGCAATAAAGCTCATTAAATTCTTTCCTTTAGATCTTATAGCAAACTTTTAAGTCAAGTTTAAGTATTACATGTAATTATACTTCGGGATCTGTAAATTGAAATCACCTATTTTATGGCTCTATAAACACACCCTTGTAGAGAAATGTGAAAGTACTAAAAAAGACTATAAAAAAATAAAAAAATGCATAAGTTCAAGGTCTTTTGTGTTTTGCTTCTCACTAACCCCTTTTCCCATGCTGCAAAGACTTGAAGCCATCAAAGATGCATCCCAAAGAAAAGAAGTGGCCTTCAGACTAAAGGCCATCGAATTTCATAACTCCTTTGGCATCGAAGCCACAGTCAAAGCTTTTCTGGTATTTGTAGAGCTACTATCGA
>JANXDB010000018.1 GCA_025060015.1 Caldimicrobium sp. | reverse complement strand
AATCCCACCATCTTCTACAGTTACCACAAAAAGCTTCTAACAAATGTATCTGATCCAAGGGTCAGAGATGGAGGTAGGCCGGTTAGCTACAGACAAAATGTCGGAAAGGCAAGGGGATTCGGTCTTGAAGTTATCACCAATGTCTATTTAACAGACAATCTCTTTTTCTTCCTCAATCCCACTTATCAAAAGGTAATCTATGCTAAGGACATATCCTTTCGAGGAGTCACCTATAACAACAAAGGAAGACAGGTTGTTGATGTTCCAAGGATCATGCTTGTCGGTGGTATGACTTATCGTTTCCAAAACTTCTTCATCACGCCTAAAATCAAGTATATGGGCAAAAGATATGGAACCATAACCCACGAAGAAAAAGTATCATCATACACCACAGTTGATCTCACTCTCGGTTACCAAAGGAAAAGCCTTTACTCTCTGCGAAACCTAAAACTCAGCCTTGAATTTAACAATCTATTTGACAAAAAATACATATCTCACATAAGTGCCTTTGATGATGACACAAGTGGTGTCAGATATGCCGTTGGTTCGCCTTTCACAGTAAGAGGAGGTTTGAGTTTTGATTTCTAAAATGGGAGGCTGAAAGGAGATTGTGAAAAATTTTTATGAACCTTTAAAAAGTGACCCTTTGTGTTATTTTCTTATAAAAATTAAAATTTCATCCTGTGGGGTTTAATACCATGAATAGGATCTTGGTTGCCGGTAAAGGGGGAGTTGGCAAAAGTTTTCTCACCTTTGCATTAGCGGAGTATTTGATTAGCCTTGGAAGACCTGTGATAATAGTTGATGCCGATGAAAGTAATCAGAGTTTACATCGGTGGTTTGGTTTTGCTGAACCACCAAGGAGTATATTGGATTTCATCGGAGGCAAAGGGGCAATTAAAGTCAAATTAAGGGAGGCTCTAAGGCAGGGCCAAGGAGATCTAAGGGTCTCTATTTTTAACGACGAGACAATTGATCTAAATCTCATACCTGAAGAGTTTAAGAAAACAAGAGATGGCATAACTTTGATTTCCATAGGCAAGATAAAAGAACCCTTAGAAGGCTGTGCCTGCCCGATGGGGGTTTTAGCAAAGGATTTTCTAAGTAAATTAACTCTTAGAGCAAAGGAGTATCTCATTGTGGACACCGAAGCAGGCCTTGAACACTTTGGAAGAGGTTTGGAACAGGGTGTGGACAAAATTATCGCTGTTGCTGAACCCTATCTGGATGCCTTAGAAATGGCAGAAAGGATCGTAGAGTTTGGAGAAAAGCTCCAAAAGAACACCCTTCTAATAGTAAACAAGGTTATGCCCTCCTCTGAGGGAGCAAACTTTGGTGTGCCTGAGGGCTTGAGGAGATTAAACAAAGTGCCCTTAATTATCTTTCCCTTTAGTTTTGAGATCTATGAAGCCTCTTTAAAGGGAGAAAAACCAAAAATTGATAAACTCACTAAAATCTTAGAAAAAGTAGTGTTTCTTTTAGAGTAAGAGTATCTAATGGAAGGAAGTTATGAAGGGTATTGACTCAAGGTTTAGTGCACCTATAGTCCTTCTATTGTTCTTATTTTTATTTTCACTTATGGTTACTGACTTAGAAGGAAGGGAAGGAGTGCGAATTAAAGACATGGCGGGAAGAGAGGTTTTTCTGCCAAAGAAGCCTGAGAGAATAGTAGCACTATCGGGTTCCCTTCGATATGTAGTTTATCTTCAGGCGGTAGATAAACTTGTAGGGATTGAAGCAGTAGAGAAACAACCTCTTATGAGAGGTATTATTGCTACTGGAAGGCCCTATAATATTGTTATAAGGGAAAAAATAGCTCCACTTTCTGTGATTGGGGAAGGTGGTCCAGGTAAACTTCCTGAGATGGAGAGACTTTTGATGGTGAAGCCTGATGTGGTGATACTCTATGAGCCAGACATGGCCGAAGCTATCACCTCAAAAACAGGGCTCCCTACGGTAGTTATTAAATCTATTGCTACTGAGGCCTGGACTTGGGAAGAGTTGAAAGAAGTGCTCCGCTTTTTGGGAAAGCTCCTTGATAGGGAAAAGAGAGCGGAGGAGTTAATAAATTATATAGAGAAGTTAGTTAAAGAGTTGAACAATAGAGCATCAAGGGAGATCGCTACAGGCTATTATATTGGAGCAGTAAGTGCCCGAGGTGCTCACGGCACAACAAGCACCGTCGCAAAAGTTCCGCCTCTTAACTTACTTAAGGCTAAAAATATTTCCGACGAGTTTTCTCCTAAAGGAGGACATCTTTTTCTTGATAAAGAGGCACTACTGTCAAGAAATCCCGATTTCATCTTTTTTGACACCGCAGGACTTTCACTGGTGCAGGAAGACTATCTCAAAAACCCCCACTACTATCAAAGGCTTAAAGCGGTTAATGCTAAAAATGTCTATACACTCTTACCTATAAACTTTTATCGGACCAATCTGGAGTTTCTTTTAGCAAATACCTTTTTTATCGGAAAAAAACTGAGACCCAAGGAATTTGCTGACCTTGACCCTATAGAAAAAACAAGGGAGATTCTCAAGGTCTTTATTGGAAAGGATGTTCTTGATGAGGTGTTAAGGGATTATCCTGGCTTTAAGAGGGTAGAGTTTGGAGACAAGGGACTCCTTTTTAAGTAAAATCGCAGAAGAGAAGCTCTATGATCCTCTCTCCCTCAGGCGACTTTTCTGGGGCTTAATTATATGCTTTATTCTGGTCATTGTTTTCTTTGTTGCCCTCTATGTGGGGTCATATCAAATAAGCTTTTTTGAGTTTTTGAGAGCCCTTTTCCGTGGAGAGGGAGAAGTTGCTTACATAGTGAGAGAGCTTAGGCTTCAGAGGGCAATTGGTGCTGTATTAACAGGAGCTTCTCTTGGGATTGCGGGAGCAGTGATGCAAAATGTGCTGAGAAACCCCTTAGCTTCCCCCTTTACCCTTGGAGTCTCCCATGGGGCTATCTTTGGAGCAAGTGTGGGCAT
Source organism: Caldimicrobium sp. (assembly GCA_025060015.1). Taxonomy (GTDB): domain Bacteria; phylum Desulfobacterota; class Thermodesulfobacteria; order Thermodesulfobacteriales; family Thermodesulfobacteriaceae; genus Caldimicrobium. The sequence goes on along the minus strand of JANXDB010000018.1, from coordinate 89 downwards.
AATAGTCTTTGGCTTTGGGAAACTTCACACTGTTGGTCCACAGGGCTTTACCATCTTTAAAACCTATCCTGTTGCCCTATTTGCCTTCC
>JANXDB010000016.1 GCA_025060015.1 Caldimicrobium sp. | reverse complement strand
CTACTTTTAGGAGAGGAGGTAGCTAAAAGCTTAGGCATCGAGACTAAAAGACTAAGGCTTTTAGCCTTAATTATGACTTCTTTAATTGTGGCTGTGCCTACCTCATTCCTTGGCATTATCGGATTTGTGGGTTTGATGTCTCCTCATATAGTGAGACTCCTTGTGGGTAATGACTATCGCTATGTGATTCCCTACTCTGCCCTTGTTGGTGCTACAATTTTACTTTCAGCGGATATATTAGCCAAGGTAATTCTTGCACCAAGAACCTTGCCTGTAGGAATTGTTACCACCTTGGTTGGAGCTCCTTTATTTTTGTACTTACTTCTTAAAAAGAGAACTATATAGGAGGAGCCTTCGGTGGGGATGCTTTCCGCAGAAAGTCTTAGTCTGAATCTGAAAGATAAAATAATTCTTCAGGAGTTGGACTTTACCTTTGAGCGAGGAAAACTCTATGTAATTCTTGGTCCTAACGGAGCGGGCAAAAGTAGCTTTTTAAAAATCCTTGGAAAACTTCTTGACTCCTATAGTGGAAAGGTGGTTTATGGTAATAAAGACTTAAGGGAGATTGGACTTTCTGAGTACGCCAAATTAAGAGCTTACCTTCCTCAGAGAGACGAGAGTATTCCCCAACTCACGGTAAAAGAACTAATTCTCTTTGGCAGAATGCCTCACCTCAATTTTGAACCTTCAAAAAGGGATTATCAAAAAGTTGAAGAGCTTCTTCACTCCATAAATTTAAAAGCTTATGAAAATAGACCTCTTAAAGATCTCTCTGGAGGTGAGCTTCAAAGAGCCCTTTTGGCCCGAGCCTTGGCCCAGGAGCCAGTTATTCTCCTCCTTGACGAACCCGTTAACCATCTCGATCCAAAAAATCAACTCGAAATCCTAAGATTAGTTAAAAAGCAAACCATAGAGAAAAACATTATAACTATTATGGTGCTTCACGAGATAAATCTCGCTCTAAGCTTTGGAGATTATTTTATTTTCATGAAAGAAGGACGAATTCTTGCTCACGGCAACAAGGAAATTATGACCTCTGATCTCTTAAGTAATGTCTACGAGCTATCCGCCCTGGTATACCACCTAAATGGTAAAGTTTTTATCCAGTTTAAAGAACACCCTTGAGCTACCCATTACAAACACTCCATCTGTGCACTGACATTGATCACCCTTCATGGATCATGCAATTTAATTCACAAACTATTAAAATTTAATTTTTAAAATTTAGTGTTATTTTATCACAAAAGATAATATTTAAGGAGGCCTTTGATGAGAGTGTGGTTGTTTTTAATTTTATGGGTTTGGGGATTGAAATTTGGTTTTGTTAAGGAAGGTTGGGCCCATGAGGTAACCTATCGAGTAAAGGAAGATAGGGCAATATGTATAAGTTTCTTTTTTGGTCGAAGAAAGCCGATGGCCTTTGCAGAGATAGAGGTCTTTCCACCTGGAGAAGCAAAGACTCCCTATGTGAAAGGTAGGACTGATTCTTCTGGTATCTTTTGTTTTCTTCCCAAGGAGGCAGGACTTTGGCGGGTGATGGCTCAAGCTGATACAGAGCATGGAGCCCATGGAGCTGAACTAAAAATTAATATTTCAGAGGCAGGAAACATAGTGGATTATACTAAACCCCTAATAGCAGAGCATCAAAAATTTTTTATAATAGTTGGAATAGCTGGTTGGTTTGTGGGACTGGGAGGGATCTTTCTTTATCTTCAGGAGAAAAAGAGGATTACCAGAACCAGAAGTTAGTTGATAGAGAAAGTGGGGGAAAACTCGTTATTCAAAAGGAGGATTTAAGATATAAAGAAAGGGAGAGGAAAATTAGACATCTTGAGATCCCTTGGAGGAGGTCAAGAGAATCTGCTATCAACTAAGAGAGCTTCCCTATGTGGATACCTTGGTTTTGGATACGGAAATAAAAAGTGATTATCCCAAAATGGACTTAGCCAGAGATATAGCTTCCTGGTTAGCTGCTTCATACCATACTTTAGAAGCTTGCCAGGTGATGGCTTGATACACCAAATTAGAAGTAAAAAGTATTTTTAAAGGGCGATGGCTGGAGGAGGTGGCAGGTGAGTTATTTTCACTATTTAATTGACTATGGAGTCATTGGAATCTTGATCCTAATGAGTATAATAGCTTTAGCCATTTTTTTAGAAAGATTGAAATTTTTAAAAAATACAGATCCGAGCACTTACACCTCTGAAGCCCTTCTTGAGACAGAATTAACAAAGGGACTACACATTATTGCCTCTATTGGAGCCAATGCGCCCTATGTGGGTTTATTAGGCACAGTTTTGGGAATAATGCTCACCTTTTACACCATAGGGCAAGAGGGCTTAATAGAGAGTAAGAAAATAATGGTGGGGTTAGCCTTAGCCCTAAAAGCTACAGCTGTGGGCTTACTTGTAGCGATCCCTTCCACAATTATGTATAATTTACTACTTAGAAAGGTTAAAGAAAAAATTGCTCTATATAAAGCTCAAAAGAGGCAGGACAACTATGCATGAAAATAGGGAATTTGATTATATCAATGTGATTCCTTTAGTTGACATAATGCTTGTGCTGTTAACCATCGTCCTTGTGACTGCAACTTTTATCGTGCAGGGAGAGATACCACTAAAGTTACCTCAAGCTAAGCATGCAGAGGTAGCCACCATTGAGCCGCTAAGAATCACCCTCACTAAGGAGGGGAAAGTCTTTTGGGAGGCAAAGGAAGTTACCCTTAAAGAATTAGAAACCCTGATTAAAGATCTACCCAAAGAGACTCCTTTCTCCATCTTAGCAGACAAGGAAGCCTCGGTCCAAAGTTTAGTAAGTATTTTAGACCTTCTAAAGGGTAATGGTTTTAACCGGATTAGCCTTAAAACAGAAAAAATCTCTTAACCCTTGGAAGAAGCCATGCTTAGATTTAGCTATTTAGCGCTTTCCTTTTTTTGGCACTTACTTTTATATCTTCCCCTACTGATAATTTTAAACCTCCATTTTCACCCTGAATCTACTCCCATAGAGATCGATCTAAGTTACATAAGCTTTGTAAGAGACGAACAAAGTCAAGTTCAGGTTCAACCCAAAGTAAAACCTGACCATAAAGCTACAACAATAATAGAGAAACTTAGAGAATCACAAATTCATAGTGATCGAAGGGAAGACGAAAAACCCAAAAGCAACCTAGAGGAAGAGACCACATCTCCACAAGTCCCAACTTCCCCTTTGGAGTCATCCAAGGTTAAAACCACTGCTCCCTTAGAAACCGAAAGGTCCTCTCACTCCGAGGCTAAGCTATTTTCAAACCCTGAGATTAAGACTTCTTTTTTCTCGGAAGGCAAGACATCTCCCTCTATAGAAGGCGCCTCTAATACACCTTCAGAGCCTACATTGTTAGTTAAGACTCGGGGGTCTTCAAAGCCTACCTTTCATCAGGAAGAGACATCCTCTTTGGCAACTCTGGGAGAAACCTATCTTAAAGCCAAATTCTCCGTTATCTCTGAAATCATCAAGAGACATCTGAGTTATCCCCCTTTAGCAAGAAGGATGGGCTGGCAGGGAAATCTAATCGTATCCTTCATCCTTACTCCTAAGGGAGAGATCAAGGATATAAGGATTGAAAAATCTTCAGGTTATGAATTGCTTGATAGAAATACCTTAGAGGTTCTTAAAAAAACATACTCCTATTTTCCTTTGCCACCCGTTGAAGTGAGGGTTCGCCTCCCTGTGGTTTATAAGTTAGAATGATAAAAGGGGGCAAGTCAGAGGCCCCCTACAGATTATTCCTCAGGAGATTACATTAGAAAATTTTTGATGGTTATTATAATTCCCAAACCTCCGACGATTAAATTCCAGAGAATCAAAAAAATAATACTAAGATTCCCCCACTTAGCCAAGGCAGGAGTTTCCACTAAGACCTTTGAACTGCGTCCCGAATAAAAAGCTACTGCTAATTGATAGGAAATTACCACCCCACCCATAATAAAGGTAAGAAGAAATAGAATAGTGCTTCCCCCATCAAGATTGACTTTGTAAGCAGAGACAGAATAGTTAACTTCTGCAACGTATAAAACTCTAATGGCTTCCCTTGCGGCTGACATCAATAAAACTACTACAAAAGAGAGAACAAGGGCAGGAATAGCATTTTAAACAGGATCTGACTGCTAAGCCTTGCCCAATATTCACCACCTTTTAAAGTTCCATAAACGGCAAAAAGGGAAGCCCCAACAACAAAGTTGACAAAGATTATGTGTAGTGCAAAGGTGACCACCATAAGTATTTGAAAAACTTGAGGAAAAAAGGGAACCCCCATAGGATCCTGTAAGACCTTTACAGCCTGGACTATATCCATGGCTAATCCCTCCATTTTTATTTTGCTAAAGTAGTCAAATATAGAGCCAAGGCCTTTTTCTCTTCCTGTGTTCCTACAAAGGATGGCATGTAGGGATAGGCTCCTACAGCATCAATAAAAGCCTCCGCTAAGGTTTGTTCCTTTAGGCCTAATTTTTTGACTAAAGCGGAGAGAGGTCTTGGATCGCTCCCCTTTTTTGGACAAATTAAATGTTAGGGTTAATACCTAAAACATAAATCACTTAACTCTTTTCTAAAGCTGATCTCAAGCCTTTAATAAGTCCTATTGATAAAGGGGAAATAGAAGAAGAATTTGTTCCTTCCAAACAAACCTTATAGCAATGGGCACATAGAGAGTTTCCACAGAGTATTGAGCAGGGAATGTCTGGATAGGGAGGTATTTGAGGATATAGTATCGGCGAGGATGAGGATAAATGGATGAAATAGAGAGGTATAATAGGAAGAGGGTACACTCTTCATTGGGATATGTAGTGCCTGAGGATATTTAGAGGTTAAGGAGTACTGACTTCTTCACTACCTCTCCTCAAACTTATCTCCTTTCTTTTAAATACTTTATAATCCTTCCAATCGTAGATACTGACACCAAAGCTATACCCCTCTCCCTACAAAATCTATCCACCAAAGGCTTAAGCTTCTCCTTGCGAGGATGTTTTCTCCTGTAACTCAGGATAAATTCTACTACCTCCTTTCGCCACCTTTTTGAGCATTTCCTCTTTAGTCAATCTGTGGCTTCTGTGCCAAAGGGGTTCTGAAATTCGATGACCTTTAGTCTAAAGGCGACTTCTTTTCTTTGGGATGCATCTTTAATTGCTTCAAGTTTTTGCAGCATTTTTATGTCTTTGATGGGAGAAGGGTTAGTGAGAAGCTAAACAATTGATTCTCAATTTTAACACTTTTTTCCTTCTAAAAAGACCTTGAACTTATGCAGGGGGGTGTTCTAAAATCAGGTTCACTGAGGGTAACCTCTAAGAATTGCTACCCCTTCTTTTTAGGCCCATATATCTATGATTTTTCCTTTAGCTTCAAGAAATATCACTGCATGTTCCGACGAACTCAAATAAAAAATATCTTTACTTGAAAGTTTTTTAAAGAGATATAGTATAATACAAATTGAACCCAGGGGGTGAGTTATATGGAAAGTTTTATTTATTATAATCCCACTAAAATTCTTTTTGGAAGAGGGAAAGAGGCGGAGATCGGAGAAGTTTTAAAAAGAGATAAGGTTAAAAGGGTTTTATTTTTATATGGAAAAGAATCCATTAAAAAGATCGGGCTTTATGAAAAGGTGGTTTTTGCTCTGAAAATTGCTGGAATTGAATACATCGAGCATGGAGCAGTAAAACCTAACCCTTTACTCTCCCACACCATTGAAGGAATAAGAAAGGCTAAAGAGGCCAAGGTAGAGGCAATTTTGGGAGTAGGGGGAGGTTCTGTAGTAGATGAAGCAAAGGCTATCGCTTTGGGAGTTAAAGTGGGAGAAGATAATTTATGGAGCTACTTTAGACAAGAAAAAGACATAGAAGAGGCTTTGCCAGTCTATGATATCCTTACCCTTGCAGCCACAGGAACAGAAATGAACGGAAATGCAGTTATTACTCATGATGAGACTAAAGAGAAATTATACATATCCTCCCCTCTACTCTGTCCCAGAGTATCCATTCTTAATCCTGAACTAACTTATAGCGTGCCTAAGGAATATCAGGCCTATGCCACTGTGGATGTGATTGCCCATTTGATAGAGCTATACTTTAGTGCTGAATATTGTCCAACCCTACAGGCTCGTTTTATTGAGAGTTTAATCAAAACTGTTATGGAGACTACAGAGGTAATTCTTCAAAATCCTACTGACTATGAGGCACGAGCGGAATTCATGTGGGCTTCAACTCTGGCTCTAAATGGCCTTGCCCAAATCGGATTTAAAGGAGGAGGCTTTCCAAATCATCTTATAGCCCACGCTATTGGTGGACTATATGACTTGCCTCACGGGGCTTGTTTAAGCCTCGTTATTCCCGCTTGGATGCAATGGTATAAAGATAAAAATCTAAAGCAATTTGAGAGATTTGCTCAGGAAATCTTCAGTAAAAGACAAGCGGAAGAGGGAATAATAAGCCTTAAAAAATGGTTCCAAAAAATAGGAAGTCCAGTAAGTTTTAAAGAGACAGGCTTAGAAGAAAAAGCCCTTCATGAAATTGCCCAGATGGTTGAACAAACAGCTCCAGTCTGGGGACTGGAAAAAATTTATAACTATTATACTACTGCTCAGATTTTAAAATTTGCCCTTGATGAGTCTTGATAAAGAATACTTTTTAAACTTATACCTAAAAGAAGACCTGCATCACTTGGGACTTAAGGCTTTAGAAGTTAGAGAAAAACTTCACGGAAAGCATTATTATTATACTATCAATAGACATATAAATTATACTAATATTTGTTTATTAGAATGTAAATTTTGTAGTTATTATAAAAGACCTACCGATAGTGATAGTTATATTTTATCCATTGATAAAATCGTGCAATCCCTAAGAGAGGAAGAGGACCTTAGGGAGGTTCACATAGTAGGGGGATTGAATCCAGCCATACCTTATAGTTATTATATTGATTTAATAAAAGCCATAAGGGAGTTTAAGCCCAACCTTCGTATAAGGGCTTTTACATGTGTAGAGATTGACTTTCTCAGTAAGAGGACCAACAAACCAGTTGAAATGGTCTTGATGGAACTAAAGGAAGCTGGGCTAACAAGTTTACCAGGTGGAGGAGCAGAGATCTCTTCAGAAAGGATAAGAAGAAAACTTTATCCTCAAAAAATCAGCTTTGACAGATGGCTTGAGATAGCCAAAACCGCTCATAGATTAGGTATAAAGAGTAATGCTACTCTTCTTTTTGGTCACATAGAAACTGAGGAAGAA
>JANXDB010000004.1 GCA_025060015.1 Caldimicrobium sp. | reverse complement strand
AGTTATGTTCACCACATTGGCGGGTTCTTCCAGTTTAAATTCACCCCCTAAGAATTGCCCCTGTTCGACCCTTATGGTATGCCCCTCAACCTTTACCTCTTTTCCAACTAAATTAGAGAGAAGAGTATATTCGTTAGCTTTGTAGAGATCTACAAGCTTACCCAACTTTTCATTCAGTCCCATAAGTTGATCTACTTGATTAAAGGAGGCTAACTGCAAAGCCATCTCGTGATTCTCAATAGGCTTCATAGGATCTTGATACTGAAGCTGAGTTATAAAAAGCTTCATAAAGGCATCTCTATCAAGCACTTTCTTTGGGGCCCTATTAAAATCAGCAAGCTCCTTAGCTTTATTTTCAATCTTATTTATTACCGCCATACCCTATCACCCCCTATACAATACGATAAAAATAGCCTGAATGGTTGATTAAAGGCCTCTCTATGTTTGCCTTCTCCTCAACCTTTCTATCCTCTCTAAAATCTTTTCTTTTTTCTAAGGTGTAAGAATCTTCTTCCCCTCTTTCTCTTCTGTCAAGGGAAAGCCCTAAGAAAACCTGAAACTCTCTAAGTCTTAAGTTTAAATCCTCTAACTGAGTCTTTATTTGAGAAAGCTCCTGTTGAAGCTGGGAAAGGGTCTCGATTTTTTCTACTTTGGCTACAATTTCAACCTCTCCCTCATGAACCTTCACTTGGATCTCCATTTTTCCAAGTTCTGGTGGTTCTAATTGAAGAAGAGCTCTTTTCTCTCCCGAGGGCAAGGTTTTCAAGGTTAACTCTTTGACAAAGTGGATAAAGTTCTCTATAGAGAGATTGGACAAAGCTCTCTGATTTACCTCCCCCACTGGTTTGTCAACTTTAACCTTCTCAATCTCTACTGGAAAACTAGCCTGGATAGCTGGAGAAGAAGGAGAACTTAAATCATCAATACCTCCCGGAACCTTTAAAGTGGTTAATAATTTCTCTGAGGTAACTCTTTGCAAATTCTCCTTGAAACTCTCTATCAAGTTAGTTAATTCTACCTTAGCCTCCAGGGGAAGACTCTCATATTGAGTTTTTAAGCCTACAACCTCTTCACGGGTAAGGTGTAATCCTTCCCTAAGGATCTTTTCTAAATAAGGCTTGAGGAAATCCTTCAAGTTTTCGTTAATAGGAAATCTATCCAAATATTTCATAGCAAGTAAGTTATTTAACTCTAATTGACCCTTAGAGGGATTATCCATAGAGCTCTGAAATTTAATAGGTTTCTGAAATTGCCTCTCCAGAGTTATCTCTAAGTCTCCCTCAACTATCTGGGCAAGCTCTCTTTCCATTAATTCTTTATGAGAAGGCAAACTTAAAGCATTAGATCTTAAATCTTCAGGCGGAATTTTGGCTGACATAAAATTGTTGGTTAGAGCTCTTAGAGTTTCTTTGGATGTTTCCAAAGGGGGATTTGCAATTGAGCTAAAACTGTTATTTACCTTTGAACCCTGAATAAAACTTGCCTCTTCGGTTGGGCTTTGTTGCTCTCTTAGACCCCTTAGACCCCTTAGGTTTAAACTATCCATTAAATTAGACATATTGGTAAATCTCTTCTCTTGCATAGGTAAACTTTCAACTTCTATCACTCTTTCCAGTTGAACGAAAAATTGAAGGAGTGAAAACAATGTCTGAGCCTCCTCAGTAAAAGGTAGCCTATCTCCATGCTCAGAGTTTACTTCTGGTACCTTTAAGAAATTCTTTTCTTTAGAGATGAACCCAAGGTCATACAAAATGGGATAGTCAACAGTTCTTACAAATTCTCCTAAGGAATCCTCAAGTAGAGCGGAGTCTGGGTAAGAACCAAAACCTCTTTGAGGTTCGGAGGTCGAAAGGTTGGCAGTAAATTTTTGCTGTAAATAAAAGAGTAGCATGTTCCAAAAATCTTGCATTTGACCCCCCTGAACACAGGAGAAGCCCCTTGTCTCACCATTGAAACCTGCTATATTTGCTATCGCAACTCTCATTTACCACTTCCTCCTCATTGTTCTTGAAATAGTATTATCAACTATCATGCCAATTGAAAGCTAACGAAAAAACGCGTTTTTTTGGGCTTTAACTGAATTCTAGGAGGAAAAATTTTCCCAGATTTGTTTTGAAGCTATTAATCTTTTGGAGGCTGAATATAGAAAATTTTTCCCTCTTTGTTGGGTAAACCCCCTTTTATAGACCACTTTAACTCCTTGGTCATAGGCAATTATTGTAGAATTTCCCTGTTTTTATACTTTATTTCCTTTTCTGCATCCTTTTCAACTAAATCCAACCAGACTAACAGGGTATCCTCAATTTCAATCATGGAGGACACAAGGTGGGGATCGAAGATTTTTTTAGAGTCTTTGAGTATCTCAAAAAAAGCATCTTTAACACTCAGGCCCTCTCCTCGAGGAGGGCTGTCCACGAGACGGACAAAGGTATCTGCTATTCTCAAAATTCTACCTCCAATTGGAATTTCTTTTCCTTTAAGGCCCTTGGGGAACCCTGTGCCATCCCAGTTTTCATGATGATGCAGTATCATGAAGGTGAGATTTTCAGGAGTCCCATTTAGTGCTGGAACCTTACCCAAAATTTCTGCTCCCACGATAGGATGTAGTTTGTATATCCTTTCCCAGCCACTATCCTGACTAAGCGTGATCCTTAAAAAACTATCTTGAATGTTTAGCGGCACAAAGATTAGCCCTAAATCGTGAACCCATCCTGCATATTGCATTAAGTCTGCAAATTTGGTGGGATATCCTAACTTCAAAGCCAAGAGATAACTTACAATACCTACTTTAGCGGCATGAAGATATAGATTGGGATTTCGAAATCTTATCAGATAGTGAAGACACTCAAAGAAATCCTTAGGATATAAAGTGAAGTTTTGATTTTCCACTAAGGATTCAATGATTTGAATGTTTGTATCTTGACCGAGGAGAGTTGCCTCTCTTACCATGGCTCCCACCTCCTCTGAATAGATTGCATATTATTAATATAGAGCCATTTTGTCAAAAAATGATTAAAGAACGAGCTGGTTTATTCTTGCCTTAACTGATCTCTTTAAAATTTAAGATTTGTAGGCTAAAAAGGAACTTTGGAAACTCATTGTAATTGCACAACTTCTACTGGTTTTGGTTGAGGCTTAGAAAAGTAATATCCTTGAAAATAGTCTACTTTGTCTTGAAGATATTCAAAATCCTCTCTATGTTCCACTCCTTCTGCAAGAACTTTTATACCATTCTCCCGTGATATCTGGACTAAAGCATTAACTAAACTCTTCTTTAAGGGATCAGCAGAGACTAAACGCACTATTTCGCGGTCAATTTTTATGATATCTGGTTTTAAAAGGACCAAAAGCTCAAGACTTGCATAGCCGGTTCCCACATCGTCGAGGGCTACTCGAAAGCCTCCCTCTCGATAGGTATTCAGAATTTCTGAGAGGTGTTTTAGATCTTCTACCTTTTGACTCTCAACTACTTCAAATACGATATTTTCTGGTCGAAGACCCAAAGAGTAGACCCAACCTATCGTTGTCTGTAGACAGGTTGCAGGATCGTAAATGCTTGTTGGGATAAAGTTAATAAATACCAACCTATCTCTTAAGCCAGCCTTAGCCACCGCTTTTACGCATGTCTCTCTACAGAGACGATCAAAGTGGAATATGTTACCTGTCTTTATGGCTAAATCAAAAAGATTTGCCGGAGAAACTATAGTTCCATCGGACCTAACACCTCTGATAAGGCACTCATGCCCGAGTACCACTGCATTCCTGTCTACTATAGGCTGAAAATAGACGCTTAATCTCTCTTCAGTAATGACATTTAAGTCTTCAAGGGCATCAAGAATGGAATACCACGAAACCAGTGGCTTTAGCTGTGATACATATTTTAGACTAAAATTATCTAGAAGGGGAACAGAGACAGCGTAGATATCTTGCAGGGCAGGTGAAGAAAGAGAGAGCTCATCCTTTATCGCCCTAAGAACTTCTAAGAAATAGACCTGCTCCAGAAAGATAAATTGACCGTCCTCTTTGAATTTATACCCCCTCTGAATAAAGACTTGCCTCAACATCTCTGTTAGTAGCTGAGACTCTGTGAGGAATATAGCTTTTGTGTGAATTTCGGAATTTTTGACTATTTCGTAGAATAGCTTATATTGTTCAAACACAATAATCACCTCCTCTATTGCTTTTTTCTTTTAACCTCTTTTCGCAAAAGCGCTGCTCCCCCTTTGCTGGTGATTATCGGCTCTATAGATGATGAAAAATGCAAACGAATCTTTCCATAGGCAACTTCCTCTAACCTTGTCACCTTTGATAGGTTCACTAAAAAGGATCTATGAACTCTTAAAAACCCTTTTTTCCTTAGTTTTTCTTGTAGAGCTCCGATACTGAGATCACAGAATAAGAAGCCACTTATCGTTCTAATTAGTGTGTGCTTTAGGTCCGCTTTTATGTAATAAATATCCCCGATAGATACAAGTTTTTTTACCTCATCTATAGTCTTCACTTGTAAATATTCGCTTTCTAGTTCACCTAAGTATCTTTTGGCTCTCTCTAAAGCCTTGCATAGCTCTTCGAGCGTAAAGGGTTTTACAAGATAGTCGATAGCCCCTATCCTGAATCCCTCCAGGGCATAATCCTCATAAGCTGTTTGAATTACTATCACCAAATCGGCTCTCTCCTCGGCAATCTCTTTAGCTAACTCTAAACCACTCTTCCCAGGCATCCTAATGTCCACAAAGACAAGCTTAATCTCTGGTTGTAGTTTGAGAAAATCCTTTGCCTGATAGGCATTATCGAATTTATAAACTTTCTTGACTCCCAGGGCTTTTAGCATACGTTCTAATCTCTCCAAAGCTATAGGTTCGTCATCCACCACCAAGACCTCTTCAAACACCGAACTTCCCCCTACGATATAGCTGGTATTTTAAGTAAAAAGGTTACTGGTTGGGCACTCAGAAGATGAATCTCTCCCTTTACATGAATTTTTAACCGCTCCTTTAGGAGCTCCAAACCTTTACCAGGTTTGAAATCAGTTATAGGAAAACCATTGTTTGAAACGAGAATTTTCGCAAACCCTTTACTTGGAGTTACTTCGATATTAATTAGGAGCTCACCTCCCGTGTATCCATGAGTTATGGCATTTTCAGCCAAGATTTGAATTGAAAACTTCGGAATTTTAATTTTAAGTAATTGGGCATCCTTTACCACTTTAAAGATTCGTATTTTGTTATTGTATCTTATATTTTGAAGGCTTATGTATTTTTCTACTAAGTTTAGCTCTTCTCCTAAAGTAATCACATCTCTATCATTAAGCATCATTCTAATGAATCTTGCGGTATCAATCAGAGCTTTCTCCGCGGACTCTGGTGACTTGTGCAATAATTCTGCAATGGAATTCATAAGATTTGATAAAAAGTGAGATTCTACCATGTGCATACTGGAGGAGAATCTTAACTCAAGAATTTTTCTAAATATCTCCTCTCTGCTATTTCTCATTTTAATGAACAAAAAGAGTAAAAGTCCTATTAGATAATTTAAAAGGCCTATAATAATTGAAGTCTCCAAGAGATATCCCTCTACTTTGGCAGGGACTCTCAGGGATAGACTATAAGTAATAAGATAGGCCACTTGAAAACCAATCACTCCTGCGGAAGTTGCGGAAATAAAGGCCAAAATCCACCACATCCAATAGGTTTTTAATTTTGGTATGAGATAATTATTGGTCACGCTAACTAATGTAAAGGAAAAAACAGAAAGTATAACCCCTAAGATGAAACCAACGGATAGCCCTTCTAAGATAGAAAAACCAAGCAGAAGATAGATTAGCATAGTAAGGATAGTAGAGAAGCAAATTCCAGTAAGGGTTATCCCTAACCAATCCTTTATGGTTATGTTTAACTCATAGCTTTTCATCATTTAATGCCTCATAGAGGTTCAATAATCCCATAGACAAGCCAAGCCACCCCTGATAAAAAAGTGACTGATCGTTTAAAACATAAAGACCTCTAAAGGGGGTAACATTGGGTGGTATCTTTGAAATTGGTTGCTCCATCGTAATAGGAATACCTCCCAGAGACATCCTTGACAGATGCCTCTTAAAGGTAAGTGGGGTTGCCAGGTCAATAACTCTCAGTTTTGAAGTATCGATATTAAGTCCACTTGTGACAATCTCTGCAATCCTCTCCATCAAAAATTTCTTTATGTAACTGTACTTACTCTGAATCGAACTATCCAGCCACCATCGTATGGGCGTATGGGTGGAAATCGTCAGGGTGAAAAGATTATCCCTCTGTTTGAGATAAGAGATTAAGTAAGTGCCACTCGTTATGCCATTCAAGGTTTCCTTTGTAATAAGCAAAATATGTGGAGCAAACCTTGATTCCGTAGAAATTCCATAGAGTACCAGGGCGGAATTTTCGCTTTTCATGGATTCGAACCTTTTAAAATAATTATATAACTGCCAGTCTTCTCTTAAAACCGACAAATTTTCAAGTATGGGAAAGGAGAGAATGAGCCTCTCGAAGATTTCCTCACCTTGTGCTGTTCTCACAAGATAAGCTCTATTGTTGTTAATTCGTCGTATAGATAGGACCTTGGTATTCAGGTGAACCTCCACACTATCAGTAAGGCGATCAAAGAGACTCTCCCCTCCGTTTTTAGTTGACCCCACTCCGGTTGCAACATAACCTAAAGAAAGTAGCAAAGTTAGAGCACTGATTCTATCTATAGTGCTCTGAGCTGTGATCAGGGTTAGGCTATTAAAAAATTCTAAAACCCTTTGTTCTGAATTTTCAAGGATCTCTTTTAAAAATTTGGAAGCGGGTGTATAGTAGAGGGTATGATATCTAAGAAACAAAGGTAACCCGGTTAGATAGCTTTTAAGAGTGCTTTTAAGGGAGTGTAAGCTGAAGTAAAAGGGCCTTTTTAAGCAATCTTTTAGCACTCTATTAGTCATGTCAAGCAATTTTTTTATATAGGCTCTTTTAACCTCAAGAATGGAGCACAACTCTTCTTCCCATTCACTTATATAGGGGGATAAATGTATCTTCTTTCCCTCTCGAATGATAGTCATAGTTGGATTTGAAATAGTTAGTTCACAATTTTCATTTAAGGACACCCCAAGAAGTTCAAAGGCCCTATAAACTGGAAATCCAGAAAACAATCCTCCGATAGTGGTAGCACCAATGTTGAAGGTTAAGTTATTTCTCCTAAAAGATCCAGCACAACCTCCCAGCTTATCACTTTGTTCAAATATGGATACTTCGTAACCTAAGATGGTAAACAATCTTGCAGAAAGGGTTCCACCAATACCCCCTCCGATTACCGCTACCTTACCCTTCATCCTTTTTACCCCACACCACATACAGGGGATCAGCATAGGGTGTATAAGTGATCCAGCGGTCATCTCTCGGTCTTGGTAGGCCTCTTAAGGAAAAGGTATGTAAATCTCTGAATCCTGTTCTAATCATCAGCTCAAGCACATAGCCCATCCTCTCATATTCATGCAAATCTACCCACAGCTTAATCACCTTTGTGGGAAAGTATCGATTAGAGAAACTAAAGGTAGCTAACCCATCCTTCTTCAGAACCCTTTTAACTTCCCGCAGCAACTCAATGGGTCTTATCACATATTCTATGGAGAGATCACAAAGGACTGCATCGAAAGTTTCACTCTCAAAGGGAAGCGTGGGATCTTTATTTAGGTCTTTCACCACGTATTCCCTTAATTGGGGATTGGCTTTGAGCTCTTCCTCGTTGATACCTAAGCCTATAACTTCATATTCACCCAGAGGAGGCAAGTGACTCTCATAACTACTCATGAGGTCAAGAATCTTTCCTTTAGGTGGTAAGATTCCTCCGTAATAGTTAAGTAAGGCTTCATGGCAGACTCTATCTATGTGACCGACAAGACGAGGTTCTTGATAAAAGAGGGCGTCCTCGCTTTCGTCAATCCGTTGAAAGGTTTCTCTCTCCTCTAAACCAAAATCGGTAGGAACGTGATCGTATCTTGTTTGCATCCCAGGTCCCACCCTAAAACCCTCCTCAATATGATCTCTACACCTACCTCCAAGCTCACTCTCCTTTCTTAGGACTTCCCTAATTGTAAAGCACAGGGTTACATCGTAATAACTGAGAGGCACATTAGCGTCTAAAAGCATCTTTGATTTCTCTCCATTTATAGCAATTATCCTGCCAGGATAGGGATTGCCCCCATAGATACCTCGGAGATTTTTAAAGAAACCTAAAGGATAAAAACGCCCAAGTCTTAATTTGATCGAGCGCTGGGAATCTGGAGGGTTGAAGTTGTAGCGTGGGTCGATTTCATAAATCAGATCCTTAGAATTTGGGAATAAGTGTCCCCTTTTAAAATTTATCTCAAGACTCTCTCCGGTCATGCCTTCACAAAGAAATCTGGTAATTTCTTTGGGAAAGAGACTAGCCTCCCTCCAGAGGTTTATCTTGGTATAATACACCTCTTCATGCTTTGCATAATTTGATTGCCACAAGGCCCTAATGAATACTTCCTTAAGTGTCCCAGGTTCTATTGTCATAGGACCTCCAAATTTGGTTTTGTCCAGACTTTAAGCATACTCCCTCTTAAGAATTTTTATAAAAAAATTACTTTCAAGAGTTGTATCTTTAATATAATCTTCACTTCTGAACAAATTAATTTTTTAATTCCCTTAAAAGCTTATTTATTCCTGTTTCAGTAAAATAGATAATAGGGTCTTTCCCTTTAAATTTTATTAATTCTGCATGTAAAGGTTGAATTTGTAGAAAATTGTTTTAAATTAAAATAAAGCTCTTTGAAAATAAGGGGGCGAAAAGGGCTCGACGGGGATAGGTAGGATTAGATCGCAGGCCGTGGTCGCACTCGCCACGTAAAAAAGGGTGCAAAAACACAACTGCCAACGAATACGCCTACGCTCAGGCTGCTTAAGAGAAAGCAGCCTCGTTCCTTGGTTGCTTAGCTCTTTGGCGCCAAGGGGCGTGACCTAAAAGAGCTGGGAGATCACAGGTGGTGGGACTGTGATCTCCGAGAAAGTCCCCACCTGGTTGAGGAAGTAGTTGCCTGTGACTACTCCTCAACGAGATTTAACCATAGGCTAAGCCTGTAGGGGTTTAATCTGAACTATCTTCGGACGCGGGTTCAATTCCCGCCGCCTCCACCATCTCAAATCATCCCATATTAACTCAAAACTTCTAATCTACTTTTATTCATCACAAATACAAAATCTTAAATTCGAGACCTTTCGATGAGCCTATCTTTGATAGGGAATCCCCTTTTATACACCCTTCACCACGTCCCTTTTTCTACTCTTTATCTCTTGCCTTCTCAACAGATTTCCCTTATACTTCCTCTATGGCTGATCTTAAGGCCTATGATCTCTATGCCAAGGCAATCCTCAAAGACCCTGAAAATCTCAAGGCCTTCCTTCAAGAGTTTCTCCCAAAGGACCTCCTTCCCCACTTAGATCTCTCTCAGCTCTCTCTCTGGTCCCTGAAGAACAAATCTCCCTTTCCAAAGAAAAACGCCTCCTTCCTGACATCATCGCCCAAGTCCCTCTCCTCGGAAAACCTCTTCACCTCTACATCCTCCTTGAACACAAATCCTATCAAGATCTCTCAGTTTACGCTCAAATCTTAAACTACATCTCCGCTCTCTTTGAAAAAGCCCTCAAAGAAGGCTCAAAACCTATTCCAGTGCTTCCCTTCATCTTCTATCACGGCCCAAAGCCTTGGCTCTATCCCGTTGAGTTTGTGGAACTCTTTGAAATACCTCCTGAGATTAGGTCCTACTTTCTAAACTACAGGGTTTTAGTTCTTGACTTGGTGAGCCTTAACCGAGAGGACCTTTTAAAAGGGATTGAGCTTTATAGTGTGGTGTATGCATATCTTTATTTGCTTAGGAATCTTGACAGACCACTTGAGGAGTTATTGAGGGGAATAGTGAGGTTTATGGAGGTAGTGGGGAAGTTAGGGGAGAGGGAGAGGTGCTATGTGGAGTTGTTTTTGTTGATAGTGTCAAAGGAGAAGGGTCTTGACGAGGAGGAGGTGTTGATTAAATTAAGAGAAGTAGGGGGTGAGAGAGTGGAGTTTGAGTTGAAGACCTATTCAGAGAGGAAATATGAGTTGGGT
>JANXDB010000014.1 GCA_025060015.1 Caldimicrobium sp. | reverse complement strand
CCCAAAGAAATGAAGTCGCCTTTAGACTAAGGCTCATCGAATTTCAGAACTCTTTTGGCATAGAGGCCACTATTTACCAAAAAGGAAATGCTCAAAGAGGTGGCGAAAGGAGGTAATAGAATTTATCCTGAGTTACAGGAGAAAACATCCTCGCAAGAAGAAGCTTAAACCCTTGGTGGATAGATTTTGTTGGAAGAGGGATATAGCTTTGGTGTCAGTATCTACGATTGGAAGGATAATAAAGTATTTGAAAGAAAGGGGGTAAGTGTGAGGAGAGGTAGTGAAGAAGCTTTAGTTATTATGAAAAGACGGGAAGGTTTATTGAGAGGGAGAAGAGGGGGCGAAGGATGTGGCAAGTAGATTTGCCTATGAAGAGTAGTCATTTATCGAGCAGGAGTGGGAGGGACTTTTTGGACTCATACATTTGAGTTGCAAATTTGCGAATTATAACTAAATTTATAGCAGTAAACCAGGCTACAGGTGAAAGAATGAAAGGAAGAGATATCAGAAGCAAATTCATTGAATTTTTTGCTCAGAGAGATCATACCGTGGTTTCAAGTTCATCCCTTATTCCAGCCAATGATCCAACTTTACTTTTTACTAACTCTGGCATGGTTCAGTTCAAAAGGGTCTTTCTCGGTGAAGAAACAAGACCTTACAAGAGAGCTGTCACCTGTCAAAAGTGTATTAGGGCCGGTGGTAAACACAATGACCTCGAAAATGTTGGATATACAGCTAGACATCACACCTTTTTTGAGATGTTAGGTAATTTCTCCTTTGGAGATTACTTTAAAGCTGAGGCAATCGCCTTCGCCTGGGAATTGATTACAAAGGATTTTTCCTTACCGAAGAATAGACTCTGGGTCACTGTCTTTAGAGAGGATGAGGAGGCTATTGACCTTTGGAAAAAAATTGCTGGTTTTACGGAAGATAGAATTGTCAGGCTTGGTGAGAAGGATAACTTTTGGACGATGGGTGAAACTGGCCCCTGCGGACCCTGTTCCGAAATAATCTACGACCAGGGCGAACAATTTTCCTGTAAGAGACCAGATTGTGCTCCGGGATGTGATTGTGATAGGTATCTTGAAATATGGAATTTGGTATTTATGCAATACGAGAGAGACGAAAATGGTAATCTGAAACCACTTCCTAAGCCAAGTATTGATACAGGAATGGGTTTAGAGAGGATCACATCAGTTTTGCAGGGTGTCCCCTCCAATTATGATACCGACCTCTTTGCAGGAATCATAAACCTTTTAGCAGAGTTATCTGGGAGATCTTTCAAAGAAAACCATGATACTGAGATAGCCTTTCGGGTCATTGCAGATCACCTTAGGGCTAGCGCTTTCCTGATAGCCGAGGGTGTTATGCCTTCCAATGAGGGAAGAGGTTATGTTCTAAGAAGAATAATCAGAAGAGCAGAACGCTTTGGCAAACAAATAGGCTTAAAGGACCCCTTTCTATATAAGCTTCTACCACCTTTGATTGATGAATATGGATCCATCTATCCTGAGGTTTCTAACAACCAGGACACAATTAGTAGGGTTCTAAAAATAGAAGAGGAGAGATTTCTTGAAACCTTAAATTTCGGAACAGAGGTTTTAGAAAAAGAGGTTGCAAAACTGCAAAGCGAAGGGAAAAAAGTAGTTCCTGGAGAGTTGATTTTTAAGCTCTATGATACCTATGGTTTTCCCTACGATTTGGTCAGAGATTATGTATTGCCTCTTGGATTTGAGCTTGATATTTCAAGTTTTGAAACCTTAAGAGAAAAGGCAAGATCTGAAAGCAGAAAGAGTTGGAAAGGGGTGCTAGATAAGGTTCCTGAAGGAATTAAGTCCCTTGTACAAGAAGGAGTTCAAACCCTTTTCGTAGGCTATGAAGAACTGGTTAGCAAGGGAAAGATCCTCTATCTCTCTGAGGATTATCTTGTAACTGATATTACACCCTTTTATGCTGAGGGTGGAGGCCAGGTTTCTGACATTGGATTTGTGCACGGTAAAAGCGGAAAGGCTGAAGTTATTGATGTTCAAAGGGTAGGAGATTTGATATATCACAGAATAAGGCTTCTTGAAGGGAAATTGTCTCCGGGGGAAGAGGTTACTTTAGAAGTCAACAAAGAAAGGCGTCTGCATATTGCTAGGCATCACAGCGGAACACATCTGTTGCATGCTGCTTTGCGAAAGGTCTTAGGCACCCATGTGAGACAGGCTGGCTCCCTTGTAGAGGAAAACAGGCTTCGTTTTGATTTTACCCATTTTCAAGCTCTCTCTTTTGAAGAATTGCAAAAGATCGAAAGACTGGTTAACCTCTGGGTATTAGCAAATTATCCCCTAGAGATAAAGTGGCTCAAAAAAGAGGAAGCTGAAGAGCTTGGGGCTTTGGCTTTTTTTGAAGAAAAATATGGTGACATTGTAAGAGTGATAAAAATTGATAAAATTTCGATGGAATTATGCGGAGGCACCCATGTAAAAGCTACAGGAGAAATCGGTCTTTTTAAGATAATATCTGAATCAAGTGTTGCAAGTGGCGTTAGAAGAATAGAAGCCCTTTGTGGAGAAAAGAGTTATCAATATCTTTTAAACACAGAAAACCTAATTCAAGAAATCTCATTAACCTTAAAGACAAATCCTAAAGAGGTCCTGAGAAAAATCAAGGAACTAACTGAGGAGTTAAACAGACTAAAAACAGAAATTAAAGCCCTCAAAAGTAGAGACATAAAGGCAGAGTTAGAAAGCAGATTAACCGATATAAAGGATGTTGATGGTGTAAAACTTTTAGTCACTTCTTTTCAAACAGACAAAATGGAGGATTTAAGGGAATGGGGTGATTATTACAAAAATAAAATCAAATCTGGCGTCCTATTTCTTATCGGCGAAAGAGAGAGAGATAGCTTAGCTGTCTGTATGGTAACCAAAGATCTGGCAAAAAGGATTTCAGCAAGTGAGATCTTTAAAAAACTATCACAAGAACTAGAACTAAAGGGTGGAGGAAAGGCTGAACTGGCTCAAGGAAGTTTCACCAAAACAACATCAATAGATCTGATAAAAAAGAAGTTAGAAGAGGTTCTTTCAAAATATGAATAAAGATTTAAAAATAGAAGTTTATATGAATATGAGCTGTAGCAGTGAGACACAATTGAGGGATAACATTTCTCGAGCCTTGGAACTTGAGGGAGTTACTGCTGAGGTGACTTATCAAAGGCTTTCTGATGAGGAAGCACGTAAACTAGATTTAAGAGGATCTCCGACTATCAGAATTAATGGCGAAGAAGTTCAGCCATTACCCCAAGGCGGATTTACCTGAAGGCTCTTTGTCGATGAAGGTGGTAGGGTTACCCCCGTTCCCTCGGTGGCTGTTATCAGAAAGAAAATAAGAGAAGTTATTAGAATTTAAGATTAAGATCTTCATTTAATGAATTTTTTTGGATTTAAAACTTCAAAGCGTCTCATAGGTTCTTTTATATGTCCAATCCATGGAAGAAGATAATATCTCTGGGGATTCTCCCTGATTTTTCTCAACAAAACATGGCTGATGAAATGGGAATCTTCCACAAGGTTATAGAAAAAAGAATCGATACCAAAAAAACCATCAATAATATGGGCGAGGGTGTGGAGAAGCTTGCTGAGGTAACCCTGAGGGAAGGTCTTAAGGTCATCTAACAGGACATAACCCTCATTTTTGATTTCATCTATAAGGGAAGAGAGAATCTTCCTATTAGCTTCCAAAGCCCTTTCAAGTTCAATCCAAAATTTTTCTTTGGAAGCCACTAGAATCTCATTCCTCTGAAAAGTTATCTCTTCGTAGCGAATGAGTTCGTATCCATTAACGAAATTCATTAAAATTAACAGTGCTTCTTCCTCAGAGCCAGCCTCGATCAGGAAAAGATGTGAAAAACTATGATTTGTATTGTGGTAGTTCTTCATTTGATTTATATTTTACGACATGAAAATTAGAAGTCTTGAGTGGATGAGAAATATTTTACAAACATATAAAATTCAAAGAGGAATACCCTTTGAGGAAAGATTTTTACCATTCGAGATCCCTGTTTTTAGCTTGGCTTTACTCCATATTCTAGATTATTCGGTGTTTAACAGAGTAAGGGAAAATCTTTGCTATAAATTACCCAACCTTTGTGAAATCCCTAATTTACATCAGTTTTATCTGCTGGTAGATATGTTAAGGGACAATTTCGCCATATGGTTTATTGATTTAGTTGAAAGAAGAGATTTTAGTGCTGAAGAGTATAAATTATTGGCAATTGAATTTTTGTTGTTAGATGAACAAGTTAGAAAACGAATTCAAATTTCTTTATTGAAAGGACTAAAAGAGGTGATTCTTGGTCTAAAGGAGTCTAAAGAGAGTGAAAATTCGGCTAGGATGGAGGTAAGGTTTTTTCGCGTAGTCAATTTTTTTAAAAGTGTTGAGTCTTTAGAGCCTAGCAAAAGCAGAGAGATAATAGAGGAGGCTGAAGAGTTATTGGCCTATCATGATATGAATCAGCAGTTAACTCAAGGAGAATATCCATTTAGCCAGGTTGACAGGGATTTAGTAAGAGAGAAGTTTATTGAAAAGGTTGAAATGCTTTTTCGACATATTGCCATATGATCCTGTGGAAGTATAATTCTAAAATGTAATTTTATGCATGCGAGGTATTCATGGATAATATTAGAGAAAAAGCAAAGGAGATCATAGAGAGACTTAAAAAGACCTATCCTAAGGCAAGAATTGCTTTGAACTTTAGTAATCCCCTGGAATTACTAGTTGCCACCATCCTTTCAGCTCAGTGCACCGATGAGAGGGTCAATCAGGTAACCAACTATTTGTTCAAAAAATATCCAACCCCAGAGGCTTATGTAAAGGCCCCTTTGGAGGAACTGGCAGAGGATATAAAGAGCACAGGTTTTTATCTGCAAAAGGCAAGGTATATTAAAGATGCCTGTAAGATAATTGTAGAAAAACACAAGGGACAGGTGCCTAGATCCATGGAGGAACTTTTGGAGTTACCTGGAGTTGCCCGTAAAACTGCAAACATCGTTTTAGCCAATGCCTATGGAATTATAGAAGGTATTCCGGTAGATACCCATGTCAGCAGGCTTTCTCAGAGACTAGGTTTAGCCAAAGCCAAAGATGCCGAAAAAATAGAGAGAGTGCTAATGGACATAGTTCCTAAAGAGGAATGGTTTATCTTTCCCTACCTCCTACAGCAACACGGTAGAGCCATATGTTTAGCTAAAAAACCCAAATGTCCACAATGTATCCTTAAGGATCTTTGTGATGCTTACTTATCCCAAAATTGATCCTGTTATTTTTCATATAGGTCCCCTTCAGGTTCGTTGGTACGGATTGATGTATATTGTCAGTTTTCTGACAAGTCTATTTCTCTGTCGTTATCAGTTAAAGGAGAGGGGTTTAATAGAGAAGTATCAGACTTTGGAAAATCTCATGTTTTATAGCTTTGTTGGTCTTGTTATTGGAGCAAGATTGGGGTTCTGTTTTTTCTATTATCCTGATTACTTTCTAAACAACCCCTGGGAAATTCCAGCCATCTGGAAAGGCGGTATGTCCTTTCATGGTGGTGCCATTGGTGCAATACTTTGTGGTTATGTTTATCTCAAAATCAAAAAAGAGCCCTTTCTTTTTTGGGCAGATCTGGTAGTTGTTACAGCTCCCTTGGGCCTTTTTTTCGGAAGAATAGGTAATTTCATAAATGGTGAGATCTTTGGTAAACCATCAAATCTTCCCTGGGCTATGGTCTTTCCAGAGGGAGGTCCTATTCCCAGACATCCTGTTCAACTTTACGAAGCACTTTTTACTGGACTGCTACTCTTTTTGACACTATGGGTTTTGAGGCATAAGCCTTGGAAAACCGGAAGCAAATTGGCTCTTTTTCTAATTCTTTATGGAATGCTGCGCTTCCTCTTTGAGTTTTTAAGAGAGCCTGGTCAGAGTTTTGCCCTTTTTTTGGGATGGATGACCATGGGACAGATACTTTCCCTTTTGATGTTATTAACGGGATTTACTTTAATCTTTTATCTCCGCAGGAATTAGGCTTTCAACTTCCTTAGCAATCCTTTGGGCAACATTAAAGGCTTCGTAAAAGGTCTCATAGCTAAAGTTATCTCTTTGACTGAGTTTGCGCGCTAATTTTTGACAGTTTTGACAGAGAAGTTTTCTAAATTTGTTGCCAAAGGGATTTTCAAGTTGAATACGAGCATAGAGCTTTTCATCCTGTAAAGCTAATCTTTTAAGAATCTGCAGTTGACCCAGAAAACTTGGTGTTGAAAGACTGATTACCTCCTTTAAAGGCAACTTAGAATCATGAAGGACCTTCCCTAAGAGTAGGAGCCAGAAATGATTAAGCACTTGCACCAGTCCCATTATTTCATCATGCTTTTTGGGAGGAATCTTGACAACCTTTAAGCCTTCTTCTGTTAAGATTTTTCTAAGCCAATTATGAAAATTTCTCCCTCGAAGGGGATACAGGGCAACTATTTTTCCTCGAAGATCTCTCTCAAAGGGGCCAAAGAGGGGATGGGTTGCTAAAAGCTCTCCTCTTTTTAGATTTCTTTTCATGACTTTTGCAGGTTCAAGTTTTAGTGAACAGATATCCATGATCCAGTGGTCCTCTTTGATCCTTGGGGCAATAGTCTCGACTACCTCTGGAAATATCTCCATCGGCAGGGAGAGAATTATCACTTTGGATACTTCAAGAAGCTCTTCGTAGCGAAGACCTGTCTTTTTGTCAGAGATCACCACAGGAAAGCCCCTTTTTTCGAAAAAACTTTTAAAGAGCCTTCCCATTTTTCCAGCTCCACCAATGATACCAATGGTAAAATTATCCTCCATGGGGCCTCCTGTGAATTTAGGCTATTTCTGATAGTTTAAGTCTTTCTTCCCAGCGCCTGTATAATTCCTCCTTTATAGCAGGGTATCTCTCTAAAGTGGGATCTTCATTTATAAGTTCAAAGGCCAAGTCTCTAGCCTTAATTAAGAGGTCAATATCGCGCACAGGATCTGCTCTTTTGAATTCCAAAAAACCAGATTGCTGAGTCCCCAGGAGTTCTCCTGGTCCCCTGATTTTAAGATCCTCTTCTGCGATCTTAAAACCATCGTTGGTTTGACAGAGAATTTTTAACCTTTTTGAGGCATCGCTTTCAGGACTAAGATTATAGCCTATGAGAAAACAGTAGGATTGCTTATCGCTTCTGCCTACTCGTCCTCTGAGTTGATGTAATTGGGACAATCCAAATCTTTCAGCATGCTCAATTACCATCACAGTGGCATTGGGGACATCCACACCCACTTCAACCACCGTGGTAGAAACTAAGATCTTAATATCACCTCTTTTAAATTCTCGCATAATGGCATCCTTTTCTGAGGAGGACATTTTACCGTGAAGGATACCTACTTTGAACTCAGGAAAGATTTTTTTCTGTAATTCCTCACCATAACTCATGACAGCTTTTAGGTCCAGGGCCTCCGATTCTTCTATAAGAGGCAATATGATATAAGCCTGATGACCCTTTTTGATCTCCTCTCTCAGGGCTTCATAGGCAGAGAATCTATTGGACTCGTAATAAATAGAGGTTTTCACAGGCTTTCTACCCTTTGGCATTTCATCAATTATAGAGACATCTAAATCTCCGTAAACAGTTAAAGCAAGCGTTCTGGGAATGGGGGTAGCAGTCATAACTAAGGTATCAGGGACAATACCCTTAGCCTTATCTCTTAGGGCTGCCCTTTGCAAAACGCCAAAGCGATGCTGTTCGTCAATTATGACAAGACCCAGTTTTTTAAATTCCACATTTTCTTGAAAGAGGGCATGGGTACCAAAAATAAGATTTATATAACCCGTAGATAAGCCATAGTATATCTCTCTTTTTCGAGAGGGAGATACACCACCGGTAAGTAAGGCACTTTGGATACCCATTAACTGAGTATATTGCCTGAAGTTTCTGTAATGTTGCTCCGCAAGTATTTCAGTAGGGGCCATAAAAGCAACCTGATAACCGTTGTCAATGGCTATCAAAGAGGAGAGGAAGGCAACAACTGTTTTTCCACAGCCCACATCTCCTTGGATAAGTCTATTCATAGGAACTTCTCTGCTCATGTCTCTCTTTATCTCTTCAATAACTCTTTTTTGGGCTGATGTTAAATCAAAGGGTAGTTTTCTTAGAAAGTCATCTACCAAAGGTGATTCTACCTTGAAAGCTATACCCTTCTCGATGGAAAGTTTGCTTTTTCTAAGAGCAAAAGCTAGCTCCAGAAAAAAGAGCTCCTCAAAGGCAATGCTTTTTAAATAGATATTATCCTCCTTTAAAATGTCCTCCATCTTTGCCTTATTTGTGGGATTATGGAGGATTTCTAGAGCCTCCCTGAGCGAGAGCACCTTAGCTTTTATTAACAGTCTTGCGGGTATGAGAGTGTTTACATATTGAAGGTATTCCTCTACCAATCCTTTCATTATCTTCCTGATCATGCTTTCCGATAGGTTTTCAACTGAGGGATATATGGGCACTATTTGGCCTATCTCCCTGTGGATCTTTTCCTCTTCATCCTCTCCTATTATCTCAGGGTGAATCATCTCCAACTGATTTAGAAATCTGTTCACCACACCTATGGCATAGATTCTTCTGCCTTTGGGAAGAAGGCTTCTAAGGGTTGGTTCATGAAAGTTAAACCATTTGAGGGTTAGAACCCCTGAACCATCGGTTATAAAGGCTTCGTAAGTTTTTCTTCTGGTATAAAAACTTGTGCCACTCCTTATGATCTCTCCAAAGATAACAGCCTTGTCATTGGTTCTTAACCTTCCAATAGGGGTGACAGTTCTTCTGTCCTCATAGGTTCTCGGTATGAAGAAAAGTAGATCCTCTATGGTTTTAAGTCCTTTTTTTTCAAGTTTTTTTGCAATCTTTGGTCCTATTCCCTTGAGCACATTGATTGGCGAAGATAGAATCCTTAGATTGTTTCTGTATTCCTCAATAGAGGTGACAGTTTGAGGATAATCCTCTTCTGACTTGTTTGCTCCGATAGTTTTCTCTTTTTTTATAAGCTCTTCAATCTTCGAGAGACGCAATTTCTTTTCCTTAAGGGAGAGGCTATCAAATCCTTGGCAGAGATCCATCAGGGAGTTTTTCAGTTCTTCAGGGTAAGAAGAGGGATACTTAGCCATTAAATTTTTGAAGGTCTGCTCGAGTTTAGCCTTTGCAAGAAGTGAGAAATTGTTCTTACTTAGAGAGTTTAATATCTTTTGAAGGCTGTTAAACCATTCCTCCATGGAGACTCTTTTGCCTGTTATTTTGCTTAAACTATAAAATGGAAATTTACCAAAGTCAATTGAATACTGGAAAAGAATTCTTAAAGTGGATAAGGTAGAGTTAAGATTTCGTTGATCTCCTTCCAGATTTTTATAAGTTGAAAGATTGCCTTAAGATTTCCATGCTTTTTAGCTCCTCTCAAGAAAATCTCAGTTTTGCGGCTGGCCTCGCCGAGAAGCAACAATTTTTCCTCTGGCTTTAGAAGGGATTGGTATGATTTATAAACCTTCAATAGGGCCTTTATTCTGTAAAAATCAAGGCCCGGTGTCTGAGATAACTGATCATCCCTGCCTCCATCTTTAATCACTAAGGCCTCCTCTATTAGGCCCATGGGGTAATGAAGAGCAACCCTTAGCCAAAATTCATAGTCCTCACAGAGTGGAAAGGTTTCATCAAAGTACCCAACCTTATTGAAAACCTCTCTATCCATTAACACCGTTGATATAGAGACCACGCAGAGTTTCACAGCTCTGTGGAGGAAATAACCCTTGGCTTTAGCATGGTGTTTTTTGGGGTTTAGCCTACGATTTCCCTTGAACCAGATTTCCTCAGTTTGCACTAACTTACACCAGGGATTTTTATCAAGGAAACGAAGTTGTTTTTCTATCTTATAGGGAAGGAAGTGGTCATCGCTATCAAGAAAGGCAAGGAATTTGGCCTTTGATTTCAGGATCCCTCGATTTCTTGCAAAGGATGGACCGAAATTTCGAGGAAGTTTAACATATCTCACTGGATACTTAGTGATGATTCTTGGGGTCTCATCCTTTGATCCATCATCTACCACTATGAGTTCAAGGCTTCTATAGGTTTGTTTTACTACACTTTCAATGGCCTTTGATAGGATGTAAGCACGATTATAGGTGGGAATGATAACGGATACGAAGTTCTTCATCAGTTTAATGATAAGCACTTTTGATAGATTTTTCTACCGAAAGATTTGATGTCTTTGGATCTGAGATCTAAGATAATAGATTATAAGCTCAAAAGTTATAACAAAGACCCAGGTTATTAAAAGTAGGGCGCTATCAAAGGTCTTGAAAAAATCAAAAATTCTATTAAAAGGTAAGTGTAAGCACAATCATATATTCAAAGGAGGAAGTTAAAATGCCTCAGTTTGAGGGTATAAGAGTAGAAGAGTTTAGGAATTTGATGATACCACTAATTGAGGAAATACTCAGAGAGAGGTTTTCAGAGTTTGTAATGGAGCATGAGAAAAAGGCAAGAGAGATCTCTTTAGTGGAAAGACTCATAAAGGTAGAAGAGGAATTAAAGGCGTTAAGAGAATTTGAGGAGAAAAGATTTGAAACTTTGTTAAAGGAGATGAATAATCGTTTTGAGGTTATGAATACTCGCTTTGAAGCTTTGCAAGAAAATTCCAATGCCCGCTTTGAAGCCTTACTTAGAGAGATGAATACTCGTTTTGAGGCTTTGCAAAAGGAAATGGATACTCGTTTTGAGGCTTTGCAAAAGGAAATGGATACTCGTTTTGAGGCTTTGCAAAGGGAAATGAATACTCGTTTTGAGGCTTTGCAAAGAGAAATGAATACCCGTTTTGAGGCCATCAATATTCGGTTTGAATCTTTGGAAAAGAGATTAAATTTCTTGCAATGGTTTATTGCAGGAGGTTTAACTTTTTTGACAATCTTTATTTCGCTATTGAAAATCTTCGGTTAATAAATTATTTTCCCTTAATTTTAGCGTCTTTCAAAAAAATCGAGATAAATTGGAATAAAAATCTTGAGTTCTTGAAAATTCAAAATTATCATACTATAAATTTTTAGATGGTTCTAAAGAGGAGCGGAGGTTAGTGAAATGCCCAAGGTGCTCTTTTTGCCTTTCCAAATAGAGGAGAAGGTGGCTTCTGAAGAGACAATTATCGATGTAGCCATGAGATTGGGAATACATATCAATGCTAGTTGTGGTGGCATTGGAACCTGCAACAAATGTAAGGTAATGGTGGAAAGTGGAGAGGTTAGGGGAGAGAAGATTGAGGATTTGTATTTCAAAGCATGCACCCTTAAACCTATCACTGACGTGGTTGTCCGTGTCCCTGTTGAAAGCCAATATGACCGTAGGGCACTCCTGAGGAAAACTCGTGCGCAGGCATTGGAGAGAAGGGAAGAAGTGGTTATAAATCCTCCCATCTCTAAACATTTCATAGAGCTAGTCCCGCCAACCATAGAAGATAATACTCCAGATTTAGAGCGTCTTTTTTCTCATCTCGGTAACAGGGGCTTTAGTAATGTCACACTCCCCTATACTACTCTCAGGAACTTACCTCATAGACTCCGTGAAAAGGACTTTACAGTCACTCTAACTCTCTTTAGAGACGGCCCTGTCAATAGGATAACTATCACCGATATAGAGCCAGGGGATAACCGAGATAAGATTTTAGGAGTGGCTGTAGATTTGGGAACAACCACCCTTCAGTTAGAGCTAATTGATCTTACCAAGGGAGAGCTTTTAGCTAAAACCTCAGATTACAATCCGCAGATAAGTTTTGGGGAAGATGTGATAAGTAGGATTGAATTTGCGAGGAAGAAGGAAGGGTTGAAAATTTTAGCTGAGAGGGTAAGGGAGAGGCTATTTATTCTTATTGAAGAGCTATTAAAAGAGGCTCAAAGGGAGATCAACGAAGTGAGTATAGTCTCTCTTGCCGGAAATACCGTTATGACTCATCTTTTCTTGGGGCTTGAACCAAAGTTTCTCAGAGAATATCCCTATGTTCCGGTAGCTAAATACTATCCTACGATTTATGCAAGAGAGTTGAATATGCCTCTTGGAGAAAATGTTCCATTTATATTATCTCCCTCAGTTGCAAGTTATGTTGGTGGTGACATCACCGCAGGAGTCTTAGCTTCTCTTATGACCAAGGAGCCTGAAATAACCCTTTTTATTGATCTTGGAACCAATGGAGAAATCGTGGTTGGAAATCAGGATTTTCTAATGTGTGCTGCCTGTTCTGCTGGGCCTGCCTTTGAGGGAGGGGGTATAAAACATGGTATGAGGGCTACAAGTGGTGCCATAGAAAGTGTTAGCATAGATCCAATAACCTTAGAACCTATGATACTAACCATAGGCAAGAAAAAGGCAAAGGGAATCTGTGGTTCAGGAATTATATCCCTTCTTGCCAGTCTTTTCAGAACTGGTCTTATAGACAGGGTTGGTAAGTACCGAAGAGATATCAAACATCCAAGACTAAGAAGGGGAGAAGAGGGCTTTGAATATGTTCTTGTTTTTAAAGAAGATTCTGCTACAGGGCAAGATATAGTCTTTACAGAGAATGACATAGAAAATCTTATCAGAGCTAAAGGTGCTATGTTTGCCGGATACCAGATTCTCCTCGAATCTGTGGGGCTAACTCTTCAGGATCTTGAGAGAGTTTTTTTGGCTGGCACCTTTGGGAGTTTCATAGATCTTGAAGATGCCATTACTATTGGGCTTCTTCCAGATTTGCCCAGGGATAGATTTTACTTCCTTGGAAATACCAGTTTACAAGGTGCAAAAAAAGTGCTATTATCACAGGAAAAAAGAGAGGAACTCAATCGTATAGCCCAGATGATGACTCATTTAGAATTATCCAATCATCCCCAATATATGGATTACTATATGGCAGCCCTCTTTTTACCGCACACCCAAGAAGATCTTTTTCCTTCTATCAATAAGGAGAATTAAACAATGATTCACCCAGAAGGTAAACCTTTCATTCTAACACCCCTTGTGTTGTCAGGTCTTTCCTATTTATTTAGAAAAAGGCATCTAGCCCTTGGGTTTCTTGCCTGTAGCTTAGCCAATGCCTTTTTTTTCCGAAATCCCCGGAGAGAACCTCTATACAGATCTGATTTCCTTGTCTCGCCTGCTGATGGAAAGATAATCTGTTGCCAAATCGAAAAAAGACCTGACTGGTATCCTCATCCTCTTTACAGAATAGGAATATTCATGCGACTATGGGATGTTCATGTCAATAGGTCACCAATTACTGGTAAACTTTTAAAAAGGATTCATCTGTCAGGAGAGAAGAGACCAGTTTTTTATGAAGAAGCTCTAGACAAGAACGAAAAGATGATTCATCTCTTTGAGAGAGAAGACGGTTTACCAGTGTGGGTCATTCAAATCGCAGGACTCGTTGCAAGAAGAATTAAAAGCTTCATTCTTCCTGGGGATGACCTCGTGGTAGGAGACCCTATAGGTATCATAAAATTCAGTTCCAGAGTTGAACTTTTCTTTCCTGCTCAGAATGCAGAGCTATTTGTCAAGATTGGTCAGAAGGTTTTTGCTGGTGAAACAGTGCTGGCTAGAATTCCCCCTATCGTCACCTCTGAATGATCTCTCTACTTCCTCATATCTTTACCACTCTTAACCTTTTTGCAGGTTTCTACTCCATCATAGCCACTCTAGATGAAAATTACTTAAGAGCCGCCCTTGCTATCCTTTTGGCCATCGTCTTTGACATCTTCGATGGAAGGATTGCCAGACTCACTGGACAGAGCAGTAAATTTGGAAAGGAATACGACTCACTGGCTGATATGGTATCCTTTGGAGTGGCGCCAGCAATTCTGATTTACTACTTCTCTCTTAAAAGTTTTACAAAAATGGGTTGGCTAGCTTCATTTCTTTACACTGCCTGTGTTGCTCTCAGATTGGCAAGATTCAATGTTAAGTCATCCTCTTCCCATTATTTTGAAGGACTGCCATCCCCAGCAGGTGGTGCCATTATTTCCAGTTTTGTACTGCTCCTATTACATTTCGGAATTGAACCTCTCTATAAAAATTGGATGATCCTGCTCATGGTATATTTGATCTCCTATCTTCTTATTTCCCCTATACAATATCCTTCCTTTAAAGATATCAAACTCAAAAAGGCTCAAAGCTTTTACTTTTTGGTATTGTTCATTTTGATGTTAACTCTCACTGCCTCTAATCCGCCTTTAATCCTGTTCATCATAACAGCTTTCTATGTCCTTCTAGGTCCCTTAGTGGTTATAAAGAGATGTAGTTCGGATTTATGTGTGAAAGTATTTAAAAAAAGAGAAAAAGTAAAAAAAATTGACAAAATTCAAGAGGATGATTAAAATATTAATGTAGATTTTCAAAATTTTTCCAGATCAAACCTATAAAGAGGGGGCTTTATGGCTATTACAGGTAGACTTTTAAATATAGGATTCGGCAACTATGTAGTTGCAGATAGAGTTATTGCTATTGTTAATCCTAACTCTGCACCGATGAAACGTTTAAAAGAAGAAGCCAAAGACACAAAAAGGTTAATTGATGCCACTCAAGGAAGAAAAACACGATCAATCATCTTAACTGATAGTAATCATGTGATATTATCTGCCATACAAGCTGAAACAGTAGCTCAGCGTTTTACCACAGAGTCCTTTAAAATCAAGGAAGAAGAAGAGTCTTAGCTTTGAAAAGGCTCATCTTGATTATCTCTGGTCCTTCGGGTGTGGGAAAGAGCACACTTCTTGCACACTTGCCAAAGGAGGAATTTTACTTTTCCGTCTCTCATACAACAAGAAAGCCAAGACCAGGAGAGGTAGATGGTAAGGACTACTATTTTGTCACCAAAGATACCTTTATGGAAATGCTTCAAAGGAACGAGTTTTTAGAATGGATACAGGTTCATTCCAATTTCTATGGCACAGCGAGCAGTGAGGTTGAAAAGGCCTTTTCCTTAGGGAAACATTTGGTTTTTGATGTGGAGGTTATCGGAGCATCCAATCTAAGGCGCAAATTCGGTCAAGAGGCCATTTCCATATTCATTGCTCCACCAACTCTTAGCGTTCTTGAAGAAAGGCTTAAAAATCGTGGCACAGAAAATGATGAAAAAATCAGAGAGCGTCTTCAAAGAGCCTCACTGGAGTTGACCTATCTTTCATTTTTCGATTATGTCGTTGTTAACGATGACCTTGATCAGGCTAAAGCTTCTCTCTTAGCAATAGTTAGAGCAGAGCTTAGTCGTCCCTGGCGATGTCACCTTGGATATTAAGAGATGTCCAAGGTCATTTGGGGCATAAATCCTGTTTTAGAAGCACTCAAGTCAAAACCTGATCAAATAGAAGAGATAATAATCGAGAAAAGACATCTTAAAGGGCGAGTTTATCAGATCTTGGATAGAGCAAAAAAAGAGGGCATTCCTTTTAAAATTTATACCAAAGAGCCCTTCGCACCTCCAAAAATCCCACCACAAGTGAATACTCAAGGCGTGGTTGCTTATCTTCGAGAATTTCACTATGCTACCCTTGAAGACATAGAGAGCAATTATATCAATTCTGGTGAAACTCCTATTGTTATTGCCCTTGACGAGATTGAGGATCCACAAAATCTTGGGGCAATTTTACGATTAGCTGATGCTTCAGGATCCCATGGAGTTATAATACCCAAACACAGAAGTTGTCAAATAACCGGAACGGTGGTGAAGGTTTCTGCTGGTTCAGCTTTCAATTTACCCATTTCTCAGGTCACCAATTTGAAAGAGGCCCTATTATACTTTAAGGAGAGAAATCTCTGGGTTATAGGTTTAAGCCATCGAGCAGAAAAGACCATTTACGATGTGGACTTACAAATACCCCTCATAGCCATTGCAGGCAACGAGGAAAGAGGGATAAGACCCTCAATTCTGGATAAATGTGATCTCCTGGTAAAGATCCCTATGAGGGGTAAAGTTGAGAGTCTTAATGTATCTCAGGCAATAGGTATCTTTCTTTTTGAAGTGATAAGACAGAGGTACTACAAAGATAGGAGATGAACCATCCCCTTAATTTTACTTTCAGCCTCCACTAAGATAAAGACCAAGGATCTTTTCCTCTAGATCTATTCTATATGGTTTTTTCTCCTTAGAATTATACTTCAAAAGCTCTTCGTAGGTGGGTATTATCTCTGGGCCCCCTTTTTGGATTTTCTGAGAGGCAACTTCAATTAAAATAAAATCCCGAAGATTAGTCAAAAGGGCAAAATAGGGTGGAGGGTCAAAGAATATCCTTGCTATTGCTAAAAGTGGCCTCTCACCACAGGATAAGCCTCGTAAAGATGGATCATAATCGACAATTAATAAGGTTCTTTCCCCTTTCACCACCAAGGGAAGGATGATTGATCTAGAGATTTGTCCTTTAGTGTAGAAGATATGGTAGGTTCTTTTTAAGGAAGATTCTGGATAGCCTTTTTTGAACAGGAGATTTAAAAGCTCATCTGTGGTTAATCCTTTAGAAAGCGGGTTTGGACTATTTTCCACAGGTTTTCAACCTCATCTTTACTCAAACCGGCACCTGTAGCTATTTTAAAAGCCAAGTCTTGTGTGAGAAGATCAGAGGGACTGTGGGCATCTGAGTTGATCACTAGGGGTACACCATGTTTTAGGGCGAGCTTTGCTACATGGCCATTGGTAAAGGAGTGCCCTTTACGTCCTGATAATTCAAGAAATACACCCTTTGCACCTGCAAGCTTCACCTCTTCCTCAGAAATAAGCCCAGGATGAGCAAGAATGTCAGCACCACCTATGATTGCTGCCCTATTTGTGCCCTCGGCTACAGGTTCAACTATGGTTTCTCCGTGAACTACAACGATCTCAGCACCTGATAATCTTGCCCTGTTAATTAACTCCGGAATCAGTTCTGGTGGCACATGGGTTAATTCCACCCCTACCAGAATTCTTGGACTTAATCCAGAGAAGGCTTCCCTGATTTTGATGAGATTGTTTATGATTAATTGATAGTTTGAATGATCTGCGTGGTCTGTGATGGCGATGGCAGTATAACCTAAAACCTTAACCCTTCGCCAGATCTCAGCAGGTATGAGCTCTCCATCGCTAAAGACTGAATGGCAGTGAAAGTCAAACAAAAAGAGCCTCTACATTTTGTATTTGAAATGCTTTGGGTCTAACTCTTCTAAAATCTCTTTCAGTTTCTCCTTTTCCTCCTCTGTTGCTCCTACCATCTCCTCTTGCTGTTCCTTATAGGGTGCCTCTGTAAAGGTTTGGCTTTTCTGGAGAACCTCCTCATGCACGAATATTTCTGACCCCATTCTTAAGGCCATGGCAACTGCATCGCTTGGTCTGGCATCTATGTCAACCCGCTCTCCTTGCACCTCTAAGGTTATAATAGCATAGTAAGTGTTGTCCTTTAGATCAACAATTTCGATTTTTGGGACCTTTATACCAACAAAATCAAGAATATTTTTTAACAGATCGTGGGTAAGAGGTCTAGGAAATTGAATATTCTCTAAGCGAGAAGCTATGGAGGTAGCCTCTAAAACTCCTATCCAGATGGGAAGAATTCTATTTCCCTGAATTTCCTTTAAGAGCATAACTGGGCTGTTGGACACAGGATCTATCGCTAATCCATGAAGTAAGACCTTTACCTTGTTCATCCTTTCACCTCAGAGGTATTTTATAAAATGTTAAGATTGATTTACTAAAAAGTCAAGATAAAAACTGAGCTCTATTCACCAGGACAAATCCTTTTTTGCATAAGTTCATTAGGTTTTTTAGAAAGAAAAAGGTGTTAAAATTGAAAATCAATTGTTTAGCTTCTCACTAACCCCTTCTCTCATCAAAGCCTTAAAAATAAGACTTAAAAATGCTGCCAAGACTTGAAGCAATCAAAGATGCCTCCCCAAAGAAAAGAAGTGGCCTTTAAACTAAAGGTCATCGAATTTCAGAACTCCTTTGGCACAGAAGCCACAGTTGAAGCTTTTGGTATCTGTAAAGCTAGCATCGAGCAGGAGTGGGAGGGACTTTTGGAGAAAGTTAAAGGCTGTAGCTCCTTTTGATATAAGGGCGTGCAGACCGAGCTTGGGACTCATACATAACTCTTGTCTTCTCAAGAGATTCCCTTTATGCTTCCTCTATGGCTGAGCTTAAGGCCTATGATCTCTATGCCAAGGCAATCCTTAAAGACCCTGAAAATCTTAAGGCCTTCCTCCAAGAGTTTCTTCAAAAGGACCTCCTTCCCCACTTAGATCTCTCTCTCAGCTCTCTCTGGTCCCTGAAGAATAAATCTCCCTTCCCAAAGAAAAACGCTTCCCTCCTGACATCATCGCCCAAGTCCCTCTCCTCGGAAAACCTCTTCAACTCTACATCCTCCTTGAACACAAGTCCTATTGAGGAGTTATTGAGGGGGATAGTGGGTTTGTGGAGGTGGTGGGGAAGTTAGGGGAGAGGGAGAGGTGGTATGTGGAGTTGTTTTTGTTGATAGTGTCAAAGGAGAAGGGTCTTGACGAGGAGGAGGTGTTGATTAAATTAAAAGAGGTAGGGGGTGAAAGAGTGGAGTTTGAGTTGAAGACCTATTCAGAGAGGAAGTATGAGTTGGGTTTGCAGCAGGGCATAGAACAGGGGATACAACAGGGATTAAAACAGGGTTTGCAACAGGGGTTAAAACAGGGCCTGCAGCAGGGCCTCTTAAAGGATGCTCAGGAGATGGTGCTTGAGGTGGTGGAGGTGAAGCTTGGGGAAGTGCCCAAGCGATTGGCAGAGCAGATCAAGGCAGAAACTAACCGAGAGAAACTAAAGAGGCTTCACAGGGAGCTTATTCTTGCCTCAAACCCTCTGGAAGTAATCCAACAATTTGGCTATAAAGTCAATGAAACCTGATCAAAATAACACTTTAAAGTTAAACAAAGGCTTCTATTCATTCTTTTAAAAACAGGTCTTTGTAAATGATAAATTCTAAATTCTAAAATTAACTTCCGAGCTTTCCTTTATATCAGCATAAAGAGGTGCATAAGTTTTGCCTTTTGACTGTGATTTAAGAAAGTGGGAAAATTGAAAATCAAGAAATCAATCTTAAGCAGGACTCTTAGAGAAAAAAGGAGAAACGAGATAAGTGTGGAATCTTCATGCTCCCATCAAAGACATAAAAAAGCTGCAAAGACTTGAAGCCATCAAAGATGCATCCCAAAGAAAAGAAGTCGCCTTTAGGCTAAAGGTCATCGAATTTCACAACTCCTTTGGCAGAGAAGCCCTAGTCGAAGCTTTTGGTATCTGTAAAGCTACTATCAAGCAAGAGTGGGATGAACTTATTGGAGTAAGTTTAAGGCTTGGGAATGTATCATTTTTGAAGTGGATTTGTTATAAATTAAACGAGAATTCCCCTCAATCTAAAATTCTATGGCTCATACCCATATGGTGGATTAGCTAGAAAAAAATGCTAAAATAAATACTCTACAATACTAAGGAGGCCTTTCTTGGGAAACAAAGCCTGGAGTGGTAGATTTACAGAATCCACAGACACTTTTTTTGAAGAATTCACTGAGTCTGTGTCCTTTGATAGTATTTTAGCCCCTTATGAAATCAAAGCAAGTATTGCCTACGCTAAAGCTTTGAAAAAAGCTCAGATCCTATCAGAGGATGAGCTTGAGGCTTTAATTAAAGCCCTTGAGGAAATAGAAGATCAGATTAACGAAGGTAGTTTTCATTTTAAAAGGGAATATGAAGATGTGCACATGAACATTGAAAAAGCCTTATTTGAAAAGACAGGTGAAGTTGCTTATAAGCTTCACACTGGAAGAAGCAGAAACGAGCAGGTGGTTACAGATTTAAGACTATATCTAATGGATGAGGGAGATAAATTAAAAGATCTTCTCCTATGCTTTATCACGGCAATAATTGAAAAAGCTGAAAACAATTTAGATGTGATTATGCCAGGTTTTACTCATCTCCAACATGCTCAGCCTGTCCTCTTTGCTCACTGGTTAAGCACCTATGCAGAAGCTGCGCGTTTTCACCTTGAGAGGATACAAGACTGGGAAAAGAGGCTAAGACTATGTCCCTTGGGAAGCTCAGCTTTTGCTGGAACTGGCTTTCCTTTAGACAGAGAGTCTCTGGCCAAAGAACTAGGCTTCAGTGCTCCCCTCTCACATAGTGTCTATGCAGTGAGTTCTAGAGACTTCTCCATAGAATTTCTATTCATTCTCACCTTGATAATGCTTGACCTATCAAGACTTTCAGAGGAGATTATCCTTTGGATAAGTCCCGAGTTTGCCTTTATAGATCTTCCAGACAGGCTGTGTTCAGGAAGCTCTATCATGCCTCAGAAAAAAAATCCAGACTCTGCGGAACTCATCAGAGGCAAAACCTCTGTTGTCTTGGGAAATCTCTTTCAACTACTGGTTTTACTAAAAAATCTACCTTTAAGTTACAACAGAGACCTACAAGAAGACAAACCACCTTTATTTCAAGCCGTAAACACAGTTAAAGCCTCAATAAAAATGGCAACCCTGCTTGTTGAAGGTATAACCTTAAATAGAGATCGTTTAGAGGCAGTTCTAAAAGAAGGTCACTTGCTTGCTACAGAGGTTGCAGATTATCTAGTAACTAAGGGGATTCCCTTCAGGGAAGCCCATCATATCACAGGCAGAATTGTTCGTTATGCTGAAGAGAGAAAGAAGAAATTGGAAGACCTTACTTTAGAAGAGTTTAAGAGTTTCTCAAGTCTAATAGGAGAAGATGTTTATACTTGGCTAACCTTAGATCATGCCCTGCAAAGAAGAGAAATTATAGGTGGAACAGGAAAAATGTCAGTCAAGACCTACCTAAGAAATTTTAGGGAGTTCCTTGAGAAATGGAAGAGCTAGTCCCTCATCTCCTCTGCTGTTACACTAAAGGACACTTTGGTCAGAGGATTATCAGCTATCTCAAGAAACTCTTTGAGGGAAGCAGGCTTAATCTCACTTTCTATCATCTGATAGAGATACCCCAAAGCCTTCTTTTACCAAGCAGAGATTATTTAAAAGAGATACAACGTGAGGAAGAACTGGAAAAGTTCATAAAATGTGAAAGGGAAAGTTTTTTAAAAGAGCTAGGAGAGATTTTAGAGGATTTGAGAAAGGTAATGGATCTTGAGACAACTTTTATTGTTGAACCGGTTGAGGGAGATAAAGCAGAAAAGGTCCTTCAATTTGTGAAAGGGAGGGATTTCACTGCTATTGTTATGGGGAAAAGAGGCCTTGGCAAACTGGCAAGCATCTGGGCTGGTTCTTTCTCTCAAAAAATGCTTCTTTACTCTTTCTTACCCCTCTGGATAGTGAGAAATAAAGTCTTTAACCGTAACATCCTTGTGGCCTTTGATCTAGGAGAACGGGGTCTAAGGGTAATAGATTATGCCCTAAAGATTCTTTCTCAGTTGATTGATTACAGAGTAACCTTCTTCCATTGTCTGGGCCTTATCTCAAAGTCACCTTCCTACGAGGGATCCCTGGAAGACCTTCTTCATTATGAAATATCCCCTGATTTAAAAGAGTTTCTCTTGAGGGTCCAAACACTAATCTCGAAAGCAAAGCTTCCTCAGGAAAAGATTAACTTTAAATTAACTTCTTCTTTTTTAGGAGCAGCTCCTGCTATAATTAGAGAAGTGAAAAGAGGTGAATTCACTACGGTGGTCATTGGAAGGCGGGGGCGTGGAGGCTTTCCTGGGTTACTCCTGGGCTCAGTCTCCTCTAAACTCATAAGTTCACTTGAAAGTGAGGCCATATGGATTGTGCCTTAAAAAAGAGAAAATGTCCAATTTGTGGTAGGGAATTCCCTTGGGAAAATAATCCCTACAGACCTTTTTGTTCAAGGGAATGTAAACTTGTTGATCTTTATAATTGGCTTTCAGAGAAGTACAGAATGCCCACATTAGACAAACGAGAGGAACAAAAGGAAATCAAAGAGTAAACTGATAGGGAGGTAATTTGTATGCAAGAATATGAGATTGTCATAATAGGAGCTGGCCCAGCTGGTCTTCAGGGAGCAATCCATGCTGCCAGAAGAAGACATAAGGTTTTACTTCTTGGAAAACTCGAAAGTAGTGCCCTCTATCATGCCCATATTGAAAACTACTTTGGCTTTAAGGAAAAAATAGATGGCAAAGAGTTGCTGTTAGCAGGCCTTGATCAGGCCTTGAAATTCGGAACAACCTATCTTCCAGAAGATGTAATCAAACTTGAGTTGTCTGAGAATGGAGATTTTTTCATTGAAACAGAGAAGGGCTCTTCCATAAAAAGTTTAGCCCTAATACTTGCCTTAGGTGTAAAGAAAAAAAAGAAAATCTTCAAAAACGAAGATGCTTTCGTGGGCAAAGGGGTCTCCTATTGTGTGGATTGTGATGCCTGGTTTTACAGAGGTAAAAAAGTGGCTGTTCTTGGGGATGGCTCAGCAGCCATCCATGGAGCCCTCACCCTGACCAAATTTGCCTCAAGAGTTTTTCTCATACCCCTAAAAAAAATGGAATCTCTCCATGAGGAGATCAAGGATCGCCCGGTTGAGGTAGTTTCTAAAAAACCAATAGATATAGTTGGAGAGGAGGAAGTTAGGGGCTTGAAATTGGAGGATGAGCAGATCATCGAAGTAGATGGCATATTTATAGAGCTTGGAGCAAAGGGTCCACTTGAACTTCTTGGACCGTTGGGTGTAGAATTAGATCCAGAAACCTTCAATTATGTCAAGGTCGATCGAAAGATGCAGACAAACATTCCAGGCCTCTTTGCCTGTGGAGACCTTACAGGTCCGCCTTTACAGTTAGCTAAGGCCGTAGGAGAAGGCTGTATTGCTGGAATATCTGCTTCAGATTACGTAAAAAATCTCAAGATATCTTCTTAACGGAGGAAATAAAACCATTTTCTGGCCAAAGATCATAGAAATCAGTCTCCAGAATTTAAAACACAACCTACGTGCCATAAAGAGGCTCTTACCAGGAAATGTGGAGATCTTAGCTGTAATTAAAAATGACGCCTATGGCCACGGACTTCTGGAAGTGGCACGGGCACTTGCTGAAGAAAAGGTATTTGGCTTTGGTATTGCCGAGCCACAGGAAGCCTATCTACTCAGAAAAGCGGGTCTTATTCATCCGTTAATCCTGCTTTCTGGATTTGAGAGAGATTGGCTTCCAGACATAAAGGCCCTAAGAATTATCCCTACTGTGACAAACCTTGAAACCCTTGAATGGCTGATTGATTTCACTTTAAAAAAGGGACTTTCACTTGAATTCCATCTCAAAGTTGACACAGGGATGCATCGCTTCGGAGTACTTCCTGAGGACCTTCCTAAAATTATTGATAAACTTAAGGAAAATCCACAGTTGCATCTCACTGGACTTATGACTCATTTGGCCTGTGGTGAAAAACCTGAAGACCCTCTTTTTACAAGACAGATTAATATCTTTAGGGAAGTTGAAATCTCTCTAAAAAATCAGGGAGTGCATCCCAAGCACATCCATTTTTGCAATTCCGCAGGCCTGATATTTTGTCAAGAGTATAGAGGCAATCTAGTTAGACCAGGGATTGCTCTCTACGGAGGATATCCCTCCTATAGAGCAAGAGCACACCTTAGGCTAAAGCCCGTGATGACTGTCAAATCAAGAATTGTGGATATAAAGGGCATAAAAAAAGGAGATACGGCGGGATATGGTGCAACCTTTACAGCTAAGCGAGATAGCCTTTTGGGCTTGGTGCCTGTTGGTTATGGAGACGGCTATCCAAGGATCCTCAGCAACAGAGGATTTGCTGTTATAAGAGGCAGAAGAGTTCCGGTGGTAGGAACGGTCTCCATGAAGGCATTATATCTTGATTTGACTGACCTTGAGCTTCCCCATAGGGGTGAAGAGGTGATCCTCCTAGGTGGGGAGAGGGAAGAAGTTCCAGCCGATGAGCTAGCACAACTTGCCTACACCATTTCTTATGAACTTTTCTGCAATCTAGGTAGAGCCATTCCACGGAGATATGTCTAAGAAGTATGTTTAACATAGGGTTCACTGAAGCCATTATAATCTTTTTAGTTGCTCTGATTGTGCTTGGTCCTGAAAAACTTCCAGAGGTGGGAAGATTCCTCGGGAGGCTTTCCATTGAAATTAAAAAGGCCATTGATGAACTAAAAAGAGAACTGGAATTGGAAGAGGTTGAAAAGGATATCAAGGAGGCAAAGGAAGATCTGGAAAGGCTTAAGGAAGAGGTTTCTGACCCTATAAAACTACTTGATAGAATTGATCCCAGAGATAATGGCCAAACTAAATCTTCCTAATCCTCTTGACCTCTGGTTTTTATCAAGGCTCCGCCGTGAGTTAATTTTATACCTTGTAATACTTTTTTTATTTTGGATAGCCTCTTTTTTGGCCTTTCCAAAACTCTTTCCCTATCTTTTGTATCCTTACTTTGGACTCATCTCTGGAAAATCCCTGGTTTTCATAAGTATTGAAGAGGCCCTCCTGGTGGTCCTAAGAGCCTCCTTTTATATAGCTTTAGCCTTGACCATTCCTGTTCTGATGCTTCGTCTGTGGAAAACCCTTGCCTCAGAGTTTGAGGATTATGAAAAAAGGTTTTTTAAAAAGGTTCTTTCTCTAGTACTCCTCCTTGGCATTATGGGATTGGTAACAGGTTATTTTCTCTTCACACCCTTTTTTTTGAAAATCTTTCTATATTTTGGTAACAATTTTGAAAGCAATCTTCGAGTTTATGCCTTTCTCTTTTTCCTTCTTAAGGTAATTCTCTTTTCGGTAATCATCTTTCAGTTGCCTTTAATCTTTGCCCTTCTGATAAAGGAGGGAATTCTAACTAGGGAGCTTTATGGACGAAGAAGGTTATACTTTTGGGGAGGATTTTATCTTCTTAGTCTTCTTTTTGCACCAGCGGATTTTTTTGGTCAGATCTTGTTAACCTTATTTTTTTTCTTATTTTTTAAATTATCCTTTCTTATAGCCAAAATCCTGTAATAAAGTACCACATTTAAAAAGATCAAAGGAGGAGGGCCTATGAAAAAGGCATCTGGAAAAAAGAAAATAATAAATGAACCTCTGGGACCGAGAAAATACGCCCTATTAATTGGAGATGGAATGGGAGACTTTGCCCTGAAAGAACTCGGCGGGAAGACACCCTTAGAGGTAGCAATCACACCTGGTATGGATTTCATAGCTAGTTATGGGGAAATAGGAGCATGTCAAACCATTCCCATTGGCATGAGTCCTGGATCTGATGTGGCTATTATGGGACTTCTCGGTTATCCACCTGAGGAGAAATACACTGGCAGGGGTCCAATTGAAGCAGCTGCCAAGGGTATTGATCTTAAGCCTGAAGACGTGGCCTATCGCTGTAACTTAGTGACTTTACGTTTTGAGGGCAAGGACCTAATCATGGAGGATTATTCTGCAGGACACATATCTACTGAAGAGGCCATGGAACTCATAAACAGCATCAACTTAAAGGCCTCAACCGACAAAATTGAAATCATACCAGGGGTAAGCTATCGTCACATTTTACTTTGGAGAGGAGGTTCTGGTGGACTTCACACCTATCCTCCCCATGACCTACTGGGACAGAATGTCTGGTTTGCCTTTCAAAGTTATGATGAGGAGCCCTATCTCAAAGAGTTCATCTTAAAGGCGATTGAGATCCTAGAAAAGCATCCCATCAATCAGCGAAGAAAACTGGAAAACAAAAGACCTGCCAATGCTATCTGGCCTTGGGGACAGGGAAGAATGCCGGGCTTAGAGAGTTTTGAAGAGAAGTGGGGGCTAATAGGGGCCGTCATCTCAGCCGTAGATCTTATTAAAGGATTAGCAGTTCTCTCTGGCCTGAGGGTAATAGAAGTTCCCGGAGCTACTGGATACATTGATACCAATTACGAGGGAAAGGTTGATTATGCCATTGAATCCCTAAAAGAGGTTGATTTTGTCCTGATTCATGTAGAAGCTCCCGATGAGGCAGCGCATGAGGGAAATTTAGAGCTTAAGATTAAAGCCATAGATGAATTCGATCGAAGAGTGGTAAGATACTTTTTGGAGCGAATCCCTGAAGTGACTAATAATTACAAAATCATGGTCTGTTGTGACCATCTCACACCCATACCGATTAGAACGCACTCTACCAAACCAGTTCCTTGGGCTATCTTTGACTCTGCTAAGGATCGAGATAAAAAAAGAGAAATCAATTTTTGTGAAAAGTTTGCCTATGACTCAAATCTATTCTTTTCCTCCGGACCCGCGCTATTTGAATATTTCTTAGAGAGAAAACCCTTTACCAAAGGCGAGGACTCGGCTTAATGGAGATAATCAAGGGAGATTTCATAATTATAGGGTCTGGTTTAGCAGGACTATCCCTAGCCCTAAAATTAAAAAATCTCGGAGAGGTAATAGTTCTAACCAAAAAGAGAGTATTTGATAATGCCACCTCCCTTGCTCAGGGTGGCATTGCCTGCGTTTTAGAAGAAGATAATCATTTTGATCTTCACAGGAGAG
This sequence comes from Caldimicrobium sp., assembly GCA_025060015.1. GTDB lineage: Bacteria > Desulfobacterota > Thermodesulfobacteria > Thermodesulfobacteriales > Thermodesulfobacteriaceae > Caldimicrobium. Next base: position 9,523 of record JANXDB010000014.1, on the reverse strand, counting down.
ATACCGAAATTGCAGGAGATGGCCTCTGTGATCCTGAAATAGTGGATTTAGTGATAAAAAAAGGTCCAGAGAGAATAAAGGACCTTCTTGAATGGGGTGTAAATTTTGATAGGGATCCAGAGAATCCAAAAAGGTTTCATCTAACCTTGGAAGGTGGTCATTCAAGAAAGCGGGTTCTCCATGTGGGTGATTATACTGGAAGGGCTATTGAAAACGCTCTTATACAGAGAGCCGTAGAATCACCAACAATTAGCCTCTTAGAAAATCATTTGGCCTTTGAACTTATCCTGGAAAAAGGATGTTCCTCAGATACCTGTAGAGTGGCTGGTGTCTATGTCATAGATTTAATTAAATCCCAGATAAAACTATTTTTAGCTCCTGTTGTCGCTATATGTACTGGTGGTGCAGGTAAGGCTTATCTTTACACCAGTAATCCTGATACAGCCACAGGAGATGGTATAGCACTGGCTTATGAGGCTGGATGTAGGATTGCCAACATGGAGTTTATTCAATTCCATCCCACTTGTCTCTATCATCCCAAGGCCAAAAACTTTCTCATCAGCGAGGCCCTTAGAGGTGAAGGAGGGGTCCTACTAAACGCTGAAGGGAAACCTTTCATGCACAAATACGATCCCGTGAGATTAGAGCTTGCTCCCCGAGACATAGTGACAAGAGCCATAGACATGGAACTAAAACAAAGCGGAGCGGAATGCGTCTATTTGGATATCACCTCCTTGCCGTCTGATTATGTCAAAAGAAGATTTCCCCATATTTATGAGACCTGTCTTAAATATGGAATTGATATAACTTCTCAACCTATTCCTGTAGTGCCTGCAGCACATTATCTTTGTGGAGGGATTCTCACCAACTGCTGGGGACAGACGGATATTCCCAATCTCTTTGCTGTAGGTGAATGTGCCTGCACAGGACTTCATGGGGCAAACAGACTGGCCTCCAATTCACTGCTTGAAGCAGTGGTTTTCTCTCATCAAGCCTATCTCAGGATAAAAGAGGACCTCGCCCTCTATAAAGAATGGTCCATAAGGCTTCCCACTCTAAAAGAACCCATAATCATGGACATAAAAGAAGAAAAGGTATTCATATCCCACAATTGGGACATAATCAGAAAGATCATGTGGGATCTTGTTGGCATTGTAAGGACTACTAAAATGCTGGAATTTGCTTTAAAGAGAATCTCCCTAATAAGAAGGGAGATCGAAGAAAATTGGAATTCAGTGTATTTAGACTTGGATGTGATGGAATTAAAATTTTTAAGTTTAGTAGCAGAACTAATTGTAAAATCAGCCCTTCAACGGAGGGAATCTAGGGGAACTCATTATCTTCTCGATTATCCTAAAAAAGACTACAACTATCAAAGGTATACCATTCTACAAAAAAATTTTTAAAATATTTTCAAAAAATCCCTTTACAAAATCTTCTTTGGTTGTTAAAATTTTAACTAAATCCATAAACTACTGGAGGCTCTATGAAAGTCATCTTTGATCCTGATATACCAGAGGATCTTAAGGAGGACCTACAAAAGACTATAGATGAAGAGAATGTTGGAGATGCCTGTAAAGCCTGTGGTGGTGATACAATCTATGTTGCACTTATTGATAACATACTTGATGTTAAATGCTATGAATGTGGTTATTCCTTTCTGGAAATAGAACTCTCTGAAGAGTAATCTCCAAAGGGATAATGAAGATAGGCATAGGCGTTATGTCCGTGAATAGATTCCAAGTTTTCTGCCTCTACCATAAACCAATAGATCTCCTTTCTCTTCAATAGTTTTATAGCAACGGATCTCACCACGTCCTCAACAAATTTTGGATTCTCATAGGCCTTCTCAGTAACGAACTTTTCATCAGGTCTTTTCAACAGAGGATATACTGGAGAAGAGGCACTGTCCTCGGCAATCTCTATCAGCTCTTCAAGCCAGATGAATTTATGGGAACGCACTGCTAAAGTGACCATCCCTCTCTGGTTATGAGCCCCGTATTGACTAATCGTTTTGGAACAGGGACAGAGAGTCATAACAGGCACTTTTACACCAATAACGAGATCTTCATTTTCCCTCGATAAACTTGCCTGCATAAAGGCCTGATATTCCATTAGAGAGGGGATTCCGGATACGGGGGCTTTCTTTTCAAGAAAATAAGGGAAAGACACCTCCAGATGGGCGCAGCGGGCGTTGAGATTCCTCTTGAGTTTTCTAAGGATTTCATTTATGTTTTTCACATGTATCTCATCCTTGAACTCATTGAGAATCTCCACAAATCTACTCATATGAGTGCCCTTGAAATGAGAAGGGAGATCCACATACAGATTGAACTCACCCACGGTGTCTTGAAATCCTCGAGCTCTATCTAAAACCCTTATAGGATAACGAAGGTTTTTAATGCCTACTTTTTCAATAGGAATCTGCTCTTCAGGGGAAGTACTTTGAACATCAGGTAATTTCATGCAGAAGCTCCGTAAGTTTTTCTCTGAGTTCCTGAGCTTTGCTAAATAGAACACCTCTATAAGTCCAGAGCCCTCTACCCTCAAACTCCCTCCTCTCGAGTTCTTCATCAGGTGGAAATGAAAGGAGATACCTATCCCCAAATTCTCCCTGGAGTAACTCCTCTTGTTCCTTAGTTCTTACTTTGTTTCCAATAACGTAAACCCTCTCTAATCCAAGTTCTTTAGCGAGTTTCAAGATTTGTCTTGTAGTCTCAATACTTCCCTTTAAGGGTTGGGTAATCACCAAGAGGACATCCATTGGAGTAACTGAAGCTCTACCAAAGTGCTCAACTCCTGCTTCCATATCTACAAGGACTACTTCCTTAGAGGTTAAAAGTAAATAGGTAAGTAAACGTTTTAGGACTGTCTGTTCTGGACAGGCACATCCTCCACCGGCTGTTCTTATAGCACCAAGAACCATAAGCCTTAGACCATCCTTGGTAATAGCAAATTTTTCAGGCAAATCATCTATCTTGGGATTAAGAGTATAGTAAGGCCCAGATTTTTGGGCTCTTTCTGCTAGAAGATCCATCATCTCCGCAAGAGGGGTAACCTCCTGAGGAATCTCCAAGAGCCTTGCCAAATGAGGACTAGGATCTGCATCTATGGCTAGAACTTTATAGCCAGCATGTAAAAAGCTCAATATAAGCAAACTAGCAAGAGAACTTTTACCAACGCCACCTTTTCCGCACAAGGCTATTTTCATGGGCTATCACCTTCAATTTTAGCTAATATTTCTCTAAAGGGTATGGCTCCCTCTCTTACTAATTTAATCTCTTTGTCGTTAATTTCCACCACGGTAGATGGTAAAGTAGCTTCACTTCTTCCTCCATCTACCACAAAATCTATGTTTGGGAAAAATCTAAGGATTTCTTCAGCTTCTCTACAAGGTGGATAACCACTTATGTTGGCACTTGTCCCTGTTACAGGCTTACCAAAGGCAAGAGCTATTTGACGAGTAAGTTCACAGGGAGAGAGCCTAACACCAATGGTATTAAGCCCTGCTGTTAAAAGTTGGGGAAGACCCCTTTTAGCTGGCATAACTATGGTTAGTGGACCAGGCCAAAAGAGCTCCATAACCCTTTTTGCCAACTCTGGGACCTCTGCAACTACCAAGGAGAGATCTTCCATTTTCCCTAAGAGTAATAAAATTGGCTTGTCTGGGCTTCTTTTTTTGAGGTTAAAAAGCCTTTCTAAGGCTATTTCTGAAAAGGGATCACAAGCAAGGGCATAAAAGGTCTCCGTAGGAATAGCTCCCACCTTGTAATCTCTCAAGAGTGCTGCAACCCTATTCAATAGGTACTTTAATTTCTGTGGATCTTTGGAGACCTTAAATATCATTAAGAAAGGTTTTTAGAAACCCTATTCTTCTGGTAAGTGATTCTTTTCCTCAGGATGATAGATTTTTTTGTAGTAAATAAGTCTTTTACAGTGGGGACATTCATGATACCTGTTATCTTTTTGAAGTTCATTGTAAAGTTGGGGAGGGATTGCCATGAAACAGCCTTCGCAAATGCCATTGTCGACTCCTGCTATACCTATGCCACCCTTTTTCTGAACAATCAACTGGTACTTTTTCAAAATGGACTGAGAGATCTTCCCTGCGATATTAGAACGTCTCGCTAAAAGCCCCTCTCTTTCTTTTTCTAAAGTTCTTTTGAAATCTTCGAATTTATTAGTCTCCTCTTCAAGAGTCTTTCTTACCTCTGATAGTTCCTCTAGAATCTTCTCTTTATCCCTCTGAAGAGATTCAATTTCCTCCATCATTTTGAGGATTTCCTCCTCCTTTTGTTTAATGATTCTCTTCATCTCGTCAATTTCTCTTAAAAGCACTTGATATTCCCTTGACCCTCTTATCTGAGTTAGTCTTGCTTGGGTTTGCTTGAGTCTTTTTTGCTCCTCCTGAAGCTCTTCTTCAAAAAGTCTTTTCTGTCTTTCCTTTTCTTCAATCTGAGATTCTATTTTACTTAAGCGCTCACCTTTTATTTCACTTTCCTTTTTTGCCTTTTGTAAACTCTGGGGAATATCAGCCATAGCCCTTTCTAATTTGATTATCTCCAAGTCAAGCCTTTGTAGTTCTATCAATCGCATAATATCCTCTTGCATGATAAATCCCCCTTTAGATGATTTTATAAGGACTTTCCTCTAAATAAATCTCCACAGGAAGCGAAGTGTTTTTTTCTTGGAAATAGGCTTCCAATTTCTCCCTTAAAACCTCCAAGAGGGAGGCTTCAGCAACGCCATGATCTATAATTATGAAATTAAATCCCTCCTGAGAGGAATCCTTAGCCTGGTGATATCTGATATCTGAGGTAAGAAGGGTATTGATTTCTGTTTCTTTGAGATAATCCTTTAGGAATCCGCCGGATCCACCACAAAGAGCTACGGCATTTACCTCTTCCTGTGGATCACCCACTATCATCACCCAGGATTTTAACCTCGCCTTTATTTCCTTTGCCAAGCTCTCAAGATTAACATAATTTTCAAATTTTACCACTCTCCCCCACCCAATACCCTCATCTTCTTCCACAACAAAACCCTCTGTCTGCCAGCCTAGCTTGCGAGCCAGGGCCTCGCTTACTCCAAAAGGGACCTTATCTAAGGGTGTGTGCCAGGAGAGGAGATTTATACCTTTCTCTATGGCAAAAGCTATTATTTTGCCTTTGAGGGTATCAAGATCAACTTTAGTCAGCGCTTCATAGAAAAGCGGATGATGGGTAATTACCAGATTGAATCCGCGTTTGCCTGCCTCCTTAAAGGCAGACAAAGAGGGATCAACTGCAAGAAGGATCCCCCTAACATTATCATTAACCGATCCTATTTGGAGCCCATTGACATCTCTTTTTTCGGAGATATTGACTGGAGCGAGGGTATTTAAAAAATCTATGAGATCTGATACCCTAAGGGACATATAATCTTAATGGGCCCGCCAGGACTCGAACCTGGGACCTTCCGGTTATGAGCCGGTGGCTCTGACCAGCTGAGCTACGGGCCCATTGTGTTTAAAACTATATGATAAAATATATTAAATTGAGGAATTTGTCAAGGGCAAGAGGTCTACACCAAAAGAGGCTTCCTCAATGACCACTTTACCTGGGTTTCCATCACCCTTACGTAAAATCTGTCTTCTCCAGAATACTTATCAGGGATAGGGCTATTTACAAAAAGCATGCTATACTTAACCACACTGATAGGCAAAGTATCCTTTTGAATCAAATATCAGTTTGAGAAAACGCTCTGAAGAGAAAAGATAGAAATTCACTCTTGAAAATCTTTGACCACTTTTTCTTGAAGTGAGAGTAAATAAATAGATAATACTATTAGCACAACCACTGCAAGCCTGCAACTGTAGGTAGGATTAGTATAGACAACATTGACATCAATTGTTATTTTTGTTGATAAAGAGTCTAGTTTCCTTTATGATTATAGTCTGATAAGGATTTTCAAATCTTTGATAGGCTGGAGAATATAAAGTGGTTGATTTATTTACCTTTACAGGCCGAGCAGATCCCTGTAAAGACCACCTGAAATTCTGTTACCTCAAATTCCCTTAATTCCTCTGGAATGACTACATCAAAACTTCTCTCCACATCGACGATTTTTCCACATTTTTTGCAGATGAAATGATGATGGTGATGTAAATGAGGATCAAAGCGTTTCTTTGAGCTGTCAAGCCCTAGTTCTTTTACTAAGCCCTTTTCAATTAATACCTCTAAGGTGTTATAAACAGTGGCAAAGGATATACTGGGGTACCGTTCCTTTAAGGCATTATAAATATCCTCTGCAGAGGGATGTTCTCTAGTAGTTTCCAAAAATTCTAAGATTGCAAGTCTTTGAGGCGTAAGCTTGAGCCCTAGTTTTTTATAAGTCTGCAATCTCCTTTGTAAATTGTTCATCAGAGTATCACCTCAGGAAATTTTTAACATTGGTTTAAATATAAAAACTTTTTCTATTTTGTCAAGTTTTTACTCTGCTTAATATCTTCAAAAGAAAAAAATTCTAAACCAGGACAACTGGCCTTAATTATCTCAAAATTTTCTCTGTCTGAGAAAATGATTAAGGGAAAGGGCCATTCTTTACATTTTACTGGTTTTACTGGATGAATTAAACAGTGATTATTGTCTTTATCATAGAAGATACAATATCCCTCTTTTGTTTTCATTTCAATTCGATTTTTTCCATAGATCACGGTAAATTTCTCTATAAAGACTTCCCTATCTAAGGATAGATATTTGGCAATTCTGTCCATTTCCTCTAAGGAAAGCGAGACTGTGCTCTCTCCCTTACAGCAGGCACCACATCTTTTACAACTGAAGGCCTTCATCTTTTCCTATAGGGAATGGGATCTTTAAATCCTGTTTCAACAAAGGCTCTTAATCTAAGTGAGCAGGAACTGCACTCTCCACAGGCTAAATCCTCCTCTCCGTAACATGACCAGGTTAGCTCAAAAGGGGTGCCAAGTTTCATGCCTAACTCTACAATCTCCCTCTTAGATAAATTAATAAGTGGGGTTGCAATCTCAATTTTTGTCTCAGGCCTGGTGCCTACCTCTATTGCTTTATTAAAGGCTTTTATAAAAGTTTCTCTACAATCTGGATACCCGGAAAAATCAATCTGATTAACTCCAATAAAGATCTTTGATCCGCCTATGGCTTCTGCCCAGGAAGCAGCGATACTTAAAAAAATTCCATTTCTAAAGGGCACATAGGTTGATGGAATACCTGACTCCTCCTTTGGTAAGGGTATCCCCACATCGGTTAGACTTGAAGCCCCTATATCCCTTAAAAAATGGGCCCTTGCGATCAAAATCTTTTCTGGCTTAAAATAATTGCAAAGTTTGTAAAAACATTCTAACTCTTTTTTCTCTGTTCTTTGCCCATATTGAACATGTAAAAAAGCTAAGCTGTAATTGAGTGAAGCAACACTGGCACATACTGTACTGTCCATGCCTCCACTGAGAAGGACAACCGCTAATTCTCTGGACATATGATGTCTAATACTCAATTTTTTAAAAAATTTACTATAGGTTAAAGGTCTTTCAACATTTAATAATAACTCTTCACTTTAAAAGTTGTTTATATTTCATACACTCTTTTTAAAGATTCTCTTTGAAATCTCAAAGCCGAAAAAAATGGGTAAATTGCCCTTGTAGATTTTAATATTAACCTTTATGTAAACATTAAAAATTATAAAGGAGAAAAAATGGAAATCTGATCCCAAGTTTGGTGGCGGTTATTTAATTCAGCCCATAAGAATTATCGTAGCAGGCGGCCTCATCTATGAATTAATAACAAATGCCCAAAAATACAAAATTCCTCTTGGGATTCTAATAAGGGAATCTGTTATAAAGTGGTTTACTAAAAAATTCCGTTTCCTTGATCCCTCTTTACATCTTACAATTGACTATAAGGTGGGACCAGGAAGTTTGGATTTAAAGATCCTCTGTGAAGATGTCATACCACTTGCAAAGGATACAAGTATTGGAATTGGTTATGCTCCCCTTCTCCTCTTGAGAGAATAGTTTTGGAAATTGAGAATTTTTTGAACAGTCCTGCCATGAAAAAAAAGCTATCCATCAGTAGGAGAGGATATTAAGGTTCTTGGAGTCAGAAAGGTGGAGAATATTGATCTAACAGTTGCCTCAGCAATGGTTGAGCACTTCATTTCCTCCTCAGGGAGTACTTAAATTTAAAAGAAGAGCTCCCACATTTGCTCCTCGGAGGGGCTAATGAATTAGCTCCTGATTATAAAGTTGATGTTTTTTTATTTACACTGGAGACATTCCGGAGAAGAAACTCTTTTATCTAACCGTAACTGGAACAAGCGCAGCACATGGTGATGATGGTGCTACAAGGAGAGGGAATCGTGTTAAGGGACTAATTACTCCTTCAAGACCAATGCCTATGGAAGCCACTACAGGTAAAAACTCTGTTAATCACGTAGGGAAGATTTACAATGTGCTTGCCAAAGATTTAGCAGATTCATCGTATCAGCAACTAAAGGATTAGGGTGTAAAGGGTGTTTATTGTATGTTAGTTAGTCAGATAGGTAAACCAATTAACAGACCTTACCTTATTCACATAAGGTAGAAAACTTTCAAGGACTATTACCTTCCTGAGATACTAAAGAGAGAAGTAATTGCTTCAACTCTTTCAAAACTTGATAATATAAAAAAGTATTTCAGAAGGATATTGAATTTAGAGTTTAGTTTAGAAAACGCCCCCAAGGGGATTCGAACCCCTGTCGCCGGCGTGAAAGGCCGGTGTCCTGGACCTGGCTAGACGATGGGGGCTTTATAATGTGGGCCGCGCAGGACTCGAACCTGCGACTCCCAGCTTAAAAGGCTGGTACTCTACCGACTGAGTTAGCGGCCCAGCTAGTGTCTAAATATAAACAAAATTATAGGCTTGTCAATCCCCTGTATGAGTCCATAGGATTTTAGACTGAGGGGAATTCTCGTTAAATTTGTAACAATTCCACTCCAAAAATGATACATTCCCAAGGCCAAAACTTACTCCAAAAGTCCCTCCCACTCCTGTTCGATAAATGACTATACCCATAGTAGTCTAAAGGCCACTTCTTTTCTTTGGGATGCATCTTTGATTGCTTAAAGTCTTTGTAACGTTTTTAAGTCTTAGATGAGAGCATGAAGATCCCACACTTACCTAGTTTTACCTTTTTTCTCTAAGAGTCCTGCTTAAGATTGATTTAAGGCACATTTATAAAGGGGTGAATAGAACCCTTTGTTTAAAGGATTAACTGGAGGGTGTTTTTTGATTAGCTTTCATTAACTCTATAGCCAAATTGTTGGATTACTTCCAGGGGGTTTGAGGCAAGAACAAGCTCCCTGAGAAGCCTTTTAAGTTTCTCTCGGTCAGTTTCTGCCTTGATCTGCTCTTCTAATTGCTTCGGCAATCTCCCAAGCTTCACCTCCACCACCTCAAGCACCATCTCCTGAGCATCCTCAAGTAAACCCTCAAGTCTTCCTTCAAGTCTTCCTTCAAGTCTTCCCTCTTTT